>NZ_LT634361.1:2775000-3105485 GCF_900119795.1 Tenacibaculum maritimum NCIMB 2154
TACATACATTCAATGATCCTGAAGGTAAAAAAGCTTTTTGGCATTCTTCAGCACATGTCTTGGCTCAAACTATATTAACTTTTTATCCGAACGCTAAGTTAACTATTGGTCCTGCTATTGATAATGGTTTTTATTATGATCTAGACTTAGGAGAGCACAGTATTTCAGAAAAAGATTTCTCCGAAATAGAAAAAAAGTTCCTAGAATTAGCTAGAGAAAAGGCTGAATTCAAAATGCGAGAAATTTCAAAAGCAGATGCTCTCTCCTATTATAAGGAAAGAGGAAATCAATATAAAGTTGAGTTAATTGAAAGCTTAACTGACGGAGACATTACTTTTTGTGATCATAGTAATTTCACAGATTTATGCCGTGGAGGACATATTCCTAACACAGGAATTATAAAATCAGTAAAAATTATGAATGTTGCTGGTGCTTACTGGCGCGGAGATGAGAAAAACAATCAATTAACAAGAATTTACGGAATTTCTTTCCCTAAGCAAAAAATGCTCAAGGAATACCTTCAGTTATTGGAAGAAGCTAAAAAACGTGATCATAGAAAATTAGGTAAAGAATTAGAGTTGTTTACTTTTTCTCAAAAAGTAGGTGCAGGATTACCTCTATGGTTACCCAAAGGAGCTGCCTTAAGAGGTCGTTTAGAAGATTTCTTAAAGAAAGCTCAGAAAAAAGCAGGTTACGAAATGGTAATGACACCACATATCGGTCAAAAGGATTTATATGTAACTTCTGGACATTATGCTAAATATGGAGCTGATAGCTTTCAACCAATTACAACTCCTAAAGACGAGGAAGAGTTTTTATTAAAACCTATGAATTGCCCTCATCATTGTGAAGTATATAACCATAAACCATATTCTTATAAAGACTTGCCAAAACGTTTTGCAGAATTTGGAACCGTATATAGATATGAACAAAGTGGAGAACTTCATGGACTTACCCGTGTAAGAGGTTTTACTCAAGACGATGCTCATATCTTCTGTACGCCTGATCAACTGGATGCTGAATTCAAGAATGTCATCGATTTGGTTTTATATGTTTTTGGCTCTTTAGGTTTTGAAGATTTTACAGCTCAAGTATCTGTAAGAGATCTTGATAATCCCGAAAAATATATTGGTTCAATTGAAAATTGGGAAAAAGCTGAAAATGCAATTATAAGTGCTGCTAAGGATAAAGGTTTGGATTATGTCATTGAAACTGGGGAAGCGGCCTTTTACGGGCCTAAATTAGATTTCATGGTTAAAGATGCTTTAGGAAGAAGTTGGCAATTAGGAACCATTCAAGTTGATTATAACTTACCTGAACGCTTCGATTTACATTATAAAGGAGCCGATAATCAATTACACCGACCTGTGATGATTCACAGAGCTCCTTTTGGGTCTATGGAACGTTTTATAGCTGTTTTACTAGAACACACAGGAGGGAACTTCCCTCTTTGGTTAACCCCTGAACAGGTTACTATCCTGCCTATCAGCGAGAAATATCAAAAATATACCGAAAAAGTTTTAGAATTGTTAGAAAATTCCGAAATTCGCGCCCTCGTAGATTCTCGAAATGAAAAAACGGGAAGAAAAATTAGAGATGCCGAAGTAAATAAAATACCTTTTATGGTTATTGTAGGTGAAAAAGAGGAACAAGACGGTACTGTTTCTGTGAGGAAACATGGTGAAGGCGACTTAGGAACCTTTACTATTGATGCTTTTATATCTCTAATTAAAGAAGAAATTAATAGTACATTGAAACAGTTTTAGGTTTTTATACTTAATTCTCATAAAATATCAGTAATTTAGTAAAATCAAATTACATTATTGTTAAATTAAAATTTTATAGTCATAGCAATTAGAAGAAAAAGGTCAAGAAGACCATTAAGAGTAATCAAAGAAGACCAACATCGAATTAATGGTAAAATTAGGGATGTTGAAGAAGTTCGTCTTGTAGGGGAAAACATCGAAGTAGGCGTTTACCCTTTATCAAAAGCTAGAGAATTAGCGAGAGAACAAGAGTTAGATTTAGTTGAAATATCTCCAAAAGCAGTACCTCCTGTTTGTAAAATTATTGATTACAAGAAATTCTTGTATGAGCAAAAGAAACGAGAAAAAACCTTGAAGTCTAAAGCTACTAAGGTTACTGTAAAAGAAATTCGTTTTGGACCTCAAACAGATGAGCATGATTATGAATTTAAGAAGAAGCATGCCATCAAGTTTTTACAAGATGGAGCAAAGCTTAAGGCATTCGTGTTTTTTAAAGGACGTTCAATTATCTTTAAGGAACAAGGACAAATCTTACTACTGAAGTTAGCTCAAGAACTCGAAGAATATGGTAAGGTAGAGCAAATGCCTAAATTGGAAGGTAAACGTATGATTATGTTTATTGCCCCTAAGAAGACGAAATAAAAAAGTTATAAGCAAGATAAAACGAAAGACAGAAATGCCTAAAATGAAAACCAAGTCTAGTGCCAAGAAACGTTTTAAGTTAACTGGTTCTGGAAAAATTAAAAGAAAGCACGCGTTTAAAAGTCACATTTTAACAAAAAAGTCTAAAAAACGTAAGCTAGCATTAACACACGCTGCATTAGTTCATAAATCTGATGAAGCGAACATTAAGCAACAATTAACTTTAAGATAATTTAAAGTTACAGGGAATTTAATTATTAACCATGGAGTTTGGCTCATAAAGTATTTATAATTTTATATAAATCGCCAACTACAAAAAACAATTTGAATTATGCCAAGATCAGTAAATTCAGTAGCTTCAAGAAGAAGAAGAAAAAAAATCTTGAAGCAAGCAAAAGGTTACTTTGGACGTAGAAAAAACGTTTATACAGTAGCTAAAAATGCGGTGGAAAAAGCAATGACATATGCTTATAGAGACCGTAAAAATAATAAGAGAAACTTTCGTTCATTATGGATTCAGCGTATCAATGCTGGAGCTCGTCAGTTCGGAATGTCTTACTCACAGTTTATGGGTAAAGTAAAAGCTAACGATATCGAATTAAACCGTAAGGTTTTAGCTGATTTAGCGATGAACAATCCAGAAGCTTTTAAGGCTATCGTAGATAAAATTAAATAGTTTAATAAACTTGCTTATACTAAAAAACCCAAACTAACGTTTGGGTTTTTTTACAACTACTATATTTACTAAAATTTTTTATAATACATTATGATCCCAAGATTTGTATCCTTATTTATTTGCTTATTTGTTTTTAATATATCTATCGCTCAAAAAGCACAAACGGAATTACTACCTAATACGGTTGAAAACCAATTCAAGAAAGTATACAAAAACGCTAACAACTACCAGATTTATAAAGTGGTAAAAAAAGAAGTTTATTTAAATCTTCAAAAAAATGTTCTTGACAGTATCTCTATCATAAAGAGAAACCTTATTAGCAGGAAACAAGAAATAAAAAATCAACAGCAAAAGATAAAAGATTTAAATAGCAAAATAACCGAATTAAACAAAAGTCTAAGTATTTCTTTGTCTAAAGAAGATACTATCTCTCTCTTTGGTACTCAATTAAAAAAGACCTCTTATAATACTATTTTATGGGGAGTTATAACTATTCTTTTTATTTCATTGTTCTTCTTTATTTATAAATTTAAAGAAAGTAGCGCTTTGACTAAAGAAGCTAAAAATAACTTAGCTGAAATAGAGCAAGAGTTCGAGGAACACAGAAAGAAATCACTAGAGAAAGAACAAAAAATCAGGCGTCAGCTACAAGATGAAATAAACAAACAAAGAGGTGTTTAATAAGTTATCTAAAAAAAGCGGTCACTAAGTTTAAAAACTTAGTGACCGCTTTTTTTATCATTTTTTCTGAAACCACCTTTTCTACTAAGACAGTCCTGAAATTACTCCTCCATTATCAATGGTCATTCCTTCAGAGGCTGGTATTGAAGGTAAACCTGGCATACGCATCATCTTACCTAAAATAGGAATGATGAATTGCGCTCCTGCAGCTATTTCTATTTCTCTCACTGTAACTGTAAAACCTTCTGGTCTTCCTATTAATTTATCATTATCAGAAAATGACTTTTGGGTCTTTGCCATACAGATAGCAAAATCATTAAAACCTAATCGATCAATTCTTCTAAGGTTTAATTGTGCTTTTTTACTATATTCTACCTTTACTGCTCCATAAATTTCCTTAGCAATGATTTCTATCTTCTCTTTTACCGGGCTTTTCCAATCATATAGAGGCTTATATTGCGTTGCTTTATGTTCTACAATGTTTGATACGGCTCTTGCTAAATCTTGCGTTCCTAGACCTCCTTTTTCCCATCCTTCAGACAAAACTGCTTCTACTCCAACATTCCTACACGCTTCTTTTATATAGTTAACTTCCTCTTCTGAATCTGTATAAAATGAGTTAATTGCAACTACTGGTTCTATATTATACTTTCTAATATTTTCAATATGCTTTTCTAAATTTTTAAATCCTAGCTTCACAGCTTCAACATTAGGTATGCTGTATGCTTCTTTCTCAACACCTCCATGATGACGTAAAGCTCTTACTGTTGCTACTAAAACCACACACTTAGGGTTCAATCCTGCATAAGCCGATTTAATATTTAAAAACTTTTCTGCTCCTAAATCAGCTCCAAACCCTGCTTCTGTTACAACATAATCAGACAATGACAGTCCCATTTTTGTTGCTATAATTGTATTGGTTCCTTGCGCTATATTTGCAAAAGGCCCACCATGTATAATTGCTGGGTTTTCCTCTAAAGTTTGTACTAAATTTGGTTTAATTGCATCTTTTAATAAAATAGCCATTGCATTTTCTGCTTTCAAATCTCTAGCAAAAACAGGTTTTTTATCAAAGGTAAACCCTATAAAAATATTCCCTAAACGTTCCTTTAAATTATCAAAATCTGTTGCCATGCAAAGTATTGCCATTACCTCAGAGGCTGGTGTTATATTAAAACCATCTTCTCTAGGGATTCCATTTGCGGTTCCTCCCAAGCCTATTGTAATTTGGCGTAAGGCTCTATCATTCATATCAATAACTCGCTTCCATAAAATCGTTCTTGGATCAATATTTAAATTATTCGTTTTGCTCTGAATATTATTATCTATCAAAGCTGATAATAAATTATTTGCTTTTTCCACTGCATTAAAATCTCCTGTAAAATGGAGATTAATATCTTCCATAGGTACCACTTGGCTATATCCTCCTCCAGCGGCACCTCCTTTTATACCAAAAACAGGTCCTAAAGAAGGCTCTCTTAAAACAACAGTTGCTTGCTTTCCTATCGTGTTCAAACCTTCTGTCAATCCAATTGAAACTGTCGTTTTTCCTTCTCCTGCTGGAGTTGGTGTTAAAGCAGTTACTAAGACTAAATTATTCCGCTTTATTTTCTCTTCATCTATTAACGACAATGGTAATTTAGCCTTGTATTTTCCATACATTTCTAAATCATTTTCGCTTATATTTAACTTATTTGCAATGGTTTTTATGTGCTTTAACTCTTTTCCTTGTGCAATTTCAATATCCGATAAATTTGATACTACTTCCATTTTACTTGCTGTTCTTTAACTTAATTATTTAATTAACAACCTATTTTAATAAATCGTTAGCTTCTTATATTAAACAGTAAAGATACCATTTAAGCTTCTATTTTTTAACTAGATTTCCTAAAGTTTTGAAAAACAAATATCTTCCAAATATAAATATAACAAAACAATTGGCTAATCTTTTTTGAAACACTATATTTGCACGTTTTTATTAAGAAGTCGATTAAAATTATTGAAAATGCAGAACAAAGGTCTTATTAAATTATTTGCTATCCTTTTTGGATTAGTAAGTTTGTACCAATTATCATTTACGTTTTTCGCCAATAGAGTTGAAGACGAAGCTAAAGCATTTGCTAAAAGCAATGTAACAGGAAACAATGGTAGAGAACTTGCCAAGTTAGAAAGAAAATATTTAGATAGCGTAGCAAATAAAGATGTTATTAATTTAGGATTTGCAAAGTACAGCTACAATGATATCAAAAACAAGGAAATGAACCTTGGTTTGGATTTAAAGGGGGGTATTAATGCTATTTTACAAGTATCTGTAAAGGATATTTTAGTGGGATTATCTAACAATTCTAAAAATGCGGTTTTTAATGAAGCTTTAGCTAAAGCAGATGAAGCCCAAAAGGATAGTCAAGAAAACTACTTAGATTTATTTTTTACTCAATTTGAGAATTTAAGTAATAACAGTATCAAACTTAGTGATCCTGCTATTTTTGGAACCAAGGCTTTACGTGAAAAAATCGACTTTAATAAAACGAATGCTCAAGTAAAAGAAGTGCTACAAGATGAAATTAACTCTTCTATCAATACCGCTTTTGAAGTTTTACGTAGTCGTATTGATAAATTTGGAGTTGTTCAACCAAGCATACAACGTATTGGTAATTCAGGTAGAATTCAAGTAGAGTTACCTGGTGCTAAAGATATCGAGCGTGTTCAAAAATTATTACAAAGTACTGCTGAATTACAATTTTGGGAAGTATTTACAAATATTGAGGTGCAAAATTTCTTCTTTCAAGCTAATGCAAAAGCTACTGAAATCTTAAAAGAGAAAGAAGAGATTAAGGAAGAAGCTAAAGATTCTACAAAAACAGATAGTATTGATGATCTATTAGGTGCTTCTGCTGATTCTACAAAAGTAAATCAACAAAAAAGCTTATTTACTTATTTGTATCCTAATGTAGCTCAAAACCAAAACCAAGCGAGTTCTTTAGTAGCTCAGGCAAAAGTGTCTGACACTGCTATGGTTAATAAGCTATTGAAGATGAAAGAGATTCGTTCTTTATTACCTAAGAATCTAAAATACGCTAAATTTTTGTGGGATTATAAAGCCCAACCAAGTGCTGATAAAACTTCTGAAATCATAGGTTTATATGCCATAAAATCAAACAGATATGATGAAGCTACTATTGATGGTGACGTTATCGCTGATGCCAAGCAAGAATACGATCAGTTAAGCAAACCTGTTGTAAGCATGCTTATGAACGGGTCTGGAACTAAAAAATGGGCAAAAATGACAGGCGAAAATGTAGGTAAATTTGTTGCTGTTGTTTTAGATAATTATGTATATACAGCTCCTATAGTGAATGGCGCTATTACAGGAGGAAGCACTCAAATTTCTGGTGGTCAAATGACGGTTAATGAAGCTCAAGATATTGCCACTGTTTTAAAAGCTGGTAAGTTACCTGCTCCTGCAAGAATAATTCAAGCAGAAGTAGTAGGTCCTTCTTTAGGAAAAGAATCTATCAATGCTAGTATGTGGTCATTTGGTTTGGCTATTTTGCTAGTCTTAATATGGATGCTACTTTACTATGGTAAAGCTGGTTTGTATGCCAATATTGCTTTATTAGTGAATATCTTATTTATTTTTGGAATTTTAGCTTCTTTCAATTCTGTATTAACACTGCCTGGGATTGCTGGTATTATTTTAACAATCGGTATGTCCGTAGATGCTAATGTTATCATCTTTGAAAGAATCAAAGAAGGATTGACTTCAGGTAAAGGATTAGCTACTTCTGTTGAAGAAGGTTTTAGTGTAAAAGGAGCTTTATCTGCTATTATTGATGCAAATATTACTACTTTACTAACAGGTATTATTTTATATGTGTTTGGAACTGGACCTATTAAAGGTTTTGCCTTAACGTTAATGATTGGTATTGCTACCTCATTATTTACAGCTGTATTTATCACTCGCTTATTAATAGATGGAGCTGTCTTAAAAGGGGCAAACCTTACTTTTAATACTAATATTTCGAAAAATTGGTTTCAGAATATTAGTTTTAAATTCTTACAAAAGCGTAAAGCTGCATACATCTTCTCTGGAGCTATTATCTTAGCTGGTTTAATCTCAATTTTTTCAATTGGACTAAAGCAAGGTGTTGATTTTAAAGGAGGGAGATCTTATGTTGTTCGTTTTGATCAGCCTATGAATGCCACTGAAGTTGCTTCAGCCTTAAAAGATAGTTTTGGAGCTGCTCCAGAAGTAAAAACTTATGGTGCTGATAACCAACTAAAAATAACAACTGTTTACAAAATAGATGAGGAAGGTAAAGAGATAGACGAAAGTGTTCAAAGTACTTTATTCACAGGATTAAAACCTTATTTAGGAGCTACTTCTTATGAGGATTTTAAACCTGGGTTTGAAAAAGCAGGAAATGGAATTATGAGCTATATGAAAGTAGAGCCTACAATTGCTGACGATATTAAGAAAGCTGCTTTATGGGCTGTATTGGGTTCTTTAATTGTAGTGTTTTTATACATATTATTGCGTTTTAGAAAAATGTCTTATTCTATTGGCGCTGTTGTTGCTGTTTTCCATGATGTGCTAATCGTATTAGGAATCTTCTCTATACTGTATCAATTTATGCCTTTTGACATGGAAATAGGGCAATCATTTATTGCTGCTATTTTAACAGTAGTAGGATATTCATTGAATGATACTGTGGTTATTTTTGATAGAATTAGAGAGTATGCAGGTGATCACAAATCTTTTGATGCAAGCTTAGTTGATAAAGCTTTAAGTAGTACATTAGGAAGAACCATCAATACTTCATTAACCACTTTATTAGTAATGCTAGCTATTTTCTTCTTCGGAGGTGATTCTATTAAAGGGTTTATGTTTGCATTAATTGTTGGGGTTATTGTAGGTACATATTCTTCATTATTTGTTGCAACTCCTGTTATGTTTGATACATCTAAAGAAGAAAACAAAGAATAATCTTTCAAAAAAATAAAAAAGTAACAAACCGTTTTGAAGAAACATCAAAACGGTTTTTGCTTTCAAAAAGTAAGCCACTATATTTGTAATTTAATAGCACAGTATGAAAGTCATAAAGCTACACGATTTATATTTCAAGCCCTTCCTTACAAAAGAAGCCATTTCTAAGATTGTTAAATCTCTCGTCATTGAAGTACAAGAGGATTTGGAAAAAGACGAAATCCCTCTTTTTGTAGGGATCTTAAATGGATCTTTCTTGTTTGCAGCCGACTTTATTCGTGAATTTAAAGGGAACTGCGAGGTTTCTTTTGTTAAACTTGCCTCTTATCAAGGCACTTCTTCTTCCGAAAAGGTCAAGCAACTAGTTGGAATTAATGAAGATTTAACTGGAAGAACCGTAATTATTTTAGAAGATATTATTGATACAGGAACTACCCTACAAGAAATCTACGAAATATTTAAAGATAAAAATGTAAAAGAATTAAAAATAGCAACTCTATTTTTCAAACCTGACGTATTTAGAAAAGAGCTTCCAATTAATTATATTGGAAAAAGTATTGAGGACAAATTTATTGTCGGATATGGCTTGGACTATAATGGTCTTGGACGTAATTATCCTGCTATTTATCAATTAACAACACAACCAAAAATGAAAAACATTGTATTATTTGGCCCTCCTGGCGCTGGTAAAGGAACACAAGCAACTCTTTTAAAAGAAAAATATAATTTACTGCATATTTCTACTGGAGATGTTTTTAGATATAATATTAAAAATCAAACAGAATTAGGCGTATTAGCAAAAACTTATATTGATGCAGGAGATTTAGTACCTGATGAAGTTACTATTAAAATGCTTAAAGAAGAAGTTGATAAAAATGCAGGTGCTAATGGGTTCATTTTCGATGGTTTTCCTCGTACGCAATCTCAAGCAGAGGCATTGGATGCATTCTTATCGGAAAAAGGAGAACAAATAAATGGAATGGTTGCTTTAGAGGTTCCAGAAGATTTACTTGTTGAACGTTTACTTGAAAGAGGGAAAACAAGTGGAAGATCTGACGATACAGATGAAAGTAAAATTCGCAATCGTTTTAATGAGTACAACACCAAAACCGCAGTGTTAAAAGAATACTACGAAAATCAAGGTAATTACTACGGCATAAACGGAGTAGGTTCTATTGATGAAATTACAACTCGTTTAGCAGAAGTGTTTGACAAACTATAAAATTAGTTTCTCTTTTTAGAATATTAAAAAGTTTAAAACGATAGCTATTTATAATCCGTTTTGCTTTATTTAAGTAAAATATAATTTAGAAATAATGACTGAAGGAAATTTTGTCGATTATATAAAGATATATGCCTCTTCTGGTAAAGGAGGACAAGGCTCTATGCATTTGCATAGGGAAAAATACATTACCAAAGGTGGCCCCGATGGTGGAGATGGTGGTCGTGGAGGACATATCATTGTGCGAGGAGATAAAAATATGTGGACATTATTTCACTTAAAGTTTAAAAAGCATTTTAGAGCTGAGCATGGTGGCGCTGGTAGTAAAAGTAGAAGTACTGGGCATGATGGTCAAGATATCTTTATTCCTGTTCCTCTAGGAACTATTATTCGCGATGCTGATACTGATGAAATATTATTTGAAGTTACAGAAGATAAACAAGAAATTGTTTTGTTAAAGGGCGGAAAAGGTGGTCTTGGAAACTGGAATTTTAAGTCTTCTACTAATCAAACCCCTCGTTATGCCCAACCAGGTATGGATGGTGTTGAAAGATGGTTTAGATTAGAGCTAAAATTACTTGCTGATGTTGGTTTAGTAGGTTTCCCTAATGCTGGAAAATCAACTTTACTATCTGTTGTTACTGCTGCAAAGCCTAAAATAGCAGACTATGCCTTTACTACCTTAAAACCTAATCTAGGTATCGTTGAATATCGCAATTTTCAAAGCTTTGTCATTGCTGACATTCCTGGAATTATTGAAGGGGCTGCGGAAGGAAAAGGCTTAGGACATCGTTTTTTACGCCACATTGAACGAAACTCAACCTTGCTATTCTTGATTCCTGCTGATAGCGATGATATTCATAAGGAATATCAAATATTATTAAACGAACTTCGTAAGCACAATCCTGAACTACTTGATAAAAATCGCCTGTTAGCTATTTCTAAATCAGATATGCTAGATGATGAATTAAAAGCTGAAATTCAAGCGGATTTACCTAAAGATATCGATACTCTTTTTATTTCTTCTGTTGCTCAACAAGGTTTACAGGAGCTAAAAGATAAGCTTTGGGGAATGCTCAATTAACAAAAAAAAACTACCTAAAAAGCCTGTAAATACTTCCATTTACAGGCTTTTTTATAATTGCTTCTTTATGCGTTCACCATTTTAAAGAGTCAATGTGATCTCTTATTCTTTTAGGAATTGCTTTTGCAACATTCCTTTATCTGTTTTAACTCTTAAGAAATAACCTCCTTTTGCTAAATCTTTTACATCAATAGTATTGCTTATAGAAATACCTTCCTTGATAATTTTCCCAGAAATATCTACAATAAGTATATTTTTAACCTTCTGATTCTTTACTCTTAAATTTAATCTATTTTTTACAGGAACTGGATAAATGCCTATCAACTCACTTTCTTCTTCTTCTACACTAGCTACACAATTCGTACTAAAACTAGCCATAGCATCAAATCTAAATTTAGTCCCTACCCAATTTTCAATACTATATTGAGCATCATCTACTTGAACACAACTTAAATTATTATTTCCACTAGCTTCTATTTCTCTAAAATTAACTCCATTTCCATTTGCTAAATTCAAGACGGTTAAGTCATTCAATGCGCAATACAACTTTTTCAATCTAGAATTCTTACTAATATCCAAACTTGTTAGTTTATTTCCTCCACAACCTAATTTCGTTAAATAAAGATTGCTAGTCACATCTAAATTCGCAATACCGTTATTATTGTAGCAATAAAAAAGACTTAGAAACTCATTTGCTTTTACATCTATAACAGCTAGTTTATTAGTATGGCAATATAGCTTAGACAAACGTGTATTTTGGCTTACGTCTAAGCTTGTCAATTCATTAGTACTGCAATTAAAGTAAACCAACTCTTTATTAGCCGTTATATTCAAGCTTGCTAGTTTATTTCCTTGACAGTTAAATGTTTTTAATCTGGTACTACTACTAACATTTATACTCTCTAAACTATTTGAATAACAATAAAGGTACTCTAAATTCACATTCTTGCTCAAATCTAAACTCTTTAATTGATTTCCATAACATGAAAGACTCTTAAGCTTTGTAAAAGCTTCTATTCCCGTTAAATCTGCTATATTCTTATTAGAAATATCAATTCCTTCTGTATAAGAAGAAGCCTCCGTTAATTGTATTTCTGAATCATTATTAGTGTTAATAGCGGGGTTTTCTACCAAAGCAGTTTTAAAATTGGCATCTGGAATAATTACGTTTTGGGCATTTGATATCGCGCTAGCAAACGCGAAAAAAAGAAAAAATACTTTTTTCATAAACAGGGGGATTATAAAATTTTTGATTGTTAAAATAAAAGCCCAAATATACTAATTAAGCTACTCTATTCCCGCTATTTAAAAAGAAATTACACAGATATATAAATACCTGAAAATCAAAATATTAAAGAAGTCTTTTAGCTTTTACAAATGCTTTTTTCCAATAAGATTCCTTTAAAGAGCTTACAATCACCCCTTTTGAACTTGTTGAATGAATAAAACGTATTTCACTATTTTTTATAGAAGTTACCAATCCTACATGATTAACTTTGCCCCTTTTATTCGTTGTTTTAAAAAATAATAGATCTCCTCTCTTCACTTCTTTCAATCTCACCAAATATCCTTTTTCATACATTTGCCTAGAAGTACGAGGTAAATCAATATTTCTACTTTTAAATGAAGTATAAATCAATCCAGAACAATCCATCCCTTTCCGATTACTTCCTGCGTATTTATAAGGAACTCCTTTATAAGATACAGCAGTCCAAACAATTTTATCTGCAATAGAAGCTTCTTTTTGCTTAACTTGTACAATACTCCTAGATGAGGAGCAAGAAGTGATCGTTAGTAATAAAATAAAAAGTAGCTGTATTTTTTTGATCATAATTTTATCCTTCAATAATTAGTTTTGCTGTTTTTTGTGAAGCTCCTTTCCCTCCTAGTCTTTGCTCAAGTTCATAGTACTCTAAAAATAAACGTGTCCTCTCCTCTCCTTTTAAAATAGTTTCAAGCTCCATTCTTAAATTTTCCTTTGTAAAATCATGTTGTATCAACTCCTTTACAACTTCTTTGTCCATAATTAAATTCACCAAAGAAATATATTTTAGTGTAATGATCCGCTTTGCAATCTGGTAAGAAATACTACTTCCTTTATAACAAACGACCTGCGGTACCTTGAACAGTGCTGTTTCTAAAGTAGCTGTTCCAGAAGCTACTAATGCTGTATTAGCAATACTTAGCAAGTCATAAGTTCTATTATCCACAAATTTCACTTCTTTTCCTTCTAAGAATTCCTTATAAAATTCATAGGGTTGACTAGGAGCTCCGGCTACTACAAATTGATATTTTGGAAAATCATCAATCAAAGATAACATTATCGATAACATTTTCTTGATTTCTTGTTTCCTACTTCCTGGCAATAACACAATAATATCTTTAGTTCCTAAACCATGCTCTCTTCTAAATTCTTGTTCATCTACTTGCTTTCTATCTGCAATTGCATCAATCAAAGGGTGTCCTACAAAGTTGACTTCATAACCATACTGCTTGTAAAATTCTTTTTCAAAAGGAAGAATTACAAACATCTTATCAACATCTCTCTTGATATCTTTTACCCTACCTGCTCTACTTGCCCAAACCTGTGGAGAAATATAATAGTTTGTTTTAAAACCTGCTTCTTTTGCCCATCTAGCTATACGTAAATTAAATCCTGAATTATCTATAAAAATAATAACATCAGGATTAAAATCTGCAATATCTTTCTTACAAAAAGAGATCAATCCTAGTACTTTACGCAAATTGGCGAGTACTTCTATAAATCCCATAAAAGCACGTTCCTTATAATGCTTTACAAGAGTTCCTCCTACCTGCTTCATTAAATCTCCTCCCCAAAAACGAATAGCAGCACTTGTGTCTTGCTTATATAACTCTTTCATTAAATTGGATCCATGCAAATCTCCCGATGCCTCTCCTGAAATAATATAATACTTCATTCTTTAAATAAACTTTAAAATAAAAGTAACTAATGCTATCAATATAGTTGCCATTAAAGCCCCTCTCGCTCTATAATCTTGCTTTTTCCTTAAGAAAATAAAGAAAACAAATAAATTTGGTATTGCAGACAATGCCAATACTGCTCCTAAAACTCCTCCTTCTTTTATATAACTTATTGTTTCATAAAAGCCAAATCTTGAAATATATTCTAAATAAAGAAAAAAGCCACTAAAAGTAGCAAATAAAGAAACTAAGATTCCTATTGTTATTTCTTTTGTTATAGCTCCCATGAGTTCAGTTTTTGTATTGCATGATGTGCCGTCATATCAAACTGTACAGGAACTACAGAAACATATCCATTTTCTAATGCCCATACGTCAGTATCTTGCCCTTTATCTCTATTTATAAATGCTCCTGACAACCAATAATATTCTTTTCCAAATGGGCTTTTTCTTTTATCAAAATCTTCTTTCCAATAGCCATTTGCCTGCCTACATATTCTTATCCCTTTAATTGCTTCTTTTTTTAATTTTGGGATATTCACATTCAAAACTACTCCATCTGGCAATCCATTCAACAAAACATTTAATGTTATTTTTTGAATAAATTCTTTTGCAGCTCTAAAATCAGCATGCCAATCAAAATCTAATAATGAAAATCCTATTGCTGGAATTCCTTCAATACCTGCTTCTACAGCTGCGCTCATTGTTCCTGAGTAAATGACATTGATGGAAGAATTTGCTCCATGATTAATTCCTGAAACGCACAAATCTGGTGTTCTATTTAAAATTTCATTTTTTGCCATTTTTACACAATCAGCAGGAGTTCCCGAACAGCTATACTCAATTTGCGGGCCTTCATCAATCGTAATAGGGTTACACCTTAACACATTATCTACTGTAATAGCGTGCCCCATTCCACTTTGAGGACTATCAGGAGCAACAACAACTACATCTCCAATGGTATTCATTATTTCTATGAGCGTTCTTATTCCTGGTGCGGTAATTCCGTCATCATTTGTTACTAAAATTAATGGTCTTTCTTGCATTCTTTATATTTCTTGGTTCAACAAATGTAATGAGAAAAGTCCATTTTATTTTAACATTTTATAAAGATAAAATCAATCGTATTATATGTAAAATTGTATTCATTCTATAAAAAAGAGTGCAACTAAAAAAATTGGCATTATTTTAGTAGCTTAGCAAGCATAGTTTACGCTACTTATTTTTTAAAGACAGACGATTTTATGAAGACGAAACTTTTCTTCCCTTTTTTAATAGTAATATTGCTTTTTAGCAGTTCTACACAAGCAAAAAACACATTCAATAAGGATCCTGAAAAAGATAGGATCATCATTTATGTTTTACAAAACATTTTAACTCGTGGACATTACGTCCAAAAAGAATTAAATGATTCCTTTTCCGAGCATGTTTATACTAATTTTATAGATAATTTAGATCCTAGCAAACGCTATTTTACGCAAGAAGATTTAAAAGAATTTTCTCAATTTAAATACCAAATTGACGATCAAATAAAGGAAGCTAACATTGACTTTTATAAATTGGTTTATAACCGCTTTTTAGAAAAAATAAAGGCGGCTAAAAATAATTACCAAACATTATTACAACATCCTTTCAACTATAAAAAAAATGAGTTGATTAATATTGACTATGAACATGTTCCTTTTGCTAAGGATGAAACGGAGCTTATTGATTACTGGAGAAAGCAAATGAAACTAGCTGTTTTAAGTAGAATTGAAGATGCTGAAAATCAACAAGAAGAAAAAGCTAAGAAAGATCCTAAATTCAAAAAGAAAACCTTTGAAGAACTAGAGTTTGATGCAAGAAAAGAGGTGTTAAAAAATATGGATGACTTATACCTTCGCATAGAAGAATTAGAAAATTCTGACTGGTATTCTACCTTTTTAAATAGTATTGTTAGTGGTTTTGGACCACATACAACCTATATGTCTCCTAGAACAAAGTCTCGTTTTGACCAAAGTATGTCTGGTAAACTAGAAGGAATAGGCGCTCGTTTGCAAAAAAAAGGAATCTATACGCATGTTTTTGAGCTCGTTTCTGGTGGCCCCGCTTGGAAACAAGGAGAATTAGAAGCAGGAGATATTATTTTAAAAGTAGCACAAGGCAACGAAGAGCCTCTAGATATTGTTGGAATGCGTTTGGATGATGCTATTAAATTTATCAAAGGGAAAAAAGGGACTGAGGTTCGATTAACTGTTAAGAAAAAGTTAGATGGTTCTACTAAAGTAATTTCTATTATACGTGATATCGTAGAATTAGAGGAAACTTTTGTCAAATCCAGTATCGTTGAGAAAAAAGGGAAAAAATATGGAATTATCAATCTTCCTAAATTTTATATAGATTTCAGCAATGTTAATAAAAGAAATGCCGCTACCGATATGGAAAAAGAAATTGCGCGTTTAAAAAATGAAGGCGTAGAAGGTCTTATTGTTGATTTACGTAATAATGGTGGAGGGTCTTTAAAGACAGCTATTGATATTGGCGGACTATTCATTGATCAAGGGCCCATTGTGCAAGTGAAGTATCGAAATGAAAAACCTGTTGTTAAAAATGATACCGATCCAAAAATTCAATGGAAAGGTCCTCTAGTAGTGATGGTAAATGAATTATCTGCTTCTGCTTCTGAAATTTTTGCTGCTGCTATTCAAGATTACAAAAGAGGGGTTATTTTAGGAGGTAAACAAACTTACGGAAAAGGAACAGTTCAAAATATTCTTCCCATCAATCGCTTTTACCAACAGTACCCTGATGATTTAGGTGCTTTAAAAATGACTATCCAAAAATTCTATAGAATCAATGGAGGTTCTACACAAATAGAGGGAGTGTATTCTGACATTCCATTGCCCAGTAGATACAGTTATATGGATTTTGGTGAAAGAGATTTGGATGGAGCTTTGCCATGGGATAAAGTAAAACAAGCTAATTATACTACTAAAGATTCTTATGCTAACTTCTCTGATGTTATTCATAAAAGTAAAGAACGTGTTAATAACGATGAAAAATTTAAAAAAATCAATGAATATGCCAAATGGTTAAAACATAATCAAGAGGAAAAAACATATTCGTTGAAGTATAAGGATTTTAAATCAAAAAATAATCAAAGAACCAAAGAAGGAGAACAATTTAAAGAAGTTTTTAAATTCAAATCTGATTTAACTTTTACCTCTCCTAAATATGAATTAGGCTTATTTAAAAAAGATACTATTTTAAAAGAAAAACGTATTGCTTGGCATAAAAATTTATCTAAAGACATTTATGTTAATGAAGCTTTAAATGTTTTAAATGAGCTTCAAATGAAAACCTCTAATAAAGTGGTAAAAAATTAATAAAAAGCGGCCTTCTAAAGGTCGCTTTTTAATTACACCATAAACAACCCAAAAATTGCTTTTATATTTTTAACTCTTTTCACATTAAAGCATCCTATAAATTTTATTATTTTTAACTCCTAACTAACTTAAAATTTTAACGCCAAGCTCATGCGGTTTCAATTTATAAATTCTATTATTTCTTGGTTTTTAAAAAAGAGAAAGCACCAAATAGAACTCTTTCTAAAATATCCTACTGATGTTCAGCAAGAACTATTATTAAAGCTCATACACACAGCAAAAAATACTGAATTTGGAGCGCAGTATCATTTTTCTTCTTTAAGAAATTACACTGATTTTAGCACTAAAGTTCCTATCCAACAATATGAAAGTATAGAACCACTAATTGAACGATGCAGAAAAGGAGAACAAAACCTCTTTTGGCCTACAAAAATTAAATGGTTTGCAAAATCTAGCGGGACTACAAATGCTAAAAGTAAATACATCCCTGTAAGCGATGAAGCGATAGAATATTGTCATCTGAAAGCTGGTAAGGATATGCTTTGCCTTTATATTAACAATAATAATGATGCGCAATTATTTACAGGAAAAGGACTTCGTCTTGGGGGAAGTTCTGCCATTTATGAAGATAACAACTCCTATTTTGGCGATTTATCTGCTATAATTATTGAAAATATGCCCTTTTGGGCTGATTTTAGCTCTGCTCCTAAGCAAGAAACTGCTTTGCTGAGCGAATGGGAAACCAAAATGGAAGCTATTATTGAAGAAACTATTCATGAAAATATTACTAGTTTAGTAGGGGTTCCTTCTTGGATGCTCGTGCTATTAAATCGTGTTCTAGAAAAAACAGGAAAAAATAATATCTTAGAAGTATGGCCTAATTTAGAAGTCTATTTTCATGGTGGAGTAAATTTTAACCCTTATAGAGAGCAGTACAAAAAATTAATTCCTAAAGAGGATTTCAGATACTACGAAACCTATAATGCCTCTGAAGGCTTTTTTGCAATCCAAGATAAAAACAATTCCGATGAACTCTTATTAATGCTTGACTATGGGATCTTTTATGAATTTATTCCTATGAGTGAATACAATGGTGAGCATTCTACCGCTATCCCTCTGGCTAAGGTAACTACAGGAATTAACTATGCTATCATAATTACTACAAACGGAGGTTTATGGAGGTACCTAATTGGAGATACTGTTAAATTCACTTCTACTGACCCATATCGTATCAAAATCACAGGCCGTACTAAGCATTATATCAACGCCTTTGGAGAAGAACTCATTATAGAAAATGCAGAGAAAGCACTAGACCTAGCTTCCAAAAAAACCAATGCCACCATCCTTGACTATACCGTTGCTCCCATTTTTATGAGTGGAGCTAAAAAAGGAGGCCATGAATGGATTATTGAGTTTAATAAAAAGCCTGATAATTTAAAATACTTTACAGAACTATTGGACAATGCATTGAAATCTATCAATTCAGATTACGAAGCCAAAAGGTATAATAATATGACACTGTCTATGCCCATCGTACACCAAGCTAAAAAAGGGTTGTTTTATAACTGGCTAAAGAGTAAAGGGAAATTGGGCGGTCAACATAAAATTCCCCGTTTAGCAAATAACCGTAAGCTTATCGACGAATTACTACGTTTATGAGTTCTATTTTTAAGGGGAATATTTCTTTTTACTCCAAACCTCTGAATTAGCAGAAGCTTTTCAAAGCACTATGATCTATGAAAAAAGTTTTCTTAAATCATTTACTCCATAGAACAGGAAAGGCTTGCAAGTACATCTGTATCATTATCAATGGAATTAGACACGTTTTCCTATTATAAAAACATGGCGCGCCATTTTTCTTCAGAATAAGAAGCAATTACTACTATTAACAGTTTTATTTAGCAAAACAAATAAACGCAAATTAGGAAATAACAATAGTTTTATTTTTTGAGTGCTTATCAGCCAAATAATACTTTCATTTTCTTTAGGGTTCTTTGTTATTCTTTTCACTAGTGCTGAGATGTATAGGTAATTGATACTGCGTAGCTACAGGAATCCCTCTTTTAATTGCTGGAAATAATTTAGGCAGTTCTTTTACTGTTTTTCTTAAGAGGCTATCTAATTGAGAAAAAGCTTTAGAGTTGCTAGTCGCTATTCTGATGTTTTGTAAGTGAACACCCCCTTCTTTATCAATCAAAATATTTACATAAATTGTTTCTCTAACGCTAACTGCCGTTTCTATTTTTTTTTCAGTTAATTTTGAAGCTATTCGTTTATGTATTTCTTCCCTAAAACACTTGTCTTTATCTTCTTCTATAACGTTTTTACAACTAGGAAAAGATGGAGGTACATCTACTTCAGTAAAATTTACTATTTCTTCTTTTTTCAACTTTTCTTGATGTTTTCTACTAGAAAAAAAGCTACATGAAGTAAATATTATCACTAAAAAAAAGAGAATCTCTTTATGTATTTTCATCGTACTCATTTACAAGTAAATATACTTATTTCGACAAACTTTTTAAAACTAATACGACCATTTTAGCGCAACTTTAATATTGTTTAACGCCATTTGAACGTAAAAAATTAGTTGGCATTCTTTCTCTATTGAATAACTTCTTTTAATTATTGTTATTTGATAAACAAAAAACTTTTGTTTCCTTGCAAATACTTCTTCTTCATTACACATACATTTCATTTCTAAAAAAAGCAAATCAACTAATAAACAGCATCTTTAGAAATACTTTCTATTTATCTTCTTCAGAAAAGTTTATATCAAAAAAAAAGCGACCCATTTCAGGGTAGCTTTCCATTGGTTAACAAAACCACGACACTTTTACTAAAGTGCCAAAACAACACAACTAAATACTGCCTTTACCTAAAAGCAGCCTGCAAATATACAACCTTTTTTTTAACGAGCAATGCTTTTTTTATTTTTTATTAAAAAGTCTCTTTCTTTTGGCATTGCTTAGTTCTTTAATTGATTGTATCTTTGCGCCTTTATTTAATCAATCATATATTATAGTAACTATGCAATTATCAGAACAAGAAGTTGTACGTAGAGAAAAGTTAGGCAAATTACGTGAATTAGGAATTAATCCATATCCAGCAGATTTATTCCCAGTAAACCACAATTCCAAACAGATTAAAGCTGATTTTTCTGAAGGCAAACAGGTTACTATTGCCGGTAGGTTAATGGCTATTAATATTCAGGGGAAAGCTTCTTTTGCTCAACTACAAGATAGTGAAGGACGTGTTCAAGTGTATTTTAATAGAGATGAAATTTGCTCTGGAGAAGACAAAAGCTTATACAACGATGTTTTTAAAAAGCTATTAGACCTTGGTGATTTTATTGGAATTGAAGGCGAATTATTTAAAACAAAAGTAGGAGAAACTACTGTACGTGTTAAAAGTTTTAAATTATTAAGCAAGTCTTTAAAGCCCCTACCTATCCCTAAAGAAAAAGATGGAGTGGTATATGACGCTTTTACAGACCCAGAGATGCGCTACCGCCAACGTTATGCAGATTTAGTGGTAAATCCACATGTTAAAGACGTTTTTGTAAAACGTACCAAACTATTTACTGCAATGCGTACATTTTTTAATAATGCTGGTTATTTTGAGGTTGAAACTCCCGTATTACAACCTATTCCAGGAGGAGCTGCTGCAAGACCTTTTGTAACTCATCATAACGCATTAGATGTTCCTTTATATATGCGTATTGCTAATGAATTATATTTAAAACGTTTAATCGTTGGTGGTTTTGATGGAGTATATGAATTTTCTAAAAATTTCCGAAACGAAGGAATGGATAGAACGCATAATCCGGAGTTTACTGCGATGGAAATTTACGTTGCTTACAAAGACTACAATTGGATGATGGACTTTACTGAAAAGCTGTTAGAATATTGTGCTATTGCTGTAAATGGAACCACTGAAGCTACATTTGGAGAACATACAGTAAACTTTAAAGCACCATACGCTAGAGTTACAATGGCTGATTCTATCAAACATTTTACTGGTTTTGATATTCATGGTAAAACAGAAGATGAAATTCGTCATGCCGCTAAAGAAATGGGAATTGAAGTAGATGATACCATGGGAAAAGGAAAGTTAATTGATGAGATTTTTGGTGAGAAATGCGAAGGAAACTATATCCAACCTACTTTTATTACAGATTATCCTAAAGAGATGTCGCCTCTTTGTAAGGAGCACAGAGATAATCCTGAATTAACAGAGCGTTTTGAGCTAATGGTTTGTGGTAAAGAAATAGCAAATGCCTATTCTGAATTAAACGACCCGATAGATCAACGTGAACGCTTTGAAGCTCAATTAAAATTAGCTGCTCGTGGTGATGATGAAGCTGGTGAGTTTATTGATTACGACTTTTTACGCGCTTTAGAATATGGTATGCCTCCTACTTCTGGTTTAGGAATTGGTATGGATAGACTAATCATGTTTTTAACTAATAATCAATCTATCCAAGAAGTATTATTTTTCCCTCAAATGAGGCCTGAAAAGAAAGCTCCTTCCGTTACTTTAAATGAGGAAGAAAAAGCATTGCTATCAATGATAGAAAAGGCTGAAAAAATCAATTTAAATGAACTAAAATCTCAATCTGGATTATCTAATAAGAAATGGGATAAAACAATAAAAGGACTTACCAAGAATAACCTTGCTAAAGTTGAAAAAACTAACGAAGGTTTATTTGTAGAAATCATATAAATTTTAGTTTGCTACCTATAAAATATGAAAAAGGGAGTCTCTAATAAAAAGGCTCCCTTTTTCATATTTTATTTATATTTCTTATCCCATCTAAACTTCCTAGAATACTAGTTATCAAATAAATAGCTTTTTATTACATTATTTACAAAAATAACTGTAAATTTATAAGGCTATGAATAAACTACTAGAATATCTTCCTTTTCACTTTTTAATTGGACTTATCATAGGTATCTACCTCCAATTTAATTTTCAATTTCTCTTGTTAAATTATTACAAAACACTCTTCTCAGGAGGAATCATCTTAATTGCCTTGTATGGCTGTCTTTTACTAAAAAAACGAGTAGCTTTTAGCTTTTTATCTTTTAGCATTTTCATCTTAATAGGCATGAGCATTGTTTATATTCATGACCACAGGAATTACAAAAATCACTATACCAATCACTACCTAATCAATAATAGCGCTGTTTTTTATATCAGTAAAGTATTAAAATCAAATAAGTACTATTATCAATACGAAGCAAGCGTGTTACAAATAAATCAAACTAAAACAATAGGAAACATCTTATTTAAAGTAAAAAAAGACAGTGCAACTCCCTTGTTAAAAGCAGGACAATCATTCCTCCTATACCCTCTCTTAAAAAAAATTCCACCACCTCTCAACCCTTATCAATTCAACTATAAAAAATATTTAGCAAAACGCAATATTCAACATCAAGTTATTAGCTCTTATAAGGAACTGAAGCCTGTTAAAAATTATTCCTTCTCCTTAATCTCATTTGCATCTTCTATTCGGTACAAAATTCAACATTCACTTAAAAAGGCTTCTTTCTCTCCAAACGGATACGCTTTAATTAATGCTTTATTATTAGGAGAGCGAAAAAACCTTTCAAATGAATTGCTAGAAAACTACGCAAAAGCTGGGGCTATTCATATTTTAGCGATCTCCGGACTACATATTGGCATTATACTACTCCTACTCTCCCAATTATTAAAACCGTTAGAATATTTAAGCAATGGGCGTATTTTAAAAAGCTTTTTAATAGTAACTATTCTATGGGCTTTTGCCTTTATTACTGGATTATCACCTTCCGTTGCTAGAGCAGTGACTATGTTCTCTTTTATTGCTATTGGAAACTCTTTTCAAAAAACACTCCCCATAGAATACTCGTTGGTATCTTCTATGCTTTTTTTATTATTAATCCAACCTACTTTTCTATTCGAAATAGGCTTTCAACTGAGTTATTTAGCTGTATTTGGGATTATTTGGATTCAACCATTGCTTTACAGATTATGGAACCCCTCAAATAGTTTTCTCAATAAAATCTGGCAATTAGCAACAGTTTCTATAGCTGCTCAAACAGCTGTACTCCCCATTAGTTTATATTATTTCTATCAATTTCCGAGCTTATTTCTACTTTCCAATATTGTGATTATTCCTTTTTTAGGTATTATACTGACCTGTGGTTTTTTAAGCATCCTTTTAAGCATGTTAGAAATATTACCCCAATATATCATTAGTGGATATGACTGTATCCTTCAATCAATGAATCAATTCATTTACTATATCTCAATCCAAGAGACCTTTATTTTCTCAAATATTACGATTTCTTTTTCCTGTATGCTCCTTTGCTATCTTCTTCTATTTTTCACTATACTATTTATCACTCAAAAAAAAATATACTTTTTCCAGCTGCTTCTCATTTCTTTTATCTTATTACAAATCCTTTTATTTATTGAAAAATATAAACAAATACGCCAACAAGGATTCATCGTATTTCACAAAAACAAAAATGCCATCGTTGGTATTAAAAGAAATGGCATTACGCGTATTTATCATCATATCAGTACTTCTAAAACCGATTTACAACAAACCATTACTCCTTATCTACTCAACGAAAGCAGCATTGCTACCTACACCCCTTATATTCCAACCATATTACAATACAAAAACCAAAATATTTTGATGATAGATAGATTAGGTATTTACCCATTAAAAAAGTTACACAAGCCTATTGTTGTTTTACAGTACTCTCCTAAAATCAATTTAAACAGACTTATTGAGCAATTACAACCTATAAAAATAATTGCAGATGGAACAAACTATAAAAACGACATTAAGCTATGGGAATCTAGCTGTAAAAAAAAGAAAACACCATTTCACTACACAGGAGAAAATGGTGCTTTTATATTGAACTAGGAAAGAATTTCTACTTAAATTTCACTTTTAAAATTTTTATCGAAATCCTTCCATTTTACAGTTTTGTAAGTTTTATTATTAAAAAAAGCTAATATTTTTTCTAAACGTTTCTCTGTCAAATAACCTGATACATTTTGAAGTAATTGCAATTCTTCATTTAAAAAAGCAGTGGAAGGATAACTTAATTTCCCGTTCATAATAGCAGCGGCTAATTCATGATATCCTCTTCTTCCTTGCCCTTTATATTTAAACACCTTCCCTTTAAATTCAATCTCTCTCTTTTCCTCTCCATTGAGTTTTACTGGATAATAATTTTCATTTATATAATTAATAACTACCTCATTTTGATAAGTGGTATTATCCATTTTTTTGCACCATCCACACCAATTTGTATAAATATCTATTAGCACGGGTTTAGGATCTTTCTTACTTAGGGCTATTGCTTCTTCAAATGACATCCATTTTACTCCCTGAGCTTGAATTACAGTAGTGCTTACCATTAAGAGTAGTGCTATTATTATATTTTTCATATGTGTAAAATTACCTCGTTTATTTCTTCGTCTCAATAAATGTACCAAAATTACAAAAAATAAAAGCATCGGAATTGATGCTTTTATTTTTTTAATTTTATTTAATATTATTAAATTTTATTTCACTCCGTGCATTAACTTTTTAATTACAGGATTTAATAAAAACACTAAAACTCCTGCTACTAATGGAACAATGGTAAATATTAAAAAGAAGGTAGATAGATCATATTGTTTCGTAATATTTTCAATTTGCCCTCCTAAAACGGCTGCTAACTTATTTCCTATAGCAATTGCTAGATACCACATACCAAACATAAAGGCAATCATACGTGCTGGCACTAATTTAGAAACATAAGACAATCCTACTGGCGACAAGCACAATTCTCCTAAAGTATGAAATAAATATGCCAACACTAACCAAATCATACTTACCTTCACCCCTTCTTTCATTCCATAGGAACCATACGCTAATAAACCAAAACCAATAGCCATTATGATCAATCCTAAAGCGTACTTCATTGCTGCCGATGGATTGTATTTAGAATCCCACCATCTTGAAAACATAGAAGCAAATGCAATGATAAAGAATGAATTCAAGATTGAAAACCAAGACACTGTTATTTCCACCTCATTCTCTTTTATTTCTGATACTGTTGCGTTTACAATACCATTATCCCTACTTAATTTTTTAGCATTGTCTTTTGCATATTGCAAACGCTCTGCATCTAAGTATCCAAATTCTGTTCCTTCATTGTTTTTGGTAATAATATGTACCTTATCTCCTACTTTCAAAGCAATAGGTTCCGCTATAGAAGTAGTTCTTTCTACAACCTTATCTGTGTTATTTAACTGTGTTTGTGTTGTTATCGCTGTATAACTATATTGTAAAACTCCATCTTCATTTTTCTTATGCATCCCTTGCTCATCCAAAACAGGAGTTTCTATTGCTTGAAATATTACATCATAAGCCGTTGTATTAAAATCTCTATTCAACATCCAACCAACTACTGTCCACATTCCCAAAAAGCAAATGACTAAAACAACATTAGAACCTGGTATTTTACTGTATGTCTTTTTCCATAAAACATATAAAACATAAGTAATAATAACTAAAGGAACTACCGTAAGTAATGTATTCACTATATTGAATATTGTTGCTTCTGTTCCACTCAATAATCTATCTACATTATCACGAGCAAAAATTACTAAAGAAGAGGCCCCTTGTTCAAAAGATAACCAAAAGAATACTGTAAAAAAAGCAAAAATTATAAAAGCAACCATACGATCTCTAACAACCTTTGTATAACGGCTAATTCTACTAATAACTAAGAAAAGGAACAATGCTAAGGCAAATAAAACAGCAATATACTGCCCTTCTAATTTCACCCCTTTTATAGTAGTTTCCAAAGCAGAAAACATATCTATTCCTCCAATTTTCGATAAAGGATCATTAAATGCATATCCTAAACCAATAACAGATGAGATAATAATTAAAATTTTATCTAATGTTGTAAATGGATTTAGCGGCTCTTCAGCTCCACCATCTGTTCTTTTCTCAGGATATTCTTCATTTATATTCTGAGGCACCTCCACTACATGCTCTTTTGACGGTTTTGCACCAATACTCCCAAATAAGCTTCCTGCTAGCCAAAATTGTAAAGTTCCTAGCAACATAAAAACCCCTGCTAAACCAAATCCATATGCCCATCCTACTTTTTCTGCCAAATAACCACACAGCATCATTCCGAAAAAGGCACCTGCATTCACTCCCATATAATAAATGGTGTATGCTCCATCTTTCTTCTCTGGATTCTCTTTATACATTTCTGAGATAATAGAAGTCATAGTCGGCTTAAAAAAACCCGTACCAATTACCAACAATGCCAATCCTAGATACAAAGAAAATTCTGTTTCAAATGCCATAGAAACGTGCCCTAACGTCATTATCGCCGCTCCAATAATTACCGCCCAACGATATCCTGTAATTTTATCAGCAATAATTCCTCCTATAATAGGCGTAATGTATAATAGCATTGCATAAGTACCAAACAAAGCACCTGCATTTTCTACGGTCCATTCCCAGCCTGGATTATACCCTACCAAGGCCATTGTTAAAAAATTAATTAACAAAACACGCATTCCATAAAATGAAAAACGCTCCCACATTTCTGTAAAAAACAGTACAAACAACCCCGCTGGGTGTCCTAAAACTTTGTCTTTAAATAAATTTTCTATATCTGTACTCATAAGTTATATAATTAATTTAGTGTTTTTCTTCTAATAATATTTCGTCCTCACCACTATCATCTATATCTACGCCGTGCATCATTTTCTTTACAAAAGGAGATAATATTAATAATGCGACTCCAAAACTGATTCCTGTATAAAATAAATACTCAAATAATTGCAAATAACTTTCTTTTGCCACATTCAAGTCTAATGCTGTTCCATTAGAAGTATCTATAGATGCTATATTTGCCAATACAGATGCTATAAACTCTGAACTTGCTGTGGCTAAAAACCAAACTCCCATCATAAACCCTACAATTTTAGGTGGAGAAAGTTTCGTTACCGCAGAAAGCCCTACAGGGGACAAACATAACTCTCCACAAGTATGTAAAAAATAGGTTAATACTAACCAATACATAGCTACTTTTGCTGATCCAGAGCCATTAATTCCTAAAACTAAAGAACCAAAGCCTAACCCTACAAATATCAATGCTAGTGAAAACTTTACAGCTGTATTAGGGTTATTTTTTCCTAGTTTTACCCATAACCATGCAAATACAGGAGCTAATACAATAATAAAAAATGCATTTAGACTCAAGAAAGTACCTGCGGCTATTTGTCCTCTATCTAAAACTCTATCAGCAAATAAATTTAATGAAGTATATGCTTGTTCAAATAATGCCCAAAAAATAATTGTAAAAACAATTAAAATTGTTAAAGCAAACAATTGCTGCCTTGCTTTACTATTCAACTGCGTTATTGCATAGTACACTATATAAATAAAAGACACTGCTCCTGCTATCATGAGAGATACTGATACTGCCTCATGTTTTTGAACCATTTGCCAAAAAACAACAGTTGATAAAACGCTCCCCATATAAATTAACCATTCATTTTTAACTCCAAAAGTTAATTTATTCAGGAACTCTGGATTATTAGATTCTCCTTTACCCATCAAACTTCTTTTACCTACAATAAAAGTTATTAGCCCTAAAGTCATACCAATTCCCGCCGCGCCAAAACCATAACTCCAACCATATCTTTCTCCCAACCACACACAAACAATGGTTGCTAAAAATGATCCCAGATTAATACCCATATAAAAAATGGTAAACCCTGAATCTCTCCTCTTATCTCCTATTTCATAAAGTTCTCCTACCAAAGAAGATATATTCGCCTTCAAAAAACCAACCCCTAAGATGATGAGCGCCAATGAAAAATAAAACACCTGTAATGCAACATCATCCCTTGTGATTTCACCTGTTATTGATCGAGTAGCAGCATTCCCTTCGTAAGCCATTCCTAAATGACCTAAGACCAATAAAACTCCTCCAAAAACTATCGCTTTTCTAAATCCCAAATATTTATCCGCTATAAAACCTCCTATTACAGGTACAGCATAAACCAAGGCTGCATAACTTCCTATTAATAAGTTTCCTGTACTATCAGAAAACAGATGATATTTAGTTAGGTAAAATATCAAGAGAGCCTTCATTCCATAAAAAGAAAAACGTTCCCACATTTCTGTAAAAAAAAGGATAAAGAGCCCTACCGGATGCCCTAAAAACCTTCTTTTTCCAACACCTTTTAAATTGTTCATATACTTAGTTTTAGTAGTTAGTCGTTGTTCGTTTATTTTTTTGTTAAATGATTTTCAATAAACTTTGTCATTTTAGTATATAAATGTAAACGTGTATGCTCTCCCTTATAAATACCATGTGCTTTGTCTGGGTACACAAAAAAATCAAATGGCTTATTTGCAACTATTAAAGCATTGGCCATTTGCATAGCGTTCTGTACATGTACATTATCATCTCCTGTGCCATGTATCAATAAGTAATCTCCTTTTAGCTTTTCTACATGATTGATAGGAGAATTATCATCATAACCACTTGCGTTTTCTTGTGGTGTTTGCATGTAACGCTCTGTATATACAGAATCATAAAAACGCCATGAAGTAACTGGAGCAACAGCTATTGCCATTGTAAAAGTATCATTTCCTTTTAGCAAACAATTACTACTCATAAAACCTCCATAAGACCACCCCCAGATACCAATATTTTCAGGATCTATATAACTGCGTTCTGCCATTTTTTTGGCTACTGCTATTTGATCTTCTACTTCATATTTACCAAGCTCTTTTTGAGTAACTTTCTTAAAATCTCTTCCCTTTAAACCTGTTCCTCTTCCATCTACACAAATTACTATATACCCTCTTTGAGCTAGCATGTTATGCCAATAATCATTTGAGTTATTCCAAACATTTCGCACTTGCTGAGATCCTGGTCCTGAATATTGAAACATCAATAAAGGATATCTTTTACCCGCATCAAAATCAATAGGCTTTATCATCCACATATTCAATGAGTTTCCATTAACCTCAATAGTAGAAAATTCTTTTGGACTTATCTTGTATCCTGCTATTTTTTCTTGTAGCTTTTTATTTTCTTTAATTATTTTTACAAGCTCTCCATTTGCTTTATACAAAGCATATATTCTTGGTGTATTAGCATCAGAAAAAGTATTGATAAAGTAATTTTTGTTTTTACTAAATGCAGCATTATTGGTACCATATTTTCTACTAATCAGCTTTTTGTTGCTACCATCTAATTTAATACTATATACATTTCTATTAATAGTGCCATTTTCTACAGATTGATAATAAATTGTATTTATATTTTTATCAAAACCGTAGTAATTTGTAACCTCCCAATCTCCCTGAGTGACTTGCTTCTTTAACTTCCCTTTATGATCATAATGATATATATGGTTAAACCCATCTTTTTCACTTGTCCAAATAAAACTATGATCCTCTAAGAAAGTTAAGTTATCTTGAATATCTACATAAGCTTCATCCTTTTCATTTAAAATGACCTTGGCATTTCCATTCTCTGCATCCACAAAATATAACTTTAAATCGTTTTGATGACGATTTAGCGTTGTTACAGATAATACGTTTGAGTCATTTGTCCATTGAATTCTAGGAATATACTCATACTCTCCTACATTTACTTGCCTAGTTCGTCCTGTTTTCACATTAAATAAATGTAATGACACCACTGCATTTTTCTCTCCTGCTTTAGGATATTTAAAGACTTGTTGGTTAGGGTATAACGTTTTAGCATATACATCCATCGAAAATTCTGGTACATTGCGCTCATCAAAACGTAAAAAAGCGATATAGTTACTCTCTTTGTTCCATCCAAAAGCTTTTACAAAAGCAAATTCTTCTTCATATACCCAATCCGTCGTTCCATTAATTATAAAATTATTCTTTCCATCTTTCGTTACCTGAGTTATCTTATTTGTTTTTAAATCTTTAATAAACAAATTATTATTCTGAGTATAAGCTACCTTCTTGCTATCTGGTGAAAAAGTAGGTTCTTGGATATTCTTTCCTATTAGAGATAGTTTTTTAGAGTCAATGTCATATACATAATAAGTCCCTTTGAAAGAATGACGATACACCTTCTTAAAATTAGTTCCTAAAATTAGTTTTGTTTCATTATTATTAAAATGATATGAACTAAAGTTCGGCAATCCTTTTAATTTTCTGCTATCTACAATTGTCGCTACTTTTTCCAAAGTTTCATAACTGTACTTATCAACTGTTGTATATTTTTCAGTTGGATCATAATTTAGTAGCGAATAATAATTTCCATTCATAGAATTCAATGCATTCATCCTCTCTTCTGAAAATGTACCATCCCAAATTTCTTTTAATGTAATGTCTTTTGTGGTTGCTGAATTGCTTTGAGTAGTTTCCTTCCCTTGTTTACAGGATATAAACAATGCTAAACTTGTTAAAATGAGTAGTTTTTTCATTAAAATTTATAGTTTCGACTAAAAGATTGCCAAGTTTACGGAAAAATCGGCAAAAAGCAGGTGTTAAATTGTAGAAATATATAATAATCCGCCTTGTTTATAAGGATTGATTATCTTTGCTCTTTTCAAAATAACAACTTAAATGTCTAAAATTATATCTGGATTTTCAAAACTTACCAAAAAAGAAAAAATAAATTGGTTAGCAAACAACTATTTTAACGATCAACCTGAAATAATAAAGACCCTTAAACAATATTGGAATGCAGATGAAAAGCTACAAAAATTGCATGACGATTTTATAGAAAATACCATTTCTAATTTTTATATGCCTTTTGGTATTGCTCCAAATTTTATCATTAATGGTAAAGAGTATGTAATTCCTATGGTCATTGAAGAGAGCTCTGTTGTTGCAGCAGCTTCTTTAGTTGCGAAGTTTTGGTCCACTCGTGGCGGTTTTAAAACAACAGTGATTTCCACTACAAAAATTGGACAAGTTCATTTTATGTATGCAGGAGACCCTATTGCATTGGAAACATATTTCAATACTCGGAAAGCAGCTTTATATGCCGCTACTGCTTCCATCACAAAGAATATGGAAAAAAGAGGCGGTGGTATTTTAGACATTCAACTAGTTAAAAAAACTGATAAGCTTGAAAATTACTATCAATTACATGTTACTTTTGAAACCAAAGATAGTATGGGAGCTAATTTCATTAACTCTTGTTTAGAAACAATAGCTAAAGAGTTTCAAAAAGACGGTATAGAAATTGTGATGAGTATTCTTTCTAATTATGTTCCTGAATGTTTAGTAAAAGCCGAGGTAAGTTGTAAAGTAGCGGAACTAGGAGGAGAAAATCCTCAACAATTTGCTGAAAAATTTTGTCAAGCTGTTCAAATTGCTGAAGTTGAACCTTACCGAGCTGTGACTCATAATAAAGGAATCATGAATGGAATTGATGCTGTTGTATTGGCTACAGGGAATGATTTTAGAGCTATTGAAGCTGGGGCTCATGCTTATGCTTCTAAAAGCGGGACTTATAAAAGTTTAACACATTGCGAAATAAAAAATGATGTATTTAGGTTTTGGATTGAAATTCCTTTGGCTCTAGGAACTGTTGGCGGATTAACCACTTTACACCCTATGTCCAAATTATCTTTAGATATGATGCAGCAACCATCTGCACAAACTTTAATGCAAATTATTGCCGCAGCTGGTTTAGCTCAGAATTTTGCTGCTTTGAGAGCCTTAACCACCAAAGGAATTCAACACGGACATATGAAAATGCACTTAATGAACATATTGAATCAATACAAAGCTTCCAATGATGAAAAAGAAATTATTCTTCATTATTTTAAAGATAAAACTGTTTCACACAGCGCTGTTATTGAAAAATTAAATTCATTGAGAAAACCTACAGTTTCTTGGGTAGATTTTTTAAATACTAATGAGATGTATTCTCAATTAAATAAACTAAACGCAAACACTCCTCCCTTGTTTGGTAAAATGAATGGGCAACAAATGGTTGAACACCTTAGTTTATTGTTACAAATTTCTAATGGAACAATACGTGCTGAGCAATTTATTTCTGATGAAAAATCAGCTCGTAGAAAGCCCTTCCTAAATACAAATAATGAAATTCAGCTTGGTTTTAAAGCCCCCAGCTTATCAGAAGAGCCTTACCCTGTAAAATTTCATACTATGGATGCTGCTATTAACGATTTAATATATCAAATTCAAAAGTTCACTGCTCATTTTAAGACTAGCAAAAAGGAGCATCATCCATTTTTTGGAGATTTAAATTTTGATGAATGGACAAAGTTTCATACCAAACATTTTACACATCACTTTAAACAATTTGACTTACTACAATAAACGCAATCTCATACAACTCTTCTCTAAAAGAAAAACATCATCAAAGAATTGGAAAAATATTATTCAAACGGAAAGTTATTGCTCACAGGTGAATATGTGATTTTAGACGGTGCAAAGTCATTAGCAGTACCTACAAAACTTGGTCAGGATTTAACCGTGCAACCCATTAAGGAAAAGCAACTTATTTGGGGAAGTTTTACAAATACTGGTATTTGCTGGTTCGAAGCTATTTTTGACCTTCCTAAGCTCCGTTTAATAAGTTGCACTTATCAGTCAGATAAGGAAGGGAGCTCTGAGCTTATTGCAGAAACGCTATTAAATATCTTACAAGAGGCAAAAAACCTTAACCCTAACTTCTTAGCTACTGAAAATGGATTCATTATAAAAACAAATTTATCTTTTCCTCAAAACTGGGGACTAGGAAGCTCTTCTACCTTAATTAATAATATTGCTCATTGGGCAAATATAAATCCGTTTTCTTTACTACGGAATTCTTTTTCAGGAAGTGGTTATGATATTGCATGTGCTCAACATAATACTCCTATTTTTTACAAATTAGAAGCACAAAAACCAATTATTGATAACGTTAATTTTAACCCTACTTTTTCCGAAGAGCTTTTCTTCATACATCTTAATAAGAAGCAAAATAGCAGAGAAGGAATTGCCCAATACCAAAAAAACAAAAAGGATATCAAATATGAAATTACCACTATTTCAAATCTTTCTACAGCATTTGTAAAAGCAAATTCATCAAAAGATTTGAGCTATGTCATTACTGAACATGAACAAATCATTAGCGGTATTATCAAACTTCCTCCTGTAAAAAAGAACCTCTTTGGTGATTATTTTGGCGCTATCAAAAGCTTAGGGGCATGGGGAGGTGATTTTATTCTTGCTATTGGAAATAAGGATACCCCTTCATATTTTCAAAAAAAGGGATTCAATACTATCATCCCTTATTCAAATATGGTATTATAAGCCTTGAAAAGGTTTACATATACGTTAAAAAACATTCATAAAAATGGAAACAATTATTGTAATTGGTGGTGGCGCTGCTGGTTTTTTTACCGCTATAAATGCTAAAGAAAATAATCCTAATTTAAACATTATTATTCTTGAAAAAGGAAAAGAAGTTTTACAAAAAGTAAAAATTTCTGGAGGAGGTCGCTGTAATGTTACCCACGCTTGTTTTGAACCTAAAGAACTTATAAAATTTTATCCAAGAGGAGCCAAAGAACTATTGGGTCCTTTCCATCAATTTATGACAGGTGATACATTCGAATGGTTTGAAAACAAAAATGTTCCATTAAAAATAGAATGTGATAATCGAGTTTTCCCGCAAGCAAACACTTCTCAAAAAATTATAGATTGCTTCCAAGAGGCTGTCGATAACCTTGGCATAAGCGTTTTAAAAAACCATGGAGTAACGGCTATTCATCAACAAGGAGAACAATGGATTGTTACCACTAAAAATAAACAATTTAGAGCAGAAAAACTTGTTATAGCCGCTGGTAGTAGTAAAAAAATATGGACACTTTGCTCAACATTAAACCATACTATCATAAATCCAGTACCGTCCTTATTTACCTTTAACATTAAAGACAAAAGAATCACCGATTTATTAGGAATTTCAGTTCCTAATGCTACGGTAAAATTAGCTGAAACAAGCCTCATTTCTTCTGGACCTCTACTCATCACACATTGGGGAATGAGTGGCCCAGCTATTTTAAAGCTATCTTCTTTTGGTGCAAGAATATTAGCCGACAAAAACTATCAATACACTGTAGAAATCAATTGGTTATCAAGAACTACAAACGAAATTTTAAATATACTTTTAAGTTTAAAAAAGAAAGAACCTCGAAAAACAGTATTGCTAAGATCTCCTTTTGCAGAAATCCCTAAACGCTTATGGGAACGCCTCGCTACCGCTGCTACAATTACGAAAAAGCAAAACTGGGCCGATTTAAATACAACGCAATTAGAGAATCTAGCCAATCAACTTACCAAGGGTACTTTTGATGCAAATGGGCGTACTACTTTTAAAGAAGAATTTGTTACTGCAGGAGGGGTTAACTTAAAAGAAATTAACTTTAAACGTTTTGAAAGCAAAATCCATAAAAACCTCTTCTTAGTAGGCGAAGTTTTAAATATTGATGCTGTTACTGGAGGATTTAATTTTCAAAATGCTTGGACAGGAGGATTTATATGCGCTAAAGCACTTGCGGAAACCTAAAATACCCTAGATATTATTCCTCTTCGTAACAGTTAAAAATAATAGCATAACCATCTTCCAATGCTTCTCTATAAAGTGCTACTTGATCCTCCTCCACATCCTCTGAAGAATCTAAAACAAAATATTCTTCCTCTACCTTTACAACCTTCCATCCTTCTTCTTTAATATAAAATTTGGCCAATTGAATAGCTCCTTCAATATCTTTATAATCTATATATAGACTTACATAAGCACCAACCACCTCTCCATATTGCTCGGTTTCTTTTTTAGGCTTCGCTAAAATATTTATTAAAAACATTTTTTTTATTTTTTTATTTTTTTACACAAACTACTTAATACCCCGTTACCGTACCTAGATACAATAATTGAAAAGTTTTAACATCTAGCAACAAATAACTTAAACTCATCATTATCCCATAATTACTTTTATCATAAAATAAATAATTAAAGTAATCTATTTTATCCTCCTCCTCATTATAATAATCACCATTTGTTTTAAAATGATTATTCACAAAGTCCTCTAAATGTGTTAATTTATGAATATTAATTTTTGAAGATAACTCATATAAGCTATCTATTTTAACTTTTATCTGTTTTCCTTTAGCAGATAATTTCCCATTATTAGTAAATATAATATTCTTATAATGGTATTCTTCTAAAAGAGCGTATAGCACTCGTTCTGTATTTACCTCTTCTTGTAATTTCTCTATACAAGAACTCAAACTATTAGACAACCTATTCAATTCGCTTATCTTATGCTTTACATTGAGAAACATCAGTGGTTTTTCTAAAGACTTTTTTTCAAAAACTTCGATTTTTGCTTTAATAATATCTTTACTTACATGAATAGCTTGCCAAACTGAATGGTGCGCAGAATAAGACTTATAATGATGCTGTGCTCTCGCACTAAAACCCAATAAAACAATAAAAAACAAATAATTATACTTAACCCTCATAGTTAGTTATTTTAGGGTTTAGAAAGATACTCTAATTTTATTAAAATAACGCTACCTACTATTTGAAATTACCTATTTTTCTCTTGCTACTTTACTAGAAAAAACAATCATCTCCCTTCTAGCAATTTTTAAACTTCAACTGGTACAGCCAACTCTTAATCTGCTAATTCTCCTCTATGGGGCTTCAGAGCATCTCTATAGGTTTTCATATCTTTTTCATTCACAATAACAAATGCTATTGTATGAAATTCATTCAGACTTACATAAGCTATCTCATGAAATTCTAACTTTTCCATTTCAGTAAATTCGTTCAAATGGACACAATGATGCTTCGCAGTCTCTAATCCATCTTCTCCTTTAAAATCCCAAATAAGTTTTAATTTTCTCATATCTATGCTAATTATTTACAAAAATAACCAAATCTCCTACTTCAAATCTTATTTCAACATTTTTTTCAATTGCTTTATTTCTAGTACCTATTCTAGTTCCAAAACTTAATGCTTCTTTATGTAATGGATACTGTAACCCTTTGGTAATAATACCCTCTGCACTTGGAAATGGAACTAATGAAATTGTTTTCCCCTTTACATTCTGTAAATTTGTAACATAATCTGCAAAAAAATACTTGCTGTAAGCATCAAAAAATGTTATAGCTAAGTTTTCCTTCCATATCAAAGCTGTTTGCAAATTTCCTAAAAAGTGATCTTGTTCTTTACCACTTGCTCCAAAAACATCTACCTTTTTATATCCTCGTTCATATAAGATTCTTAATATCTTATCAAAATCTGTAAAATCTTGGTTTGGGGTATGAATAAGTTCTATTTGCGGCAAGTGATTAGAAGAAGAATCTAAATCTCCTGCTACCAAATCAGGTACGATGCCTAATTTTTCTAAAACATGATACGCTCCATCTGTTGCACAAATAAAATCATATTTTGAAAGATTAGGCCTACCATTAGGAGGCTCTCCATTTAGCAATAAAAAAACTTTCTGACTACTTTTCATCCTGCAAAAATACTCAAAAACTTCCCTTTTTAAAGCTTCTTCTTCCAGTTTATGTTGATTATAGCTTTAGTTTGCTATAAAATAAAACGGTATTTTTTACTTGAATACGAAAAGGATGTTGGTCATAAAAAATATTTTTATAATGTGATTCTAAATACCACTATTTTCTTCTTTTTATAATGAGTTCATTCTGTAGTGCAAAACAAAAACCAATAAAAAACTTCTTGCTTAAAGCAAGAAGTTTTAAAAAATATTTTTTAGTTACACTAAGCTACCTATTCATACTCATAAGTGACACTAATAGTATCTGTATCTCCAGAAGTTCCTATAGAAGTAGCAACTCCTTTAACAGGATAGTTATCCTTATCATATTCATAATCTATTGTGATACTATGTTTTACCTCATTTTCTTCATTCTTATAAACAATTCTGGAAAGGTTATTTACAGGGAATAGCGCTCTTGCTTTGATTATCTCTGTAGCTTGTGGATTTACCGTAAAATCTAATTCTACCCTATCTAAAATAGCAATAATTCCAGCTGCTTCTAAAGTATAAAAATAAGGATTAGGTGCATCATCATAGGTCAATTCAGCAACATACTTCTTTATAACTACCTCATTATTTGAATCATCATATTCTTCTTCATTGAATGCAATCTTGTATGGATTCTTATTTGCATCATATTCTATAACTTCTCCTCTTTCAAGCGCATCGTATGGTGATTTATATAGCTTCTCTACATTGAACACCTCACTCTCATCACCAGATATTTCTATTGAGCTTCCTGTATTACTATAAGAGAGTGAAGTTGACTCGACTCCCCTTACTGCATTAATATCTTTCAACTTCTTATCTGCATCATAAACTAATACAACAGAATTGTTTCCTAAAAAGTCTAAATTAGATACCGTAGAAATTGATTTTATTATTTTTTTAGAAACTCCTTGATTTATTTCTTCAAAATCTTCTGAAGCGGAGCTACTACAACCAATAGTTAATACTGAACTCAAACCCAATAGAAGGGCGAATTTTACATTTTTCATAATAATTTGTGTTTTTAATTAAGCGGCAAATATAATTTTTTTTATAAAAAAACTCACAATTAACATTGTGAGTTTTTATTGATTTTAAATCATACTATAACTTAAATGCTTCTTTTACTTTTTCAACATAATCTAATTTCTCCCAAGTAAAAGTCTCTACCTCTCTTTCTATTACTTCTCCCATTGGATTTGAAAAACGAACCTTTTTTATTTCTGGTTTTCTTCCCATATGACCATACGCAGCTGTTTCTGAATAAATAGGTGCTCTCAGCTTTAAACGCTTCTCTATAAAATAAGGACGCATGTCAAAAATAGTTTCTACTACTTTGCTAATTTCTCCATCTGTCAAATTTACCGAAGCTGTACCATACGTTTCTACATTAATACTTGTTGGCTTTGCCACACCAATAGCATACGAAACCTGCACTAAAACTTCTTTACATAAACCTGCAGCTACTAAATTTTTTGCGATATGACGTGTAGCATACGCTCCTGAACGATCTACTTTCGAAGGATCTTTTCCTGAAAAAGCACCTCCTCCATGAGCTCCTTTTCCTCCATAAGTATCTACTATAATTTTACGACCTGTTAAACCAGTATCTCCATGAGGTCCTCCAATTACAAAAACCCCTGTCGGATTTATATGATAAGTAATGCTATCTGTAAATAATGCTTGGATATTCTTCGGTAATTTTGCTACTACCCTAGGAATTAAAATATTGATGATATCTTCCTTGATCTTAGCTAGCATTACAGCATCATTTTCATCAAAATCATCATGCTGCGTAGAAATAACGATTGCATCAATTCTTTGAGGTATATTATCATCAGAATATTCAATGGTTACTTGCGATTTTGCATCAGGCCTTAAATAAGTAATCTCTTTATTTTCTCTTCTTAATTCCGCTAATTCAATAAGCAAACGATGTGACAAATCTAAAGCTAAAGGCATATAGCTTTCCGTTTCATCAGTAGCATACCCAAACATCATTCCTTGATCACCTGCTCCTTGGTCTTCTGGATTAGCTCTTTCTACCCCTTGATTAATATCAGGTGATTGTTCGTGAATTGCTGAAAACACTCCACAAGAACTACCATCAAACATATATTCACTCTTCGTGTATCCTATTTTATTAATCACATCACGCGCAATTTTTTGGACATCTAAATACGTTTTAGATTTCACTTCTCCTGCCAATACTACTTGTCCTGTTGTGACTAACGTCTCACAAGCCACTTTCGATGATGTATCAAAAGCTAAAAAATTATCAATCAACGCATCTGAAATTTGATCGGCTACTTTATCTGGGTGTCCTTCAGAAACACTTTCTGAAGTAAATAAATATGACATAAACTCTTTTCTTTAAAATTTAAAATAGAAAAAAAACTTGGATTGCTTGGTCGCGTAAAGAAGTAGATAATTACTGCTTTAGCATTTTTATTCTGAACAAGAGTTCAATGAGGTTGCAATCAGTCCAAATTTTTCCTCAAAAATATTTGGCAAAGTTATAGATAAAATTCAAACCTAAAAAAGGTTTTCTCTAAAAAAAAAGAAAACCAAAAAAAATTATATACGTAGTATATACCCTAAAAAGATAAAAAAAAGTTTAGAAAAAATTTGGATATTAATTTTTTCTGAATGAATATTTGCACTCACAAAGTTCAATAACTTATTGAAATGTTATCAAGAAAGGTGGAGGGATTAGACCCTGTGAAGCCTTAGCAACCCTTTATATTTAATAAAGAAGGTGCTACATTCTACTTAATTTCTAATTCATTTATTAGTATATTGGATAGATAACTCAACGTAATTACTCCTCTGTAGTTACAATTTTCTTTTTAACATTTTTCTAGTAGGGTACATCAGATAAACGATGGATTTGACTTTTGTTTTAATTTTTTATTAACTCAAAAAACAAGAAAAATGAGTACACAAAAATTCGCAACAAATTCGTTGCATTCAGGACATGACGTAACACAAACAGCAGGAACAAGAGCTGTTCCTATTTACCAAACAACTTCTTATGTTTTTAACGACTCAGAACATGCTGCAAGTCTTTTTTCATTAAAAGAATTAGGTTTTATTTACACACGGTTAAACAATCCTACCAACCAAGTTTTACAAGAACGTCTTGCTTCCTTAGAAGGTGGAACTGGAGCTGTTGTTTTTGCATCAGGAACGGCAGCAATCTCTACAAGCTTGTTAACATTATTAAAAGCTGGAGATCACATTGTTGCTTCTAGTAGTTTATATGGCGGAACTTACAACTTACTCAATGTAACATTACCTAGATTAGGTATTACTACCACATTTGTTGATGCCTCTAACCCTGACAACTTTAAAAAAGCCACGCAAAGCAATACAAGAGCTTTCTTTGTTGAGTCTCTAGGAAACCCTAAACTGGATGTACTGGATTTAAAAGCTATTTCTATTCATGCGAAATCTGCTGAAATCCCTTTTATTGTAGATAATACTGTTGCCACCCCTGCCCTATTAAACCCTATTGAACACGGTGCTAATATTGTGATTCACTCCCTAACAAAATATATTGGTGGTCAAGGAAATTCACTGGGAGGCGTTGTTATTGATGCTGGTACTTTTAATTGGGGAAATGGTAAATTTCCAGAATTTACAGAGCCTTCTCCTGGATATCACGGCTTAATATATCACGAAGCATTGGGAGCTTCTTCTTATACCTTTAAACTAATTTTGGAAGGATTACGCGATTTTGGTGGTGCATTAAGTCCTACCAATGCTTTTAATATCATTCAAGGCTTAGAAACACTAAACATCAGAATAAAGAAGCACAGTGAAAATGCTTTAGAACTAGCTAAATGGCTAGAAGAGCAAGAGGTAGTTACCTGGGTCAACTACCCTGGGTTAGAAAGTAGTAACTATCATACCCTCTCTCAAAAATACTTACCCAAAGGCCAAAGCGGTATTGTTACTTTTGGAGTGAAAGGTGGTTATGATGCTGCTAAGGTAGTAGCAGATAACACTAAACTTTTTTCTTTGCTAGCCAATATTGGAGACACCAAATCTTTAATCATTCACCCTGCAAGTACTACACACCAACAATTAAGTGAGTCTTCTCAAAAAACAGCGGGAGTAACCAACGACCTCATTCGGCTATCCGTTGGTTTAGAAGACATTGAAGATCTAAAAGCGGATCTAAAACAAGCTTTTACAAAAATAAAATAAAGATACTTGGTATAAATTTTAATTATCAAACTGAGCAATTTTGTATCTCCTTCTGAAGGGAAATGAGCTTACAACAATTGCTCGGCGCGATGCGCTTAACTCATTTTTAAATTGGCAACTGATTTACTTTATATAAACATCACTGATTTTACTACAGAAAGCGGATTCATTTTTGATAAAATTCCGTTGAGCTATCAAATTTTCGGAAAAGAACTAGGCACAGCTCCCATTATTCTAATTAATCACGCTCTAACAGGAAATAGTAATGTTGCTGGCTTACATGGCTGGTGGAAAAATTTAATTGGCGAAAACAAAGCCATAAATACTTCTAAATACACTATTTTATGTTTTAATATCCCTGGAAATGGATACGATGGCTTTTTAATTAATAATTATAAAGATTTTATTACCAGAGATATTGCCTATTTATTTTTACGTGGTTTAAAAAAATTAGAGATAACACAGTTATTTGCATTAATAGGAGGCTCTTTAGGAGGTGGAATTGCTTGGGAAATGGCTGCGTTAACTCCTAATATAACAAAGCACTTGATTCCAATAGCAACTGATTGGAAATCTACAGACTGGCTAATTGCTAATTGCCAAATTCAAGAGCAGTTTTTAACAAATTCTAGCAACCCTGTTCACGATGCTCGAATGCATGCTATGCTATGTTATAGAACACCGCAGTCATTCAAAGAACGGTTTCATCGTTCAAAAAATGTTCATTCAAAAATATTTAATGTTGAAAGTTGGCTATTACACCATGGCAAAAAACTACAAGAGCGCTATCAATTAGCCTCTTATAAATTAATGAATCAGTTATTAAAAACAATTGATATCACAAAAGGCAAAGACAACGCGGAGGCTCTAAAAATTATAACTGCCGACATTCATATTATTGGCGTTAACTCCGATCTATTTTTCACTGCTGAAGAAAATAGAGAAACTCACAAAATATTAGCATCAACACAAGCAAATGTGACTTATAACGAAATAGAATCTGTACATGGACACGATGCTTTTTTAATTGAATATGAGCAACTAGAAAAAATAATAGCCCCAATATGCAATCCAAACTCAAAAAGTAAAAAAATGAAAGTATTAAAATTTGGTGGAAAATCTTTATCCAACGAAGGAATCAATAATGTCATTTCCATTATTGAACAGAAAATAGCTCATAAAGAAAATATCGCCGTTGTTGTTTCTGCAAGAGGAAACGCTACTAACGAGCTAGAAAACATCTTATACAAAGCTTCTAAAAACGAGACTTATCACGAGCAATTAGATGCTTTTATTGAATATCAGAAAACAATCTCTAAATCTGTTGAGCTTTCTAAGGAATTTTCTCATTTAGAAAAACTCTTTGAAGGAGTTCGTTTATTAGGAGATTTTAGCCAAAAAATCAAGGATGACGTTTTAGCACAAGGAGAATTAATTGCTTCTAAAACAGTAGCCGCTCTCTTAGACGAAAAAGGTATTAAAGCAAGTACTATAGACGCTAGACAACTACTTAAAACGGATGAAAACTTTGGAAATGCACAGCCTTTCATAGAACTTTCTAAAGAAAATGTAATCAACCATTTTAAGAAATTCGGAAAAAATACGGTTCCTATTATCACTGGTTTTATAGCCTCTAATTTAAAAGGAGAAACAACTACTCTTGGAAGAAATGGAAGTAACTATACCGCTTCCTTGTTGGCCAATTATTTAAATGCAGACGAATTGCAAAACTATACACATGTTGATGGTATTTTTACAGCAAATCCAGATTTAGTTTCTGAGGCCAAAAAAATTGAGCAATTATCTTTTTCAGAAGCCAATGAATTGGCAAATTTTGGAGCCACTATCTTACATGCTAAAACGATTATCCCATTACTAGAAAAAAACATTAACCTTCGTATTTTAAACACTTTCAATCCAAATAACAACGGAACACTAATCTCCTCTAAATCAAATTCTAAAGGAATAAAATCACTATCTACTTTAGAAAATGTTTCCTTAATTAATTTCGAAGGAAGAGGTCTTCTTGGAAAAGTAGGTGTTGATGCCAGAATTTTCAAAGCTCTGAGTAATAAAAATATTAATATCAGTATTATTTCTCAAGGATCTTCTGAAAGGGGAATTGGACTAATTATTAACAGTGACAAAGCTCAAGAAGCCGTTATTGCTTTAGAACAAGAATTTGAAACTGATTTTTACACTAAAGATGTCAATCAAATTTCTATCATCAATGACATTGCAGTTATATCCATTATCGGTCAAGATTTAAGTGAATTCCATCACTCCTACAATGCACTTACAAAAAATCAAATAGTACCGCTACTATTTAACAACACTATTTCTGGTAAAAACGTAAGTTTGGTAGTAAAAAAATCACAGTTACACAAAGCTTTAAATGTAATTCACGGACAAATTTTTGGAATTGCTAAAAAAATAAACATTGCTATTTTCGGTAAAGGATTAGTTGGTGGAACTTTAATTAACCAAATCTTAGAAAGTAAGCAAGCAATTTTAAAAAGAAGAAAAATACATCTAAACATCTTTGCTGTTACGAACTCTAAAAAAGCAATTATAAACAAAGAGGGAATATCTCAAAAATGGGAAATCAAATTAAGTAATAACAAAGAAATTAAAGATGTAGTAGATACTGTAATTGACTATGCTAAAGAGCATCATTTAGAAAACCTGATTGCTGTTGACAATACCGCTAGTAATAGTTTTACTCAAAATTATATCCCTCTAATAGAAAATGGTTTTGACCTAGTTTCTTCTAATAAAATTGCCAATACTACAAGTTATCAATTTTACAAAAAACTACGAAAAACCCTCGAAATCAATAACAAATCGTATTTATACGAGACCAATGTAGGTGCTGGACTGCCTTTAATTGACACTATTAAGTTACTCCATGATTCTGGTGAAAACATCACCCGAGTGAGAGGTGTTTTCTCTGGCTCTTTGAGCTATATATTCAATCACTTTTCCTCTCATGAAATCTCTTTTAGCAATGTTTTACAACAAGCCATTCAAAAAGGGCTTACTGAACCCGACCCTCGTGAAGATCTATCTGGAAACGATGTTGCTAGAAAATTATTAATTCTAGCACGTGAATTAGAATTAGAAAATGAATTTGAAGACATTGCCATTGAGAACTTAATCCCTCAAAATCTTAAAAACTTAGATACCAAAGATTTTCTATCAAACCTATCTAGTCTAAACAATGATTTTCAAAAGAAAAAAATAACTCAAAAAGAAAATCATGTACTAAGGTATATTGGCGATTTACACGGAGACTTATCCAAAAATAAAGGAACTTTAGAAGTAACCCTACAATCTGTTCCTAAAAACACCCCATTAGGAAGCTTAAAAGCTGCTGATACCATTTTTGAAATATATACAGAATCTTATGGGCAGCAACCTATCGTTATTCAAGGTGCTGGCGCAGGAGCACAGGTAACTGCAAGAGGTGTTTTTGGAGATATTTTACGATTAGCAAAAAACAATTAAATTATCAATAGAAGAAAAATGAGTAACAAATTTGAAACCCAAGCCATTAGAGGACAACTAAAACGCTCTCACTTTTCTGAGCACTCTACTCCTCTATATATAACGTCTAGTTTTGTTTTTGACGATGCTGAAGATATGAGAGCTTCTTTTTCTGAAGAAAAGGAAAAAAACTTATATAGCAGATTTTCTAATCCAAACACAACTGAATTTATTGATAAAATAGTAGCTATGGAAGGTGCTGAATCAGGATATGCTTTTGCTACAGGAATGGCTGCTATTTTTTCAACTTTTGCTGCTTTATTAGATGCTGGAGATCATATTATCTCTTGTAAATCTGTATTTGGATCTACACACAGCCTCCTTACCAAATATTTTCCAAAATGGAATATCTCAACGAGCTTTTTTAATACAAATAATCTCGATGAAATAGAAAGATTAGTTCAACCGAATACCAAAATTTTATATGCAGAAACTCCTACAAATCCAGCAGTAGATGTTATCGATTTAGAAACCCTACACAAAATTGCTCGTAAACACAATCTTTTATTAATTATTGACAATTGCTTTGCTACGCCATATTTACAAAATCCTATAAAATTTGGAGCTGATTTGGTAATTCATTCTGCTACTAAATTAATTGATGGACAAGGCAGGGTTCTAGGAGGTATTACCGTTGGAAAAACAAATTTAATCCGTCAAATTTATCTATTTTCTAGAAATACAGGGCCTGCAATGTCGCCTTTCAATGCTTGGGTACTCTCTAAAAGTTTAGAAACATTAAGTATTCGCGTAGAAAAACATTGTCAAAATGCATTAGAAATAGCTACTTTCTTAGAAAAACACCCTAAAGTAACCTCAGTAAAATACCCTTTTTTAAAATCACATCCAAAATACAATATTGCCAAAAAGCAAATGAAATTAGGAGGTAATATTGTTTCTTTTGAAATTCAAGGAGGTATCAATGCTGGTCGAAAATTCATAAATACCATAAAAATGTGCTCGTTATCTGCCAATTTAGGAGACACCAAAACCATTATAACCCACCCAGCTTCTTCCACCCATAGCAAGTTAAGTTCAGAAGAACGACTAGAAGCTGGTATTAGCGATGGGCTTATAAGATGCTCCGTTGGTTTAGAAAATACAATTGATATTATTAACGATCTAAAACAAGCTCTAGAAAATTAAGAACTAAATAAAAAGTGTATTTTTGCAATATGCTTTCTAAAAAAACAAAATACGGCTTAAAAGCCCTAACCTTTATCGCAAAACAAGAAAAAGGAATGATGGTGCAGATAGCTACCATTGCTGAGAGTGAAAACATTTCTCATAAATTTTTAGAAAGTATATTGCTTACCTTAAGAAAATCAGGTGTTTTAGGTGCTAAAAAAGGCAAAGGGGGAGGCTACTATATGCTAAAAGATCCTTCTGATATAAAAATGACAGACATTATTAGAACCTTAGAAGGTCCTATAGCAATGCTACCTTGTGTTAGTTTAAATTATTACGAAAAGTGTAGTGATTGCCCTGATGAAGATTCTTGTTCTGTACATAAATTAATGATACAGGTCAGAGACAATACTTTACAAGTATTAAGAAACAATACTTTAGCTGATTTAGTCTAGTAAAAAAGTACTATTATTTTGTTAATTTTTTGAGAAAAGGCTTTGCTTTTTAAGAAGTAAGTGTACATTTGCACTATTAACCTAGTAACCCGATAGGGAAATTGGAATTAAAAATGATTATAAATCAATTTATAAAAAAGAAAGAAGACTCTAAGCTAAACAAGCAGTCTGAAAAACCACTGAGAAGCATTCTTAAATCAATCAGCTGGAGACTCATAGGAACACTTGACACCGTTTTAATCTCTTGGTTAATTACAGGAAAACTAGCATTAGCTTTTTCTATAGGAAGCGTAGAGTTAATAACAAAAATGATATTGTATTTCTTTCATGAACGAATTTGGAACAGTATAAAATGGGGAAAATAATGAGCATAGAAAACATCAAAAACATTAATGAACAACTAAAAAGTAAAACTCCTAAAGAAATTATAGAATGGGCGCTATCTATTGCAGATAAGCCAGTCATAACAACAAATTTCAGACCTTATGAAAGTGCTATCTTACATGCTGTCTCTTCTATAAAAAATGATATTGAAGTTATTTGGTGTGACACTGGCTATAATACCCTTCAAACCTATAAACATGCAGAAGAATTAATAGAAAAACTGGCTCTAAACATTCAACTATACGTTCCTAAACAAACAGTTGCTTATAGAAACAATATCTTAGGACTACCCAATATTGATGACCCAAAGCATTCCATTTTTACAGAACAAGTAAAGCTAGAACCATTTCGAAGAGCAATGAGCATACATCAACCTGACGTATGGTTTACCAATTTAAGAAAAGGGCAAACTGCTTTTAGAAACACCATTGACATTGTATCTAAAAGCAATGATGGAATTTTAAAAGTAAGCCCTTTTTATAACTGGTCTGATGAAAAATTGGATGCTTATTTACAAGAGTATAAGCTCTCTAACGAGCTCAATTACTTTGATCCTACTAAAGTAGAAAATAACAGAGAATGCGGTTTACATAGCTAAAAAAACATCGATCATGAATACAACAAATACATTACAAACAAACGCTTTAGAAAGCGAAGCCATATATATCTTTAGAGAGGTTATAGCTCAATTTGAAAAACCAGTATTACTATTCTCTGGAGGAAAAGATAGCATTACACTTGTTCGATTGGCTCAAAAGGCTTTTTACCCTGCTAAAATTCCTTTTCCTTTAATGCACATAGATACTGGTCATAATTTTCCTGAAACCATTTCTTTTAGAGATCGACTGGCTGATGAACTAGGCATTGAATTAATTGTTAGAAATGTTCAAGATAATATCGACAAAGGAAGAGTTAAGGAGGAAACTGGGAGATATGCTAGCCGAAATATGTTACAAACAGAAACGTTATTGGACGCTATAGAAGAGTTTGGGTTTGACGCTTGTATTGGAGGAGCTCGTAGAGATGAAGAAAAGGCAAGAGCTAAAGAACGTATATTCTCTGTTCGAGATGATTTTGGTCAATGGGATGAAAAAAACCAACGTCCTGAATTGTTCGATATGCTAAATGGACGAATTGATTTAGGGCAAAATGTTCGTGTTTTTCCTATTTCTAACTGGACAGAATTGGATGTTTGGTCTTATATTCAGAAAGAAAATATTGAAATACCTTCTATTTATTTTGCGCACAAAAGAGCTACTTTTTTAAGAGATGGACTTATATGGTCTGCAAAAGATGACATTGTTTATAGAGAAGATGATGAAGCTGTACAAGAACGAATGGTGCGCTTTAGAACTGTAGGAGATATGAGCTGTACAGCTGCCGTGCTCTCTACCGCTACAGATATAAACTCCGTTGTAAATGAAATCAAAATAGCAACAATATCAGAAAGGGGTGCTAGAATAGATGATAAAAGATCGGAAGCAGCAATGGAAAAACGTAAACAACAAGGATATTTTTAAAAAAACTAAGCATAATTCACCCTATTACAAAAAAAACGAATATTCAATACTAAAAACAATGAATGTACTAAAAATAGCAACAGCAGGAAGCGTAGATGATGGCAAAAGTACCTTAATTGGACGTATCTTATACGATACAAACTCATTGACAGATGATAAACTAGAAGCAATTCAAGAAAAAAGTAAACAAAAAGGCTTTGATTATTTAGATTTCTCGTTAGCTACTGATGGATTAATAGCTGAAAGAGAACAAGGAATTACTATTGATGTTGCGCATATATATTTTGCTACTCCAAAAACCAGTTTTATCATAGCTGACACTCCTGGGCATATTGAATATACTAGAAATATGGTTACAGGAGCTTCAAATGCTCAAGCTTCTATTATATTAATTGATGCGCGTAATGGAGTTATTGAACAAACTTATCGTCACTTCTTTATCAATACTCTGTTAAGGGTTAAAAACATCATTATTGCTATTAATAAAATGGACTTAGTTGGTTATTCTGAAGAGCAGTTTAATAACATAAAAAAAGAAGTTGAAAACCTAGCTAGTAAAAGCACTTATCAAGAGCAAAAATTAACTTTTATTCCTCTATCTGCTCTGAAAGGAGATAATGTTGTTGAAAAATCTGAACACACTCCTTGGTACCAAGGAGATACGTTATTAAATCATTTAGAAAACTTAGAATCAACAGATTTAGAAGAAACTTCTCAAATGCGCTTTCCTGTGCAAACAGTGATAAGACCTAAAACTGAAGAGTACCACGATTTTAGAGGTTATGCTGGTAAGCTGTATGGAGGAGACTTAACGGTTGGCGATGAAATTACAATATTACCCTCTACTACCAAATCGAAAATTAAAAGCATCCACTTTTTTGATAAAGAATTTTCACATGCCAAAAAAGGAAGTGCTGTTACTGTTACATTAGAAAACAATGTAAATGTAAGTAGAGGTGATATGTTAGTAAAAACGAATGAAGAACCCGTAATTGCAAAACAATTGAATGCTACTATTTGTTGGATGGATAAAACACCGCTACTTGCTTCTGACAAATATTTTATAAAACACGGAGTGAGCGATGCACAAGCAAAAATAATCTCTTTGAACAGTATTATTAGAACCGATTTTTCTGGAAGAAAAGAGACTCCTTCAGAAATAAAATTAAACGAAATAGGTGAAGTAACCTTAAAAGTAAGTAAGCCTTTATTTTTTGATACTTATCAAAAGAATAAAGCAAATGGAACTTTTATTCTCATCAATCCGAAAACAAATAATACCGCAGGAGTCGGTTTTATTCAATAAACATAAAATCATATGGCCATTATAATTACAGATGAATGTATTAACTGTGGGGCTTGCGAACCTGAATGCCCTAATACAGCTATTTATGAAGGAGCAGTGGACTGGAATTACAACGAAGGAACCTCATTAACAGGAAACATACAGTTACTAAATGGGAACTCAATAGATGCTAATGATGCTCAAGAACCTATATCGGATGAATATTATTTCATTGTTCCTGATAAATGCACAGAATGTAAAGGCTTTCATGAAGAACCTCAATGTGCTGCAGTATGTCCTGTAGATTGTTGTGTTCCTGATGACGAAAACATTGAAACAGAAGAGGAGCTTTTGGCTAAGCAAAAGTTTTTACACCATTAAAAATAATACAAGGCTTAGATAACATCATTTTATTTGAAATATAATATAAACTCATAAGCAACAACAATATGCAAAGTTTTAGAACAGAAATAGAAAACCCAATTGTAGAAAAAGATATTCTGGAATTAGAGCGTAAAATTCGTTTATTTAAAGAAGGTCAAATAGATGAAGAGCGTTTTAGAAGTTTGCGTTTAGCAAGAGGTGTTTACGGCCAACGTCAATTAGGAGTGCAAATGATTCGCATCAAATTACCTTATGGTAAAGTTACCAGTGAACAATTGCATAGAATTGCTGATGTTTCTGACGAATACTCAAGAGGTCGCTTGCACATTACAACTCGCCAAGACATACAAATTCATCATGTGAGTTTAGACAGAACTCCTGAATTGTGGGCACAACTAGAAAAAGATGATATCACTCTAAGAGAAGCTTGTGGAAATGCTGTTAGAAATATTACTGCTTCTGAAACAGCTGGCATTGACATAGAAGAACCTTTTGATGTTACTCCTTATGCTCATGCTACTTTTCAGTTTTTTCTACGAAACCCTATCTGTCAAGAAATGGGACGAAAGTTTAAAATGTCTTTCTCGGCAACAGAAAAAGATACCGCTTTGAGCTTTATACATGATTTAGGATTTATAGCTAAAACTAAAAATATAAACGGAAAAGAAACAAAAGGGTTTAAAGTATTATTAGGGGGTGGACTAGGATCACAACCTCGTCATGCAGAAGTGATATATGAGTTTTTAGAAACCTCTCTACTAATTCCAACGATTGAAGGAGTTTTACGTGTTTTTGATAGATATGGAGAACGAACTAAAAGAGCCAAAGCTCGCTTAAAATTCTTAGTTAAAGACTTAGGTATTTCTTCTTTTCTACAACTAGTTCAAGAAGAACAAAGCGCTCTTGCTTATCAACACTATCCAATAGACACCTCTCCTTTTGAAAAGGAAATTTCTTTTCCTAAAACTAAAATTCCTAACACAAAGATAGATGATTCTTTTGCTTTTGAGTTGTGGAAAGAAACAAATGTAATCCAACAAAAGCAAGCGGATTTATACGCTATCGGTATCAAAGTTCATTTGGGCGATTTTTATACTGACAAAGCTCGCTTGCTCGCTGATTTAATAAAAGAATACGGCGCCAACGAACTTCGTTTTACTTTACGTCAGAACATCTTAATTAGACATGTACGTAAAGAACTATTGCCTTTGTTTTACGTTAAGTTAAAAGCTTTAGGTTTTACAGAAGCAGGATATAATAGTGTAACTGATATCACTGCTTGCCCAGGTACAGATACTTGTAATTTAGGAATTGCTAGTAGTACAGGAATAGCCGCTGAACTTGAACGAGTTTTAAAATCGGAATACCCTCAATATGTAAATAATAAGAATATTACCATCAAAATCAGTGGTTGTATGAATGCCTGCGGACAGCACAACATGGCACATATCGGTTTTCAAGGAATGTCTATAAAAGTAGGAAACTTATTAGCTCCTGCCTTACAAGTGCTTGTTGGTGGAGGCGTTATAGGAAATGGAAAGGGTCGGTTTTCTGATAAACTTATAAAGATTCCTAGTAAAAGAGGCCCTGAGTCTTTACGTCTTCTATTAAATGATTTTGAAACTCATAAGCAACCCCATGAAGATTTCTTAGCTTATTATGACAGAAATGGAAAAACTTACTTCTATGATTTATTAAAGCACTTATCAGATACTTCTAATCTAAAAGAAGATGATTTTATTGACTGGGGGCATAGTAAAAACTACGTAAAAGCCATTGGAGTTGGAGAATGTGCAGGAGTTGTTATTGATTTAATTGCAACCTTATTATTTGAAAGCGAAGAAAAAATAGAAAATGCAACTGAGGCTTTCAACAGTAAGCAGTGGTCTGATAGTATTTACCATTCTTATTCAGCAATCATTAATACAGCAAAAGCACTATTAACTGCATCAGGTGTTAAAACTAATACGCAAGCAAGTATTGTTTCTAATTTTGAAGAAACTTTTATAGTTACTAAAAAAATTAAGTTACCAACAACATTTGCAGACTTTGTTTATCAAATAAAAAAGAATAAACCTACGGCTGATTTTGCTGAAAAATACTTAAACGAAACTAAATCATTTTATCAAACAATAGATGTATATAGAAAGGCATCTTTAGAAAAATAAAACAATGAAAAACCTACCTAAATTGACCGTAGTTGGCGCAGGGCCAGGGGACGTTGAGTTAATCACCTTAAAAGCGATCAACGCATTAAAAAAAGCGGATGTTGTTCTATACGATGCTTTAGTAAACAATGATTTACTAAAATATGTGAATCCTAATGCTGAAATTATTTTTGTAGGTAAAAGGCGAGGATGCTATCGCTATCAACAACAACAAATTAATGAGCTAATTGTAAACCGTGGTCATTCGCATGGACATGTAGTACGTTTAAAAGGCGGTGATCCTTTTATTTTTGGAAGAGGTGCAGAGGAAATCGAATATGCCGCTAAATTTGGTTTAGCAACAGCAGTTGTTCCTGGAATTTCTTCATCATTAGCTGTACCTGCATCTCAAAACATTCCGTTAACCAAGCGTGGAAGTTCTGAAAGTTTTTGGGTTATTACAGGAACTACAAAGCAACATCAAATATCAAATGATATTGCGTTAGCTGCAAAATCTAGTGCTACTGTGGTCATCTTAATGGGAATGGGAAAACTTTCACAAATCATACAACTTTTTCAACAAGAAAAGAAAGGGCACTTACCTGTTGCAATCATACAAAACGGAACTACTTCACAAGAAAAAGTAGGCATTGGTACTGTAAATACAATTCAGGACGTCGTTGATAAAGAGAAATTGAGTAATCCTGCAATTATAATATTAGGAGAAGTCGTTAACAACAGGAAAGAGCTTTACAATATTCAATCTCAAATAAACACCAGTATTGCCGTATGACTCAAAAAAAACGAAATAACCTCTACCCTATTTTCCTAAAAACACATGAACTAAATATACTATTAGTAGGGGCAGGAAATGTAGGATTGGAAAAACTAAGCTTTTTGTTAAAATCAAGTCCTGATGCAAAAGTTGAAATAGTAGCTATTGAAATATTGCCTGAAATAATCAATTTAGCTCAAAAACATCAAGTAGAAATTACCAAAAGCTTCTATAGCAATATTTACTTAAAAAACAAAGATTTAGCAATTGTAGCTACCGACAACCTTGAAGTTAACAAACAGGTATATAATGACTGTAAACAACATAATATATTAGTAAATGTAGCTGATACACCAAGCTTATGCGACTTTTATTTAGGAGGTATCGTAACAAAAGGAAATGTAAAAATAGCTATTTCAACAAACGGAAAATCTCCTACAACTGCTAAAAGATTACGTCAGTTTTTTGAAGAGGTTATTCCTGAAGATATCAATGAGTTGGTTGAAAACTTAAATAAGTTCAGAAAAACTATCAAAGGTAGTTTTGAGAAAAAAGTAGAAACATTAAATAAATTAACAGAAAAGTTAATACACTAAAATCATTATTCGCTATACCGTATGCCAATCTATACTAAAAATAGCATTTGGAACTTACCTTTTTTACAAATAGAGAATACTTTATAATGGTTTATAAATTAGAAAAAAAATGATTACAACAGACATACTAATTATAGGAGCGGGACCAACAGGATTATTTACTGTTTTTGAAGCAGGCCTGCTAAAACTAAAATGTCACTTAATAGATGCATTGCCTCAACCAGGAGGACAATGCTCCGAAATATACCCTAAAAAACCTATTTATGACATACCTGCTTATCCTGAAATATTGGCAGGAGATTTAACTAAAAATCTATTAGAGCAAATCAAACAATTTGAACCTGGATTTACATTAGGAGAACGTGCTGATACTATTGAGAGGCAAAATGATGGATCATTTATTGTTACCACAAACAAAGGCACCAAACATCATGCGCCAGTTGTTGCCATTGCCGGTGGACTAGGTAGCTTTGAACCTAGAAAACCTCCTATCTCTAACATTACCAATTTTGAAGACAAAGGTGTTGCTTATATGATTAGAGAACCTGAAGTTTATCGCAATAAAAAAGTAGTAATTGCTGGTGGTGGAGATTCTGCGCTAGACTGGTCTATTTTCCTAGCAGATATTGCCTCTGAAGTAACATTAGTGCATCGAAGAAATGAATTTAGAGGTGCTCTTGACTCTGTAGAGAGAGTTCAAGCACTAAAAGACATCGGAAAAATCAACCTAATAACCCCTGCCGAAATCAAAGAGATCTACGGAAAGGAACACGTTACAGGAGTCCAAATAGTAGAAAAAGGAAAAACCCCATACGTTTATGACACCGACCATTTTATTCCTTTGTTCGGTTTGTCTCCTAAATTAGGTCCTATTGCTAATTGGGGACTAGAAATTGAAAAGAATGCTATCAAAGTAAACAATGCATTAGATTACCAAACAAACATTCCTGGAATTTATGCTATTGGAGATGTCAACACTTATCCTGGAAAATTAAAGTTGATTTTATGTGGTTTCCACGAAGCTACTTTAATGTGCCAAAGTGCCTTTCAACGAATTCACCCAGACAAAAAATACGTAATGAAATATACAACTGTTGGAGGTGTAGAAGGTTTTGATGGATCCAAAAAGGAAGCTCCAAAAGCAGTAGTCAAAGCAATTAACTAATTTAATACTCTTTATAAGTATCATAAAATGTCAGATATTACTATAAAAATAACCGACAGAAAAGGTGTAATGCATGAACTAATTGCTCCGACTGATATGGCAATGAATCTAATGGAGGTTGTTCGTTCCTACGAGTTGGCTGAAGAAGGCACTATAGGTATTTGTGGAGGCATGGCAATGTGTGCTTCTTGTCAATGCTATATAAAATCTGATCATCAATTGCCTGAAATGACACCAGATGAAGACATGATGCTAGCAGAAGCATTTTATGTAGCAGAGAATAGCCGATTAGGATGTCAAATCCAAATAACACCTCCGTTAGATGGTCTAGAGGTAGAATTAGCACCAGAAACATAATGAACAATAGCATAGAAAAAAATATTTTAAAGAATTATAATATCTGTTTAAAAGATACTGTTGAAACTTTTACAAAAAGCTTATTCTATTCACTATTTGATGAAGAATACAAACTACTGAATCAAAAAAGCATAGAGGAAAAATTCTTTAAAATAGCAAGTAGATTATCCATTCCAGACGCGCAAGAAATATGGAATAACTACCGAGATCGTTTTATAAGGATCAGGGAAAAATTAGACCTAGACGCTATCGCTTTTGAACAAAATGATCCTGCCTGCAAAAGTTTAGAAGAAGTATATTTGGCTTATCCCGGATTTCATGCTATAGCTGTATATCGGTTAAGTCACGAATTGGTTAAATTAAATGTTCGTATTTTACCCAGAATGATGAGTGAATATATTCACGGAGTAACAGGCACTGATATTCATCCAGGAGCCACTATTGGACGCTCTTTTTTTATAGATCATGCAACAGGAATTGTGATCGGTGAAACAACCACAATTAAACATAATGTAAAAATATACCAAGGAGTCACTCTAGGAGGCATTCAAGTTAAAAAAGAGCTTGCAGCTACTAAAAGGCATCCTACTATTGAAAACAATGTAACGATTTATGCAAATGCTACCATTTTAGGAGGAGACGTTATTATTGGCAAAAACAGCATTATTGGAGCAAACGTTTGTATTACCTCCTCTATTCCTGAAAATGCATTAGTTACTTATCAATCAGAAAACAAAATTATTTTAAAAAAAACACACAATGAAGACTAAAAAGATAACCGATTTTGTAGGAAATACTCCACTTATAGAAGTTAGTAATGTTATACATAAAAAAGACGTACGCTTATTATTAAAATTAGAAGGCAATAACCCTGGCGGAAGCGTAAAAGATAGAGCTGCCTATAATATGATCTTTCAAGCTCTAAACAGAAGGAATATTAAAAAAGGAGATCATTTAATTGAAGCTACAAGTGGAAACACAGGCATTGCGCTTGCTTTCATTTCAAATATTCTTGGTTTAAAAATGACACTAGTAATGCCTGAAAATGCTACCGAAGAGCGTATTAAAACGATGAAGGCTTATGGAGCCGAAGTTCTTTTAACTCCTAAGGAAGAAGGTATTGAAGGAGCAAGAGACTTAGCGCAACGCATTCGCTATAAGAAAGGTTACTTTATGCTCAATCAATTTGAAAACAATGATAATTGGAAAGCACATTACAAAACAACAGGTCCTGAAATATGGAAGGATACCGAAGGAGAGGTAACCCACTTTGTTTCGGCCATGGGAACTACTGGAACTATTATGGGCGTATCTACGTATTTAAAAGAACAAAATCCAAACATAAAAATTATAGGAGCTCAACCTACTGACGGCTCTAAAATACCAGGTATTCGAAAATGGTCTAAAGAATATCTCCCAAAAATATTTGATCGCTCTAAAGTAGATGAAATCATTGAAGTGAGCGAAAATCAAGCGCGCAATATGACTCGAAAACTAGCCAGTCAAGAAGGAGTTTTTGGAGGAATGAGCAGCGGTGGTGCAGTACACGTTGCTTTAGAGGTAGCTCATAAAATAGAAAAAGGCGTTATTGTTGCAATTATTTGTGATATAGGAGACCGATACTTATCATCCAATTTATATAATTACTAAAAACTTATGCAAAATTCAAAAAAAGTTTGTTTATTTGCACCATAATAGTTCATTAACTTTATAAGTGTTATCAAGAAAGGTGGAGGGATTAGACCCTATGAAACCTTAGCAACCCTTTGTTTATTTATACAAAGAAGGTGCTACATTCTACCGCATTATATTGCGGAGAGATAACGAAAAGATTTTTTCTCTCTCTTTTCCTGATAACATCATACTTAAATATCAGGAAAATGCCCAACATTTATCAAGAAATACAAAAACGAATTCTCGTACTCGATGGAGCTATGGGAACTATGCTTCAAGAATATAAATTTACTGAAGATGATTTTCGTGGAAAACGTTTTAAAAACTATCCAATACCTTTAAAAGGTAATAACGATTTACTGTCAATTACTCAGCCTGAAGCAGTAAAAGAGGTACACCGTAAATATTTTATCGCTGGTGCAGATATTGTTGAAACCAATACATTTTCTGGAACAACCATTGCCATGGCTGATTATCAAATGGAAGATTTGGTATATGAATTAAATTATCAGTCTGCTAAAATAGCGAAACAAGTTGCCCAAGAGTTTACTAAAAACACTCCTAGTAAACCTCGATTTGTAGCTGGAGCCATGGGCCCCACAAATAGAACGGCAAGTATGTCTCCTGATGTAAACGACCCTGGCTATCGAGCAATTACTTTTAATGAACTTCGCATAGCATACAAACAACAAGCAGAAGCTTTACTTGATGGTGGAGCTGATATACTATTGGTTGAAACAGTATTTGACACCTTAAATGCCAAAGCTGCTCTATTCGCTATCGAAGAAGTCAAACAAGAGCGGAATATTACAGTTCCTATCATGGTTTCTGGAACGATCACAGACGCTTCTGGAAGAACTCTTTCTGGACAAACTGCGGAAGCTTTTCTGATTTCTGTTTCTCATATCCCTCTATTATCCGTCGGGTTTAATTGCGCTTTAGGAGCCAACTTGCTACAGCCTCACTTAGAAGCAATTGCTTCTAAAACAAATTTTGCAATTTCTGCACACCCAAATGCAGGACTACCAAACGCTTTTGGTGAATATGATGAAACTCCTGAAGAAACTGCATTGCAAATAGAAGAGTATCTAAAAAAGAATTTAATTAATATTATTGGAGGTTGCTGCGGAACAACCCCTAACCATATTAAAGCAATCTCCCAAATAGCTTCAAAATACAAACCAAGAGAAACGTTTGATCAAACGCACTAATATCATAAAATGAATCAACAACAAAAATACATGCAACTATCAGGCTTAGAACCATTAATTATTTCTCCTGATAGCAACTTTATCAATGTAGGTGAGCGTACAAATGTGGCTGGATCTCGTAAATTCCTAAGATTGATTAAAGAAGAAAAATTTGATGAAGCTCTTGCTATTGCTCGTCATCAAGTAGATGGAGGAGCTCAAATTATTGATGTCAATATGGACGATGGTCTTATTGATGGGAAACAAGCCATGGTTCGGTTTCTTAACTTAATTGCATCTGAACCAGACATCTGCCGAGTTCCTATTATGATTGACAGCTCCAAATGGGAAATCATAGAAGCAGGGTTGCAAGTCGTACAAGGAAAATGCATTGTTAATTCAATCAGCTTAAAAGAAGGCGAGGAAAAATTTGTTTGGGAGGCTACCCAAATTAAACGGTATGGTGCCGCTGTTATTGTAATGGCTTTTGATGAAATTGGACAGGCAGATAATTACAATAGAAGAATAGCAATTGCAAAACGTTCTTATCGCATATTAGTTGACAAAGTTGGATTCCCTTCTGAGGATATCATTTTCGATCTCAATATATTTCCTGTAGCTACGGGTATGGAAGAGCACCGAAAAAACGCCATTGACTTTATTGAAGCAACTCGCTGGGTTCGAAAACACCTACCCAATGTTAGTGTTAGCGGAGGAGTTAGTAATGTTTCTTTTTCATTCAGAGGAAATAACACCGTACGTGAAGCAATGCATTCCGTATTCTTATACTATGCCATACAAGCAGGAATGAACATTGGAATTGTAAACCCTGCAATGTTAGAAGTTTACGATGACATTCCTAAGAACTTATTAACCTATATTGAAGATGTTATATTAGATAAACGAGAAGATGCTACCGAGCGCTTGCTAGATTTTGCTGAGACTATAAAAGGAAATAAAAAAGAAAGTAATGACAAAGTACTTGCTTGGAGAACACTGCCTTTACAAGAAAGAATTACTCATGCCTTGGTAAGAGGAATCGATGCCTTTATTATAGAAGATACTGAAGAGGCTAGATTAAAATCTGAACGTCCTTTACAAGTTATTGAAGGGCACTTAATGACCGGTATGAATGTTGTTGGTGACTTATTCGGAGAAGGTAAAATGTTTTTACCTCAAGTAGTAAAATCTGCCCGAGTTATGAAAAAAGCTGTTGCTTATTTAAACCCTTTTATTGAGGCAGAAAAAGGCGAAAAACAAAAAGCTATTGGAAAAATATTAATGGCAACTGTGAAAGGAGATGTTCATGATATTGGTAAAAATATAGTGGCTGTCGTTTTAGGTTGCAACAATTATGAAATTGTTGATTTAGGGGTTATGGTGCCTCCTGAAAAAATTATTGAAACTGCTAAAAAAGAAAATGTTGATGCTATTGGCTTAAGCGGATTAATTACTCCTTCATTAGATGAAATGGTGTATTTAGCTAAGGAAATGGAAAGAGAGCAACTCCAAATTCCTTTATTAATTGGTGGTGCAACAACCTCCAAAGCACATACTGCTGTGAAAATAGACACCCAATATAAAAATGCAGTAGTTCATGTTAATGACGCTTCTAGAGCTGTTACTATTGTAGGAGACTTATTAAATAAAAAAACCAAAAATGCATATACTATTAAACTTAAAAAAGATTATGAAGAATTTCGTAATAAGTTCTTAAAAAGAGGGAAATCTAAAGCTTATATTTCTTTAAAAGAAGCTCGTAATCGGAAGTTTAAAATTAATTGGAATACCACAAATATTACAAAACCTAAAGAACTTGGTATCCAAACACTAGAACAACTCAGTTTAAAAGAATTAGTACCTTTTATAGATTGGTCTCCTTTTTTCAGATCGTGGGACTTACATGGAAAATTTCCTAATATCTTAACAGATGAAGTTGTAGGAAAAGAAGCTAGTAGTTTGTATAAAGATGCCCAAAAAATGCTTTATAAAATCATTTCAAAACAACTATTTAAGGCTAAAGGTATTTTTGGGCTTTTTGAAGCAAATACAATTAATGATGACGATATTTCTATTCAAAAAAAAGGAAAAGAAATAGCTGTTTTCAGAACACTTCGTCAACAATTAAAAAAGCGAGAGGACAAACCTAGCTTTGCTTTAGCTGATTTTATTGCTCCTAAAAAAACAGGTAAAACTGATTATATGGGAGCTTTTTGTACTGCTATTTTTGGAGCCGATGAATTAGCTGAAAAATACAAACATAATCAGGATGATTATAACGCTATAATGGTACAAGCTTTAGCGGATCGCTTCGCAGAAGCTTTTGCAGAATATTTACATTATAAAATACGCGTCAAGCACTGGGGATATGGAACGAATGAAAACTTAACTAATGATGACTTAATAAAGGAAAACTATATAGGCATTCGCCCTGCTCCTGGCTACCCAGCTTGCCCAGATCATTTAGAAAAAGAAACGATATGGCAATTATTAAGTGTCGAGCAACGAATTGGAGTTAGCTTAACAGAGAGCTTAGCCATGTGGCCAGCTGCTGCTGTTTCAGGCTACTATTTTGCTAACGAAGAAGCTAAATACTTTGGATTAGGAAAAATAACTGACGATCAGGTAAAAGATTTTTCCGCAAGAAAAAACATCACTTTAGAAAAGTCCAGAAAATGGCTACACCCAACAATTGCTGATAACTAAACCTATATTATGAAAGTAACAGATCACATAAAAAAAGCCAATGGAAAAACACTTTTTTCTTTTGAAATAGTTCCTCCTGTAAAAGGCAAAAACATTCAAGAATTATATCAAAACATAGACCCTCTAATGGAGTTTTCGCCTCCTTTTATAGATGTAACTACTTCTAGAGAAGAATATATTTACATTAAAAAGAAAGAACTTTTTGATAGAAAAACTACAAGAATGCGGCCCGGTACCTTAGGCATTTGCGCTGCCATTAAACATAAATACGACGTAGATACCATCCCTCATGTTTTATGCGGAGGGTTCACCAAAGAAGAAACCGAATATTTATTAGTGGATTGCCACTATTTAGGTATTGATAATGTGATGGCACTCCGAGGAGATGCAATGAATCATCAAAAATATTTTGAAGCCACCCACGGAGGTCATTTGTACGCTAAAAACTTAGTAGATCAGATTCAAAATTTAAATCAAGGAAAGTACCTTCATGGCATTACTGAAGCTGATCACAAATCTGATTTCTGTATTGGTGTTGCTGGCTATCCCGAAAAGCACATTGAAGCTCCTTCTCTGAACTCCGATTTAAAAAGGCTAAAGGAAAAAGTTGATGCAGGAGCTAATTATGTTGTTACTCAGATGTTTTTTGACAATAAAAAATATTTTAATTTTATATCTGCCGCTAAAAAAGCAGGTATCAATATCCCTATTATTCCAGGTATAAAGCCTATTGCCGTAAAAAGGCATTTACAATTACTTCCCCAAGTCTTCAAAATTGATCTTCCTGAAACATTAATTGATGCAGTTGAGAAATGTAAAAACAATAAGGAAGTAAGACAAATTGGCATAGAATGGGCTATTCATCAATCTAAAGAGCTCTTAAAATCTAATGTTCCTGTACTCCACTATTATTCTATGGGAAAATCCACAAACATCAAAGCAATTGCCAAGGAAATTTTTTAATAATTATCTATTTTCAATAAAAGGTTTGTTCAATATGCTCATTTACAGAGAAAACATTAATAAAGTGTAAGGATAAACACCCTCAATAGACTGATAAAGAAAAGTAATTTTTATACAATTGTTTTGGCAAAATATTTGATTACTTTTGTAGAATTAACACGAATAACAATTTAAATTAAAAATAAAATGGCATTAGAAATTACAGATGCAACATTTGAAGAAGTAGTATTAAAATCGGACAAGCCTGTTTTAGTTGATTTCTGGGCAGCTTGGTGTGGACCATGTAGAATGGTTGGACCTATCGTTGATGAGATTCATACAGAGTATGAAGGAAAAGCAATTGTTGGTAAAGTTGATGTAGATGCTAATCAAGAATTTGCAGCAAAATATGGAGTTAGAAACATCCCTACTGTTTTAGTTTTTAAAAACGGAGAAGTTGTAGATAAGCAAGTGGGTGTAGCTCCTAAAAATGTGTACACTGGTAAAATTGATGCTGTTCTATAAGAACAACATCCCTTAAAAATAAAAAGGTTTGACATAAAGTCAAACTTTTTTATTTTTAGACCTCCTCTTAAAATGAAAACTATTTCCTTTTTATTTTCTTTTTTACCTCCTTTTTTGTTTATTTTAAGCTGCATAAAATATAGTCTAAAATAATATGGAAATGATCAATCTATCTGATACGAAAACTTCTGAAATAAAAAATCTTGATTTACTTGCTAAACAAGTAGTAGAAGGCTTTATTACGGGAATACATAAAAGTCCTTTTCATGGTTTTTCAGTAGAATTTTCTGAACACAAGTTATACAATAAAGGGGAGAGTACACGCCATATTGATTGGAAATTATTTGCTAAAACAGAAAAACTTTATACTAAAAAATACGAAGAAGAAACGAACCTTAGGTGTCATATTATTATAGACAATTCTGCTTCAATGCACTACCCTATTATTAAAAAGCAAACAATCAACAACTTAAATAAAGTTGGCTTTTCAGCTATTGCTTCCGCTTCTTTAATGGAGATTTTAAAACGCCAACGAGACGCTGTTGGGCTTAGTATTTATTCAGACAAATATGAATACTATTCACCTGAAAAAGGTAGTGATCGACATAGAAAAATGATCTTAGATCAATTACAACAATTATTAATTTCGACAACAACAACCAATACCACAGATACTTATACCTATTTGCATGAAATTGCAGAAAAAATTCATAGACGCTCTCTTATCTTCCTTTTTACAGATATGTTTCAGACTTCTAAAAGAAAAGAAGAACTTTTTGAAGCATTACGACATTTAAAATTCAATAAACATGAAGTTGTTTTATTCCACACCTATGATGAGAAAACAGAATTCAACTTTAATTTTGATGCCGCTCCTAAAAAATTTATAGATGTAGAAACCAAAGCCGAAATTAATTTATACACACAACACATACAAGAACAGTACACTTCGTTAGTATCAAAATACTTTAACGAACTGAAAACGAAATGCCTTCAATACAAAATAAATTACGTTCCTATAGATATCAAAAGAGGGTTCAACGAAGTTTTAACCACTTATCTAGTAAGTAGAAAAAAAATATTGTAAAAAAATTTGCCAGAAACGAAAAAGCTTCTTATATTTGCAACCGCTTACAGCAACGGTTTGGTAGTTCAGCTGGTTAGAATACATGCCTGTCACGCATGGGGTCGCGGGTTCGAGTCCCGTCCAGACCGCAAAAGCTTCTCTTTTCTAGAGGAGCTTTTTTTATTTATACTAATTTCTGAATTGTGCTCTAAATGCTTTTATCTTTGCATTGAAAGATTCTACGGAAGCGTTTGTGCTTCGGTTGTCAAAATAGTTGCGTATAGATTGATAATTTAAACTAATAGAGTTAGCTACAATATTAAAAGCTTTTAATTCTGATTCCTCTACCTCTTTAATCCAATGTGCTAGCTTGGTGTAGGCTATATCCTTGGTTATAGTTTTGTTATTAAACAGATTTTTGAGTTTTTGACAGACCCTGTATTCCTTTTTAATATCAGGGTAGTTTTCAAATAATATTTTAGCTCTTTGCTGTTGTTTTGGTGTCCAATCACTTTTGGATTTATATAATAAATATTTACTCCTTGCTAATAATCGTTTTAAAGTATCTCCATTAGTAAAAGCTTTAGTAGCGTACGCTTTGTTATTTTTTTAGCTTCTTTTATTTGGTTGTTTTCTTGGTCTATGGCTTCCCAACGATGTTTTTACAGGACTATTATCGAAATAATTAAGCATTGTATTGTTTACATTGTAAATAGTATAGCAACAATAGGAACTCAACCTCACAAACCAATACTACCAACCATACATTCATTCACTTCATCTAATCAAAAAATTACAATCACAAAAACCTCCTTATCTTAGAAATCAAACAAATATCTAAAAAAATATAATTAACCAATTCCCTTTTAATTCTCTTCCCCTTTTATAGAAAGAAAAGCTCCAAAATAAATTATTGGAGCTTTTTTCATTTATTTTCAAAAAATCTTTGAATATCTAAAATATAGTTATATACTTATACACGCTTACAGCAACGGTTTGGTAGTTCAGCTGTTTTGCGTTTGTAAAGTAGTTTATAAAAGGAAACTAATACCATGCAAATCCTTTGCTAAGTTTATACGAGAACGTTATGGGCAATTAAAGACTAATCATAAAAATTACATTATGGAATTAAACCTAATGTTTTGGCAAATAATTAACCTTATAGGTTTTGCTACAATTATTATTTTATTAATTTGGATAATCAAAAAAATTAAAAGAAAATGAAAAAAATACTAATAGCAATATTATGGGTGTCTGCAATTACATCTTGTACAAACGAACCTATTTTAACCGAAGAGAGTTTAAGAAATGAGCTAGGATTTGAACAACAGGTTTTATCAAGTGAATTGAGCACAAAAATAGCAGAGAATACCCCTGAAATTCATTTTAAATCAATTGAAGAAGCTAAACAATTTTTGAGTGGAATTGAAAATTTTTCAGAAACTAATGTTAATTTCTATGATGAATTAAATGGTCTACTTCTTCGAGGTAAATTAATTAACAATTCAAGAAATTTAAAACTCAATTCGAGTGAGTTACAAATGAGATGCCCTCCTCCAGTTTTTCAAGAGTTTATTCCTTGTGAAGAAAACGGAGATGGAGGATGTGGAAATGGTAACATAATGTTATCAACTGGAAATATGTCTTTCAATCTTCAGCTCAACGTTGGATTCAATTACAACAGTAATAGTAGTGGTACAAGTGCAAGTAACTTGAATTCGCATATGAGTGGATTCACTCTTGGTTTAAGTTATGACCATATTTCATCCAGTCATAATGTATCAGGTAACACAATTAATTTTACCGTTAACGGTGTAATAAATTATAATATTTTTGTTGAGGGAATTGGAACTGTTTACAAACAAAATGTAAGACTACAAGGGAGTTATAATCCTTGCACGGGAAGTGGTTCTATTAGGAGGACAGGACCTCTTCCAATTTTGAATTAAATTAAAAGCCCATAACAATAGTAACCGTTGCACAAGCCTATAATTTTACGAAAATAGATATAAAACCAAACCCTTTTTAGAGCTTTTGTTTTTTAGGAGACCTTCAAAAACTAAAATAGAATGAGCTCAAAACCAACCGCTGTTTGTTTTTAAAGACATTTGTATTGAATAAAATCAAAAATGATACTCTATGGTCACTTTGTACCTTTTTTGTTATAAAATTTAAGTACTTCTTTAGGTTATAAGCGATGGCAGCCATATGCATTACCTTATTTGCTTGTATTAAACCAATAGTATTTATTTTTCATAACCCCATGAACTGGGTTAGTGTTCCAAATTTATTAGGTAGTCCAATTTCTCTTGGTAGATTTTCTTGCCTTACATAAACTAAGATAAACAATTATTCAATATCTTCGACTTGTGCAACAGGCACAATGGATATAATTAATACGGGTTTTGGTGCTTAATCCAAAAGTTAGTGTATTTTTATAATGTACGCCAAATCTTTTGATTTGGCTTTAGAATAGAAAAGATAAAACAAAATAAAAAGTTAACTACTTTTAATTACCGTACTAACCATAGCCAAGACGGTTATCGTTTTGTTATTAAACAGATTTTTGAGTTTTTGACAGATCCTGTATTCCTTTTTAACATCAGGATAGTTTTCAAATAATATTTTAGCTCTTTGTTGTTGTTTTGGTATCCAATCACTTTTGGATTTATATAATAAATATCTACTCCTTGCTAATAATTGTTTTAAAGTATTTCCATTAGTAAAAGTTTTAGTAGCGTACGCTTTGTTATTTTTTTAGCTTCTTTTATTTGGTTGTTTTCTTGGCCTATGGCTTCCCAACGATGTTTTTACAGGACTATTATCGAAATAATTAAGCATTGTATTGTTTACATTGTAAATAGTATAGCAACAATAGGAACTCAACCTCACAAACCAATACTACCCAACCATACATTCATTCATTTCATCTAATCAAAAAATTGCAATCACAAAAACCTCCTTATCTTAGAAATCAAACAAACACCTAAAAAAATATAATTAACCAATCCCCTTTTAATTCTCTTCCCCTTTTATAGAAAGAAAAGCTCCAAAATAAATTATTGGAGCTTTTTTCATTTATTTTCAAAAAATCTTTGAATATCTAAAATATAGTTATATATTTGCACCCGCTTACAGCAACGGTTTGGTAGTTCAGCTGGTTAGAATACATGCCTGTCACGCATGGGGTCGCGGGTTCGAGTCCCGTCCAGACCGCAAAAAGCTTCTCAATATTGGGAAGCTTTTTTTATTTGTATTATTTTTACCTTCAATTATCAACCTTACTCATTTATAAATGACCCAAGATCTAGAACTTCATTATGGCTACCTTTTTGAAAAAGAGCTTTTAGAAAAAATAAAACAATGTGGATCTTTTAAAAAGATCCCCTCAGGCTCTTTATTAATTGACATCAACAGCGATATAAAAAGTATGCCCTTAATTCTTGATGGAGCTATTAAAATCTTAAGAGAAGATGGTAAGGGAAATGAGCTTATTATTTACTATATAGAGCAGGGAGACACTTGTACCATGACACTATCATGCTGTATGAATCATAAAAAAAGTAAAATTAGAGCCATTACTGAAACTGATACTAAATTAATAATGATTCCTATCGAAAAAATGTCAGAATGGATGAGTGAATATAAAAGCTGGCAAAACTTTATCTTACAAAGCTACCATGACAAGATGCAAGAAATGCTAGAAGCCATTGATACCATTGCTTTTTTTAATATGGATGAGCGCCTACTAAAATACCTTAAAAATAAAGCTATTGTAAATCATAATGCTACTATACACACTACCCATCAAGAAATAGCGAATGACTTACATACTTCAAGAGTTGTTATTTCAAGAGTTTTAAAATCTTTGGAAAATAAAAAAAAGATAACCCTCCATCGAAACTATATCCAACTCATAGCAATATAACTTACCTTAGCAAAAAACTACCCCATTTCTAATCAAAAATATTTTTTCAGGTTTTTAAGAGAAAAATTTGTTTACTTGATTTTAATTTTTAGATTTGCTTAGTATAATACTAATAACAATACTAATGTTACAAAATATTTGGCAAGGTTTTTATTTTTTCTTTTATTTTTATAATAAGAGGCGAGACTTTGTACAATATTTTTAATTGATAAATAATATAACTATAAAGTCTCGAAATATCGAGGCTTTTTTTTTGCATAAAAAAATGAAGAAAATAGCTATTCAAGGCATACAAGGTTCAAATCACCATATCGTAGCTCGAAATTTCTACGGAAAAGACATCTTAATTAACGAATGTCTTTCTTTCGACCTATTAATAGATAGCTTATTATCTAAAAAAAGTACGCAAGCTGTAATGGCTATCGAAAATACTATTGCTGGTTCCATTATTCCTAACTACGCATTAATAGACACACACGATTTGTATATATCTGGTGAATATTACCTCCCTATCCATCACCATTTAATGGCGCTTTCAAACCAAAAAATTGAAGATATTACAGAAGTATGCTCGCATCCGATGGCGTTACTACAATGTAAGAACTTTTTTAAACAATATAAACACATCAAATTAATTGAAGATGTGGATACCTCTGCCGTAGCTAAAAGAATCCAAGAAAAACAAATAGTAGGGATGGCTGCTATTGCCCCTAAAATAGCCGCGGATATTTTTAATTTGGAAATTCTCGAAGATGAAATCCAAACGATAAAAGAAAATGCAACTCGATTTGTTATTTTACAAACCGACAAACCGACAAACCCTATTGATAAAATCAATAAAGCATCCTTAAAATTTGAATTGGATCATAAGAGAGGAAGCCTAGCTGCTATTTTGAATGTAATGAGCGATTGTAAATTAAATTTAACCAAAATACAATCTCTTCCCAAAATAGAAACCCCTTGGAAATACTCTTTTTTTGTTGATGTTACTTTTAACGATTACAACGATTACGCTAAAGCTAAATCAATTATAGCAATAATGGCATTAGATTTTAAAATTTTAGGAGAATATAAAAACGGAAGATCATGATACAATACGCAAACCGTTTACAAACTGTACAAGAATACTATTTCTCTAAAAAACTTAAAGAAGTACAAGCCTTAATCAAAGCAGGAAAATCAATTATAAACATAGGAATTGGAAGCCCTGATTTGGCTCCTCCTTCTTCTGTTATTACAGCAATTCAAAACAGCTTAACCGAAGAGGGCGCTCATAAGTATCAAAGCTACCAAGGAATTCCTGAATTTAGAGAAGCAGTCAGTAACTTTTATCAAAAAAAATATCAAGTACCCATAAATTCTGAAAATGAGGTACTTCCTTTAATGGGGAGCAAAGAAGGAATCATGCATATTTCTTTAGCTTTCTTGAATGAAGGGGATGAAGTTTTAATCCCAAATCCTGGTTACCCAACTTATAGTTCTGTAACCAATTTAGTAGGAGCAAATACCATTCCTTATGAACTAGACGAAAACAATGATTATCAACCAAATTTTAAAGAATTAGAGCTATTAGATTTATCTAAGGTCAAATTAATGTGGGTCAATTACCCTCATATGCCAACAGGAGCTAAAGCTTTAAAAGAAAGTTATCAAAAACTCATTGCTTTTGGCATAAAGCATCAGATTATTATTATTAATGACAATCCGTATAGTTTTATCCTAAATGAAACCCCTCAAAGCATCTTGCAATTTGAAGGTGCTAAAAACATAGCACTAGAACTAAATTCTTTAAGTAAATCATTTAACATTGCAGGCTGGAGAGTAGGAATGTTACTAGGAAAACAACAATTTCTAAATGAAATACTGAAGGTAAAAACACAAATGGACTCTGGAATGTTTTATGGTATTCAAAAAGGAGCTATTGCTGCTATGACACTAGAAAATGATTGGTTTATTGAGCAAAATAATATCTACAGGAATAGACAGCAATTAATTTTTGAACTAGCTGAAAAAATAGGTTGTAACGTAAATAAAAATGCTACAGGAATGTTTGTTTGGGCAAAACTACCCGATTACAAAACAGCAGAAACCACTGTAGATGAGCTACTATATGAAAAAGGAATTTTTATTGCTCCTGGTACCATATTTGGGTCAAAAGGAGAAGGCTATATACGTTTTTCCTTATGCATCTCAGAAGAAAAAATAAAAGAAGCAATTGATAGAATTTAAAGAAAAAGATATGAATGTATTTATTATAGGATTAGGACTTATAGGTGGTAGCTTTGCTTTAGATATTCAACAAGAATTTAAAACAGCTACCATTTATGGAGTTGACACCAATGAGAATCATTTAAGAGAAGCTTTAGATTTAAAAATAATTCACCAAAAAAGCTCCCTTAAGGAAATAGAAAAAGCAGATTTTGTTATTATTGCGATTCCAGTAGATATTGCTCTAAAATTAACTCCTCAAATATTAGACAAAATTCCTGATACAACATTAGTGTTAGATGTTGGTTCTACAAAAGAATTAATTTGTAACGCAATAAAACAACACCCAAAAAGAAGAAATTTTCTAGCAACTCACCCTATTGCTGGAACCGAATTTTCTGGACCAAAAGCAGCCTTAAAAGGACTATTTAAAGGAAAAACAAATATTATTTGCGAAGTAGAAAAAACAGCTTTCAAACTACAAGAAAGAGCCCTAGAACTTTTTTCTAAACTAGGAATGCGTATTCGTTATATGGATCCAAAATCACATGATAAGCATATTGCTTACGTATCCCACTTATCGCACATCAGCTCGTTCATGCTAGGAAAAACAGTCATTGAAAAAGAAAAAAATGAACGTGATATTTTCGACATGGCAGGAAGTGGATTTGCTTCTACAGTACGATTAGCAAAAAGCTCGCCTGCAATGTGGACTCCCATTTTTAGACATAATAAAGAAAATGTTATTGAAACATTAGAAGAATACATTAGTAACTTACAACATTTCAAGCAACTAATACAACGGGATGATTTTTCAGAGATATACAACGAAATGGAAAATACAAACCATATAAAACAAATATTAAACGGCATAAACTAAAAGCCATAATAACTACATAATGAAAAATACAAAAGAATTAAAAACATGGTTGGATGATATGAATTTAGCACATCCACTAGTAATAGCAGGGCCTTGTAGTGCAGAAACCGAAGAGCAGGTTTTAAAAATTGCACACGAATTAAAAGATTCTGATGTAAATTATTTTCGCGCAGGAATCTGGAAACCTAGAACTAGACCTGGTAATTTTGAAGGAGTAGGTGCTCTAGGCTTAAAATGGCTGCAAAAGGTAAAAGCTGAAACCGGAATGAAAACTTGTACAGAAGTAGCCAATGCAGCTCATGTAAAACTAGCTTTAGAACATGATATAGACCTTCTTTGGATTGGAGCTCGTTCTACTGTTTCACCATTCATCATGCAAGAAATTGCTGATGCTTTGGAAGGTACAGATAAAATTGTTTTGGTTAAAAATCCTGTAAACCCAGATTTAGCATTATGGCTAGGAGGAATAGAAAGATTATATACTGCTGGAATTAAAAACTTAGGCGCTATACATCGTGGCTTTTCTACTTATGAAAAGACCAAATATAGAAATATTCCAGAATGGCAACTTGCAATTGAATTTCAAAATAAATTCCCTGACTTACCTTTAATTTGTGATCCTTCTCATATTACAGGAAAAAGAGAAATGGTTTTTGACGTTTCTCAGACTGCTCTGGATTTAAATTTCGATGGCTTAATGGTTGAAACACATACTGATCCAGACAATGCTTGGAGTGATGCCGCTCAACAAGTAACTCCAAACACTTTAAAACAAATGATGGAAGATTTGAAAATTAGAAAAGTTACTAATACAGACCAAGCTTACCGAGAATCTTTAGAAAACTTACGTGCTCAAATAAATATAGTTGATAATCAATTAATTGATCTATTAGGGAAGCGTATGAAAGTAGCCGATAGTATTGGTGCTTTGAAAAAAGAAAAAAACGTAGCTGTATTGCAATCTAGACGTTGGAATGAAATTTTGGGCAACATGATTTTAGAAGGAGAAGCTAGAGGTTTAAGTGAAGAATTTGTCTTAAAAATGTTTAAAGCCATACACCAAGAAAGTATCAATCATCAAGAAAAAATAATTAAAGGTTAAAATAAATGGTTCCTACTTTGGTAGGAATCATTTTCCATACATTTCTTAAATTTTATTCTCATCTTTGCCTTATGACAGGAACGGTTTATAAATCTACAGGAAGCTGGTATTGGGTAAAAACAAACAACACCTTATACAAATGCCGCATCAAAGGTAAGTTTCGCTTAAAAGGTATCAAAAGTACGAATCCTATTGCAGTTGGAGATAAAGTAGATTTTAATATAGAAAGCAATAATAGCAACGAGGAAACAGGGGTTATCCATAAAATATACGAACGAGAAAATTTTATTGTTAGGAAATCTGTGAACTTATCTAAGCAAACACATGTTATTGCAGCAAATATCGATCAAGTTTTTTTATTAATTACTATTGATAACCCTCCTACTTTTACAACTTTTATCGATCGCTTTTTAGTTTCAACCAGAGCATATAGAATAGACACCATACTTATATTCAACAAAATAGACTCCTATAAAATAGAACAACGTGCAGAAATTTTATACTTACGAGATATTTACGAGAAAATAGGGTACCGATGCATTGATGTATCTGCTACTAAAAACCAAAATATAGCTACTGTAAAAGAAATGATGACCGGAAAAACCTCTATGTTTATAGGGCACTCTGGTGTAGGAAAATCTACTTTAGTAAATGCTATCGAACCCAGTCTTAACCTAAAAACGAATAAAATTTCTGACCAACATAAACAAGGTCAGCATACAACAACCTTTGCTGAAATGTTTGATTTAAATTTTAATGCAAAAATTATTGATACCCCTGGAATAAAGGGCTTCGGTGTAGTAGATATAGAAAGAGAAGAACTAGGGGACTACTTTCCTGAGTTTTTCGCACTAAAACAAGGTTGTAAATTTAACAATTGTATTCATCTCAAAGAACCGCGATGTGCTGTAAAAGATGCTTTAGAAGAAGAAACTATCTCATGGTCTAGATACAAAAGTTATCTACAAATTTTAGAAGGAGAAGAGGAACACTACAGAACTGATATCTGGGAAAAAGAGTAATGGAATGAAAGCAGTAATACAAAGAGTATCTGAAGCTAGTGTTACCATCAACAGCCATCAAACAGCTTCTATAAAAACAGGTCTTCTTATTCTTCTTGGCATTGTAGAAAACGACTCCCAAGAGGATATTAATTGGCTCTCTAAAAAAATTGTAAACCTTCGTATCTTTAACAACCAAGAAGGTATCATGAACTTATCTATAAAGGATATTGAAGGAGATATTATTGTAGTGAGTCAATTTACGCTACAAGCATCAACCAAAAAAGGAAACAGGCCTAGCTATATAAAAGCCGCTAAACCTCCAATTGCGATGCCTTTGTATAAAGGTTTCATCAAACAAATTGAAATAGATTTAGGGAAAAAGATACAAACTGGAGAATTTGGTGCCGATATGAAAGTAGCTCTACTCAATGACGGGCCTGTAACTATTATTATAGACACCAAAAATAAGATCTAGTTTTTTATAATGTTTATTGATGTACATACACACAATACCCATCACCCTGATGAGGTTTTACCTATTATCAACAGGTATCCTGACTCTTACCTTCTTCCTAACACCGCTTTTTCCATAGGCATTCATCCTTGGTATATTCTAGAAGAAAAGCTATATAACGAACTCTCGATATTAGAGGAAAAATTACAGCATCCAAATTGTTACGCACTTGGAGAGTGCGGTTTAGACAAACTCAGCCAAACCGATTTTCAATTACAGCTAGATGTTTTCAAGGAGCAAATCAAGCTCTCTGAGAAATTTCAAAAACCATTGCTCATTCACTGTGTGAAATCTTTTCAAGAAATCGTTCTTCTAAAGAAAAAAACACAACCGAAACAACCATGGATTATTCATGGTTTTAACAAACACTTTCAAGTGGCTAAGGAACTAACAAAACATGGAATTTTCCTCTCTTTTGGAGCTGCTCTCTTACAAAACAAAAAGCTACAAGAAACTGCCAAAAAAGTATCATTAACAACCTTATTTTTAGAAACAGATAATTCAAAAGAAAGTATTATATCCATATATAAAAAGCTCTCTGAAATAAAAGAGATCGAACTTAATCTCGTAAAACAAGAAATCAATAAAAATTACAAGCATATATTTACAACATGAGTTGGTTAGAAAGAACAGAACTACTTGTCCAAAAAGAAGGACTAAATAAAATTAAGGAAGCTAATATATTAATAGTTGGTTTAGGTGGCGTAGGATCTTTCGCTGCAGAATTTATAGCAAGAGCTGGCGTAGAACGTTTAACTATCGTAGATGGAGATGTTTTTGACGAAACTAATAAAAATCGCCAATTACCCGCTTTAAACAGTACCGTTGGAAAATCAAAAGTAAAGGTAATTCAAGAAAGGCTGCTAGACATTAACCCTGAAATTAAACTAACCGTATTAGAAGAGTTTCTTTCTCCCGAAAGAGCTTTTGAAATTGTCTCGAAAGAATATGATTATGTACTAGATTGTATTGATAGCATTACTCCCAAAATTAACTTAATAGTCGCCGCCCGTAGAAAAAAAGTAAAACTAATTAGCTCCATGGGAGCTGGCGGAAAACTAGATGCTACTAAAATACGCGTAAAAGATATTAGCAAAACTAAGAATTGTACTATGGCAAGAGTTTTAAGAAGGCGCCTAAAAGAATTAAATATCAACAAAGGAATTAAAGCCGTCTATTCTGAAGAGGTTCAAATAGCCAATAGTGTGAAAATTACAGATGGCACTAACTTCAAAAAGTCATATTACGGAACAATAAGCTATATGCCTGCTGCGTTTGGATTACAAGCGGCTGCATTTGTTATAAATCAGCTCATTAAGAAAAAATAATTTCCATGGAATATATTTTTCATTTACATTTGTCTTAAATAAAAAACCAATTTAAAAACACCAACATGAAAAAATCGATTTTAACATTGACCATCGTAGGTTTGACCCTTATTTCTTGTAAAAATGAGAAAAAAGAAAAGCTAACAGTAAGCAAAGAAGTAAAAGTGGAAAAAGTAGCCAAACCGATAACCAATAATATAGATACTAACACCTCTGTATTAACATGGAAAGGGACAAAACCTGGGGGGGCTCATAGTGGGACTGTAGCTTTAAAAGAAAGCTCTTTGGTTATTGATAATGGAGCCGTAACATCTGGTGAATTTATCATAGATATGTCTGCTATTAAAAATACGGATTTAGATGCTGAGCATGGAGCCAAGTTAGTAGCTCATCTTAGTAATGGTGATTTTTTCGACGTAGAAAAATACCCTACTTCTAAATTTGTCATTACTTCTTCTGATAATAAAGATGGTAAACTAGCAATTACTGGAAACTTGACTATTAAAGATGTTACTAAAAGTATCACCATACCTGCTACTATTTCTGAAAAAGATGGGGTCGTTACTTTTAAAAGCGACTTATTTAATATTAACAGAGCTGATTTTAATGTAAAATATGGTTCTAAGTCTTTTTTCGATAACTTAAAAGATAAGTATATTGATGACTTAATAGAATTTTCTTTTGATATTAAAGTCAAAAAATAAAAACACCTCATTTTGTGTTAAAAGCTGAAACTTTAAAAGTTTCAGCTTTTTTTTTACCTTTGCCGAAAAATTGAAACTACATGAATCTGAAATATTCTCGTATCATCCTTTTAGCAATCTTCTTATTTCCTATATTTATATTCTCTCAAAAAGCGAAATATGCAAGTTTTGCAACAGCTAGAGTGCTCAAAACAAACGCCAATGCTATTACTAGAAATAGCACTACAGAAATTACCATAGAAGCTGTCGATAAAATCGTAATACACAAAAAAAGAGTAATCACTGTACTAAACAAACTTGGAGTGGCAGATGCTCCAATGTCCATAGGTTACGATAATGACACTAAAATCACTAAACTTTCTGCTAAAATATACGATGCCTTTGGAAAAGAAATAAAAAAATACAAAAAACGAGATTTTTTAGATGTAAGTGCTGTTGAACATGGTACATTATATTCTGACGATAGGATTAAATACTTGCGCTATACTCCTACTAATTATCCATATACTGTTGTTTTTGAAACAACATATAAAACAAACTCTACAGCTTTTATTCCTAGATGGTTTCCTATTAATGGTTATTATATTTCTGTTGAAAAAAGTGAATATATCTTAAAGAACCCTTTAAACTTCCCCATAAGAACTCTAAAAAACAACTTTGAAAATTACCCCGTAGAAGATACCTCTTCTCCGTTTAACCTCCATTATGTATTAAAAAACCAAGCTGCTATAAAAGCAGAATCAAACAGCTTATACTACCTAGATCTTATGCCTTCATTATTTGTTTCTCTAAATAATTTTAGTTTAAAAGGCGTCAAAGGATTTGCTTCTAATTGGGAAGAGTTCGGAAAATGGATGCATCAAAAATTACTCACAGAAAATACTCAATTAAAGACAAGTACTAAATTAGAAATTAAAAGCTTAGTAAAAAATGCTCATACCGATTTAGAAAAGGCAAAGATCATATATGAATACATGCAACGTAAAACCCGATATATAGGCGTTCAAATTGGTATTGGTGGCTGGAAACCGATTCCTGCAAATGAGGTAGATAATGTTGGATATGGAGACTGTAAAGGATTAACAAATTATATGAAAGCTTTACTCGATGTTGTTGGAATAAAGTCATATCACACATTAGTTTACGCTAAAAGGAACAGAAATATTATTAAAAATTTTCCTTCTTTACAAGGAAATCATATGATTTTAAATATTCCAAACAATGGGAATGATATTTGGCTAGAATGCACCAGCCAAACAATTCCTTTCGGCTTTTTGGGAGATTTTACGGATGATAGAGACGTTTTAGTGGTTACCCCAGAAGGCGGGGTCATAAAACATACCCCTAAATATATCAATCATAAGAATTCTCAAGAAACTATAGCTACGATTAAACTTACCTCTTCAGGAAACCTTTCCGCCGTAGTAGAACGGACATCAAAAGGTATTAAATATGATAAAAAATATCATCTCGATAAGAAAAGTAAGAAAAATCTAGAAAATTATTATACCTCAAAGGTATGGAACTACAACAACAATACAGAAATTAATCATATAACTCTATTAAATAATAAAGAAACTACTTCCTTCAAAGAAACAATTCAACTTTCAATTACTAACTACGTAACTTCTTATCAAGAAAACATGTTATTCAAAATCAATGTGTTTAATAGATTTAAGAAGATTCCAAAACGCTATAGAAATAGACAAAATCCATTAAAGATAAATAGAGGATTTATAGATAGAGATATCTCTACGATAACACTTCCTGAAGGGTACTCCATAACCTCTCTCCCTAAAGAAAAGAAGATTGAAAATAAATTTGGTTTATATCATATTCAATTTGAAAGAATAAATGAAAAAACAATAAAGTATCGCAGAACCTTATCTTTAAAAAAAGGAATATATCCTAAAGAAGATTACGCTTTGTTTAGAAAATATTGCAAACTAATTGCTAAATACGATAACTTAAGAATAGAATTAACTAAAAAATAAAAACTATGAAAAGAATACTTGGGCTAATCATATTGTTTATCAATCTGGCTATCTTTGGCCAAGATAAAAACTATGAATTCGGAAAAGTTTCTAAACAAGAATTGAAAGAGAAATACTACCCTTCAGACACTACTGCAAAAGCTGCTTACTTGTATAAAAATAGGAATACGTATTTCAGCTATACCCAAAGTAAAGGATTCAGCCTCACTACTGAGTTTAGCTTCAGACTTAAAATATATTCTGAAGAGGGATTAAAACATGCCACGCAGATCATTCAATATTATAAACCCGATAAAGGGGATGACGAAAAAATAGTTGCTATAAAAGGATACACCTTTAATTTGAGTAATGGGAAAATCGAAAAAGAAAAACTATCTAGAAAACAAATTTTTAATGAAAAGAAGAATCGCTTCTATAGCTTTAAAAAACTTGCTTTTCCTAATGCAAAAATAGGATCTATCATCGAACTGAAGTATAAACTTATTTCTCCATACCATAGGTATATTGATGATCTTCAATTTCAATACGAGATACCTATTAGAAATTTTTATGCTAAAATTTCAATTCCAGAATACTTCAAATTCACCCCATTAGCCAAAGGTTTTTATTACGTCCAACCTTTGCGAAGTAGTAAAACGGATACCTTCTATTGGTCTGAATTAAGAAAACTAGAGCATTTAAAAAAACGACAACTAGATAAATACGAAGTTAAATTTAAAAAAAATATTTCTGAATATATCGCAACCAATATCCCCGCATTAAAAGATGACGAACCTTTTGTTAATAACGTTGGTAATTATAGAGGAGGGATTTCATTTGAGCTTAAAGCCATAAAATTTCCTAACTCAGCTCCTGAATTCTTTTCTATGACATGGAAAGATGTCAGCAAGAAGATACATCGATCTTCCAGGTTTGGAAAAGAACTAAAAAAGACAGCTTATTTTGCAAAAGATTTAGCTCCTGTTATTTCAAACTCAAAAAATGATTTAGAAAAGATCATTTCCATTTTACAATTTATAAAGTCAAAAGTAAAATGGAATCAATACAAGGGCAAATACGTTGACAAGGGAGTAAAAAAAGCCTATAAAGAGGGAAGCGGAAACGCAGCGGAAATAAACTTAATGTTGGTTGCAATGCTACGAGAAGCTAATTTAGATGCAAACCCTGTTTTAATCAGCACTAAAGACAATGGTATTCCTCTATTTCCTACTTTAAAGGGATTTAACTATGTAATTGCAGCAGTAAAAACACCCCAAGGTTTTATATTGTTAGATGCTACTGATCCGTACAGCAAGCCTAATATATTGCCTACAAGAACCATCAACTGGCAAGGTAGATTAGTCCATAAAAATGGAGGTTCAATCCCAATAAACCTAACACCTCTCCTACATTCTTCTAAGAAAAATACATTAAATGTTAAAATTGACGAGAATTTATCTATTCAAGGAGTATTAAGATCTAAATTCACTAATTTATTTGCTTTGAATTATAGAAATAAATACAATCATTTACAAAAGGAAGAAATTATTTCTAAACTTGAAAATAAAAACAATATTGAAATAGAAGACCTTAAAATTTCAAACAAATATAACCTTGGTAAGCCTATTGCCCAATTGCTAAAATTTTCTAGTGATGATATGGTAGAAAATATTAATGGTAAACTATATGTAAATCCCCTTCTTTTTTTGGCAACTACTAATAATATCTTCAAGTTAAAAGAACGTAAGTTCCCAGTAGATTTTACAACTCCTTGGATAGAACAAAACTCTACTACTGTACAAATACCTGATGGATATGTTATAGAAAGTTTACCTAAAACACTAGCTGCTACTCTTCCTGATAATCAAGGAATCTTAAAATTTCAAGTTACTCAAGATAAAAATAAGATAAAAACATATAGCATTTTACAACTTAATACTGCTATAATTAGCCCTGAATATTACCCCATATTAAAAGAGTTTTATAACAAACTTACTAACAAACAATCAGAAAAAATTATCCTAGCAAAAAAATAATGAAAAAAAAAATACTAATAGCTTGTCTCTTTATAGGCTTTATAAAAATTGGAATCTGTCAAAAGAAAAATTCAACCAAAATAGGAAGAGTTTCTAAAAAAGATTTAGAAATAACCTCTTACGAAAAAGATACTACTGCAAATGCATTTGTTTTATTGGAACATAGCAATACCTATATTGATGAAAAAAATAACTATAATTTTGTTTCAGACTATTATTTTAAAAAGAAGCTTTTAACTAAGGCGGCTTCTGATATCTCTATCGTTTCAATTCTTTTATACAAAAAAGAAAAAATTAATCAAATTGAAGGTATTACCTATAATCTTAACAATGGTAACATTGATAAAACTGTTTTATCTCCTAAAAGTATTTTTGAAAAACAGATCAATGAAAATTGGAAAGAAGTAACTTTTACATTACCTAATATAAAAGAAGGTAGTGTTATTGAATACGTATATTCTATCTCATCTCCTTATCAAAGACTTCCTGAATGGAATTTTCAAAGCGATATCCCTAAAGTAAAAAGTAGATACACTTCCTCTATTTTAGGAAACTGGAAGTATAATATTCGAATAATCGGGAATCTAAAACTAGATATTGATAACCCTACTATTAAGAAAAATTGCGTTTACGTTGCTGGTATAGGAAATGGGCACTGCTCTAATTTAGAATACGAAATGAATGACATTCCTGCTTTTAAAGAAGAAGAGTATATGTTGAGTAAAAAGAATTTCATTTCAAGACTATGCTTTGATCTAATTTCTTTTACGCAGGTAGATGGACGTATCAAAAAATACACAAAAACATGGAAAGATGCAGATAAAGCGTTAAAGAATAACTTTCTTGATAGACAAAGCTTAAAAAAAAGCTATTTTAAAAACAATATTCCCTCAGAAATTCTAGCGGAATCGGATAATTTAAAAAGAACAAAAAAAATCTATCATTTTATTCAAAATCATTTCACTTGGAACGAAAAATACTGGCCTTCTAGAAAAATTAAACTAAAAAAAGCTTTTCAAGAAAAAATAGGAAACATATTTGATATTAACCTTTCTTTATTCAATAGCTTAAAAGCTGCGAATATTAATTGTAAATTAATTTTAGCTTCCACCAGAAGTAAGGGGCTTTTAACTAAGTTGTATCCTATCTACGACGAGTTCAATTATCTCATTGTAAAAGCTTTTATAAACGATAAGGAATACCTACTAGATGCTACTAACAAAAATTTCCCTTTTGGATTGATAAGGTTCGAAGCGCTTAACGAATATGGACGCCTAATGGATTTTAAAAAAGGAAGTTCTTGGATACCTCTTAGCCCCGCTATCATTTCTAAAAAGAGGACTATGGTTACCTTAAAATTAGAAGAAGGCTTTTTTAAAGGCACAATAAATAGAAGTAAAAGTGGCTACTACACCGTTGAAAAACGAAATGAATTAAAAACAATCAATGAAAACAGTTACTTAGAAAACTTTGAATCTAAATTTCCTCATATAGAAGTCGAGAATTACACCCATAAAAACTTATACGATTTAGATAAATCTTTGCGAGAAAATTTTGAAGTTAATATCGACTTCGAAAATACAGATCAAAATAATAAATTAAGAATTTTTCCTTTTTTTCTAGAAAAACAAAATAAAAATCCTTTTAAATTAAAAGAGCGAAACTACCCAGTTAATTTTGGTTTTTCTAGAAATAGCAGCTATTTATTATCTCTTGAAATTCCTAAAGGTTATAAAGTATCTAAACTCCCAAAATCTAAAAAACTAAATTTACCAAATAACGGAGGTACATTCATTTATCAAATGAATTCATCAGGGAATACAATTATGTTAATATTTAAATTTATCTTACATAAAAAAAGGTTTTCTAATAATGAATACTTCTATTTAAAAGAATTTTACAAACAACTGATTGATAAGCAGAACGAGTATATAGAATTAGAAAGAATTTAAAACAGTCTATCTAGCAACATAAAAAAGCACCTGTTATAGGTGCTTTTTTATGTTGCTCTAACTTCTTTTTCAAAATAATTTAACTTTTAACAATACCTCGCTCAAAATTATTATTGTTATAATAACATTAAACAAATACTGATCTTCAGATACTAGGCTTATAGCGAAGGAAATAAACTGAGAAGATATAGCTTCTTAATTTAACTGATAAACGATTCTACCTCAAATAACGTTTTAAAATGTACCAGTATTTTGGATTTTACCTCCTCCTCTGAAATCTTCCTACTTAACTCTGCTTCCATAGAGGTAACTGCTTTTCCTCTTATCCCACAAGGAATGATATTATCAAAATATCCCAAGTTCGTATTGACGTTTAATGCAAAACCATGCATGGTTACCCATCTACTAGTACGAATTCCCATGGCACATATTTTTCTAGCAAAAGGAGTACCTACATCCAACCAAACTCCTGTTTCTCCTTCACTTCTTTCTCCCTTTAAACCATATTCGCCTATTGTTAAAATAATAGCTTCTTCTAACAAACGTAAATACTTATGTATATCCGTAAAGAAATTTTCTAAATCCAAAATAGGGTATCCTACAATCTGCCCTGGACCGTGATAAGTAATGTCTCCTCCTCTATTTATTTTATAGAAAGTAGCTCCTTTCTGCCTCAACTGCTCCTCATTAAGCAGTAAGTTACTCATATCTCCACTTTTACCCAAAGTATATACATGTGGATGTTCTACAAAAAGAAAGTAATTCTTGGTAGGGATATCTGTTCCCTCTCTCCTATTTTTGATTTTCAAGTCAATAATACTTTGTAACAAATCAGATTGATAGTCCCAAGTTTCCTTGTAATCTTTTTTTAATAATTCTTCTAAATATATGTTTTTATTCATAACTTTGGCTACAAATATAAAATATATTGTAGATTTTTATGTAGGATTAACTCCTTTTTAACTATTCTATTTACAAAAACCCTCATTTATGTTAAAAAAAATTACATTTTTACATTTTGCTCTAATACTTATGCTTTCTCTATCCATGGAGGCACAAAGTGTTTGGACAAAAATCAATGCTAATGAAAACTTAGCATCAAAACATGAAGTTTTAGCGAGAAAAAATATCCCTAATAATTATGATCTTTTCTCCTTAAATACTTCTATTTTTGAAAAACAGTTGAATAATTTTTCTAGAAATTCTAAGAAGATTATTGAGCTACCCGCTATCCATGGGAATACCGCTAAATTCTTGGTCAAAGAAACTTCAAATCTAGCTCCTGAATTAGCTGCAAAATTTCCAACAATAAAATCGTATTCAGCTCAGGGTATTGATGACCCTACTGCTACTGCCAAGATTAGTGTTGGTAGTGATGGGATTCATGCAATTATTTTTTCAGGAAATCATAGCACTTTGTATATAGATCCATACACAAAGAATAAGCAACAATACATTTCTTACAAAAAAAGTAGCTTACCTAGTAAAAAAGACGATTTTACTTGTACTGTTGAAGACGCTTCAGAAAAAGCGTTTCAAAAGAATACAGCTGCTAGAGGTGCTAATGATGGAAAATTAAGAACTTTTCGTTTAGCCATCGTTTGTAGTGGTGAATATGCTCAATTCCATTTAAACAGACAAGGAGTTTCTGCTGGAGCTACTGATGCTGTAAAAAAAGCAGCTGTTTTGTCTGCTATGAACACTTCAATGACTAGAATTAACGGCGTTTATGAAAGAGATTTAGGGGTAAGAATGGTCATTGTTGCTGATAATGATAAAATTATTTTTTTAGACGCTGACACAGACAATATTACTGATGGTTCATCTAATGCGATGATCGGTGAAACTCAAGCAATTTGTGATGCTGAAATTGGTGATGCGAATTATGATATTGGGCATATTTTTAGTACTGGTGGTAGTGGATTAGCTGGCTTAGGAGTCGTATGTCGCTCAGGTTCTAAAGGTAGAGGAGTTACAGGAATAGCTCAACCTATAAATGACCCTTATGATATTGACTATGTTTCTCATGAAATGGGACATCAATTTGGAGCAAACCATACGCAAAACAATTCTTGTAATAGAAATAATAGTACTGCTGTAGAGCCAGGAAGTGCTTCTACAATAATGGGATATGCAGGTATTTGCCGACCTAATGTTCAGCAAAATAGTGATGACCACTTCCATGCTGTAAGTATCGCTGAAATGTGGGCTACAATTCAATCAACTGCTAACTGCGCTACTGCTACTGACACAGGAAACAATGCCCCTACAGCAAATGCTGGTGCTGATTTTAGCATTCCTAAATCTACTCCTTTTGTTTTGAAAGGAATCGGAACGGATGCTAACAATCCAAATAACCTAACTTATAACTGGGAACAACTGGATAATCAAGTTGCTACAATGCCTCCTCTATCAACTAATACAGGTGGTCCAATGTTTAGATCTCTTCCTTCAACATCTTCTCCTAACAGATACATGCCAGCTTTAGAAACTGTAGTATTAGGTAGCACTTCTTCTGAATGGGAAGTAGTTCCTTCTGTTGCAAGAGAAATGAATTTTTCATTCTTAGTAAGAGATAATCATCCTGGAGGTGGTAACAGCGCTAGAGATGATATGAAAGTTACTATTGTAAATACAACTCCTTTCTCTGTAAATACTCCTTCTACTTCGGCTCCTAATTCAACTATTAACTTGACTTGGAATGTTGGGCAAACCAACCAAAACCCTATCAATTGCCAAAGAGTAAATATCAGGCTTTCGACAGACAATGGCGCAACCTTTCCAACAGTACTAGTAGCTAATACCAATAATGATGGTAATGAAGACATCAATATTCCTGCAATAGCAAATACATCTCAAGCTTTTATCATGGTAGAAGCAGCTGACAATATTTTCTACAATATCTCTTCTAGGTTTTCTATCAGTAACCTACCTGATTTCTCTTTACAAAATATTACTGGAGATATTACTGTATGTAATACTGCTACTGATACTCAAAATTTTGAATTACAGTATAGTGCCATTAACGGCTTTTCTGAAGAAGCTGTATTTAGTGCTAGTAACGTGCCCGATGGAGCTGTTGTTAACTTCAGTAAAAATAATATAGTAAACTCTGATACGGTTATATGTAGTATTTCTAATATCGGAGACGTTGCTTCTGGTAATTATGAAATTAGAATTAATGCAACTACTCAATCTGTAACTAAAAGTATTATTCTTAAATTATCTATAAAAGATAAGGTATGTAGCTCTTCTGGAGACACTTCTAGAATCAGTACTACTTTGGTCAAATTCAATACTATTAACAATCAATCAGCAAAAAATGGTGGTTATAGTGATTTTAAAAACATTTCAACAACTGTTCAAAGCGGACAAAGATACCAGTTAGAAGTTAAAACAAATACTTACAGTAGTTTCTCTCAACCTCTAACTACCATATCAACTGCTTGGATCGATTGGAATCAAAATTGCCAATTTGACGCTGATGAAGCATATGATTTAGGTGCAGCAACTGGTTTTACGGATCAAATCACGAATAACAGCCCTTTAAACATAACTGTTCCTAATAATGCCGTTCCTGGAAATACAATTTTAAGAATTTCAACTAGGCTTTCTTCTTACCCTTCTTCTTGTAGTTCTAACTTCACTGGAGAAGTAGAAGACTATACCTTAGTTGTAGAAAATGCAACAGCATCTATCACCGATTTACCTTTCAATAATTTTAAGCTATATCCGAATCCTTCTGAGGGCGTATTTAACTTAAAATTTGAAGTAATAAATACTAAAAAAGTATCTCTTAAATTATTTGATTTGAGAGGAAGGCTTGTTGCTAAAAAGCAATATAAAAATACTACGACTTATTTCTCTAAGCAACTTACTTTTGAAAAAGTCAACGCTGGTTTATATATGTTACAAATAAGTAATGGGAATAAAAAAGCTATAAGAAAGATCCTTATTAAATAAATACCTTTTTTATACAAATAAGCAAAAGGCAAACTTTATTGTAAAGTTTGCCTTTTTTTATGATATCGTTCAAGACGAGTAGTATTCTTTTGATATATCAAACCCCCTTAACATTTCTTTTTCAAAATTCTTAAAAATGCTACTATAATTTTTCATAAACCTCAATAACTCCCTCTATAATTTGAATTACTACCTTTCACAAAACTCTAAATTTTATGTACATTTGGCGCCGTATTATTTTCATTAATTTATCTTACAAACACGAACTATGCATGTAGCCATTGCAGGAAATATTGGAGCGGGAAAAACAACACTAACCAAGTTGCTAGCTAAGCACTATAATTGGGAACCCCACTTTGAATCCGTTAATGAAAATCCATACTTAGATGATTTTTATGGAGAGATGGAAAGATGGTCTTTTAACCTACAAGTTTATTTCTTAAATAGTCGCTTTAGACAAGTATTAGAATTACGCAAATCAGGTAAGAAAATCATTCAAGACAGGACCATTTATGAAGATGCCCACATATTTGCGCCTAATTTACATGCAATGGGCTTAATGACTAATAGAGATTATAGTAATTATAGTTCTTTATTTGAATTGATGGAAAACTTGGTAACTCCCCCAGATTTACTAATCTATTTAAGAGCCGATATATCCACCTTAGTTGGGCAAATTCATAAAAGAGGAAGAGAATATGAAAACTCCATTAGCATTGACTACCTAAGCCGACTCAATGAACGCTATGAAGCATGGATTAGCACTTACACTAAAGGAAAATTATTAATTATAGATGTTGATAATTTAGATTTTGTTGAAAATAGAGAAGACTTAGGTTATATTATTGATAGAATTGACGCTCAAATAAACGGGCTTTTTTAACGGCTAAACTCACTTAGCAAAATAGCCGTAGCCGTAGCAACATTTAAACTCTCTGTTTCTTGCGTTTTTCCGAACCTAGGTATCGCTATTTTGTGGGTTGCTATTTCTTTAATTTTTAAAGATACCCCATTAGCCTCATTTCCCATAACTAAAATACTTTCTTTTGGCAACTTGGTTTCATATACATTGTGACCTTCCATGTCCGCAATAAAAACAGGCAAATTAGCTTTCTTTAAGTATTCTTCCAAATTTAAATAATTGACCTGCACTCTTGTCAAAGATCCCATTGTTGCTTGTACTACTTTTTGATTGTAACAATCAACAGTATCTTTAGAACACACTAACTGTGCTATTCCAAACCAATCGCATAAACGAATAATCGTACCTAAATTACCTGGATCATTAACTGCATCTAAAGCAACAATCAACCCTTTTGTTTTCGTAGCAACTATTTCTGGAATTTTAAATACTCCTAAAGCCTTATTCGGTGTTTTTAATGCGCTTATCTTTTTCAACTCCCCTTCTGTAATTATTACTGTTTTATCAATATCATCAACAGGTAAATCCTTAGCAAAAGAATCCACGATAAAAAGAATTTCTAATGCTAGCGAAGAATCTAATAACTCCTTTACAACCTTGACTCCTTCTGCTACAAATAATTGATACTTTTGCCTGTACTTTTTTTGTTGTAAACTTGTTATTAGCTTTATACGATTTTTAGATAAACTCATTAAATATTTTTTAACACAAATATACCGCTAAAAAATACTACTTTTGGTACTTATAGCGACGCGTAAAGTTAATGAAAAATCCTTTTTTCTACTTTTTATTTTTAATTCTGATTATTTCCTGTAACTCTGTAAAGAGAGTTCCTGAAGGAAAAGAACTTTTAGTTAAAAATATTATTTACATTGACAGCCTTAAAAGCACCAACAGTAATACAGAAGACTATATTATTCAACGCCCTAATTCCAAAACCTTAGGTTTTCCCCTTGCCCTATATTTTTATAATCTTGGAAAACCCAATGGTCCTAAAAACCCATACGAATGGTCTCATAAAAATCCTAAACTTTATAATTTTTTTGAAAAATCATTTTCACAAAAACAAAGTATAGCTCTTGCGAATACTTTTATTGGTGTCAATAACTGGTTTTTAAAAAGCGGACAAGCTCCCGTTATCATTGATAACGAAAAAACTAAAAAAACAGTTAAGAATTTACAAACATACTATCAAACCGAAGGATATTTCAGAGCTAAAGTCAAATCTAAAAAGAGCGCTACAGGTTATAAAAAAGGAACGATCTCTTATTTTATAACCAAAGGAACTCCTACAATTATAGACTCTATCTCTACACGCATAGCTTCTAAAGATTTAGATTCTTTATATAATGCTCAAAAAAGCAAAACTTTTATAAAGTCTGGAGAACAATATAAAAATCAAAATTTCATTAATGAGGCTAACAGACTCACCAAACTTTTTAGAGATAACGGAATCTATCATTTTTCAGAAAATTATATCGGTTTTTACGAGATAGACACTGCTAGTACCAACAATCACAAAACGGATGTTCATTTAGAAATTTCTAATAGAATTGTAGAAGGGAATAATGGGGTTTATACCACCAAACCATTAAAAATACAAAAAGTAAAAAAAATTAATATTTTCACTGATTATACTTATAATGAAAGAAACTCCCCTTATTTAGATACTGTTTCCCACAACGGAATTAGCTTTATTTCTCATAAGAAATTAGCATATAACCCTAAATTTTTATCTCAATCTATATTCATTAAGCCAAACGGAACTTATAGTGATTACACCAGTAACTTAACACGTAAACATCTTCGAGGTTTGCGAAACTTTAAAACTACCGCTATTAAATATTCTGAGCTAAATGATAGTGAATTAATTGCTGATATTTACTTGACCCCTATAGAGAAATACACACTAGGTTTTGAAACAGAATTGTCTCGCTCTAATATCAGAAATTTTGATATTTCTGCTAAATTTTCAATAACAAATAGAAACACCTTCAAAGGTGCTGAAGTCTTTAAGTTTTCTGTACTCGGTTCTTATTTCAATTCTAGGAATGGTCCTGGTTGGGAAATCGGAGGAAACTTATCACTAGAAGTTCCTCGCTTCATGGTTCCCTTTGGTTTGCATAAAATGGTACCTAAAAGCATGTTTCCTAAAACAAAATTTTCAACAGGGTTAAGTATTCAAAAGAATATTGGTTTAGACAAGCAAAATATTACTGTAGGAATTGATTACAAATGGCAATTCAACAAGAAAAAATCTATTCAACTTGAATTAATGAACGCCCAATATATTAGAAACCTAAACATAGAGAATTACTTTACTGTTTATAATTCTGAATATAGTAAGCTTGAAGAAATAGCGAAAGCTTACGATACGAAATATACGCTTCCTGAGAATATCCCGTCAAATGCCAATGGAATCGTAGCATTTATGAATAAGGTGCTTCAGGATAGAAGCTCTATTACCGAAAACCCTATAGCGTATGGAGCCAATCTAAACATATTCAATCGTTATCGAATTATAACCTCTAACTTTTTAATCCCAGAAATAGCTTACTCATATACTTATAACAATCAAGAAAACATTAAAGATGTTAGCTTTTCTTTTTTCAAATTAAGATTTGCAAATTCAGGAAATGTAATGGGTATATTCTCTAAACATACAAATAGCAATGGACTTAGAACTGTTTTCAAGATTCCAGTAGCTCAATATTTTAAAACAGATATTGAGTACAAGAAATTTTGGAGCACAAGTGAAAACACAGCTTTAGGCTATAGAGCCTTTTTAGGAGCAGCTATCCCATATGGAAAATCTAACATTCCTTTTTCTAAAAGCTATTTTGCAGGAGGATCAAATGACATTAGAGCGTGGCAAACCTATGACTTAGGGCCTGGAACAAGAGCTCCTGGGCTGGAATATAATATTGGAAGTTTAAAGTTTTTAACTTCTTTAGAATATCGATTTGATATTATTAATAACTTAAAAGGTGCACTATTTATTGATGCTGGTAATATTTGGGATATTACGAATTCATCTTTTGTAGATGCTCCTTCTAAATTTACTGATATCTCTTCTTTAAAAGATATGGCTGTTGGAACAGGGTTTGGATTCCGCTATGACTTCAAATTTCTAATTGCTCGTTTAGATATTGGCTTAAAAGCACATGAACCCTATTTAAAAGATACTAATAGATGGTTTCGAAATTTCAACTTTAACAGAGCTGTGTATAATATTGGTATTAACTATCCTTTTTAACCAAATCAAAGTAGTTTCTCTAGTCTCTTTTACAGTATAAAAACTGCTTAATTTCACCAGTTCCTCGATCTCTATCAAAATTTCAAACTTCTTAAACGATATTATCATTTTTTCAATCAAAAAGTATAAAAATGCTTATTTTTGAACTATTCAATTTCAATTAAAAATAATTATAATGGCTCATAATATTAAAGCTGGTGTTGCTACCAGAAAAGAAGTTCAAGAAATTTTCAAATTAGCTAAAGAAAAAAACTTTGCTTTACCAGCGGTAAACGTTGTTGGTTCTAATACTATTAATACTGTTTTAGAAACTGCCAAAGAGTTAAATGCCCCTGTTATTATTCAATTTTCAAATGGTGGAGCTCAATTTAATGCAGGGAAAGGATTGTCTAATGAACATCAAAAAGCAGCTATTGCTGGAGCTGTAGCTGGCGCAAAACATATTCATTTACTAGCAGAGGCATATGAGGTTCCTGTAATATTACACACTGACCATGCTGCTAAAAAGTTATTGCCTTGGATTGATGGTCTATTAGATGCTAGTGAACAACACTATAAAGAAACAGGAAAGCCGTTGTACAGTTCTCACATGATTGATTTATCAGAAGAACCTATCGCCGAAAATATCGAAATCTGTAAAAAATACCTAACTCGAATGAGTAAAATGGGAATGACCTTAGAGATTGAACTAGGCATTACAGGAGGAGAAGAAGATGGAGTTGATAATTCTGATGTAGATGTATCTAAACTATATACACAACCTGAGGAAGTGGCTTTCGCTTATGAAGAACTCATGAAAGTAAGTCCACAGTTTACCATTGCAGCTGCCTTTGGTAATGTTCACGGTGTGTACAAACCTGGTAATGTAAAGTTAACTCCGAAAATTTTAAAAAATTCGCAAGAATATATTTCAAAACACTATAAGGTGCCTCATAATACTATTGATTTTGTATTTCATGGTGGCTCCGGATCAACTATAGAAGAAATAAGAGAAGCTATTGGATATGGAGTTGTTAAGATGAATATTGATACCGACTTACAGTATGCTTTCACAGAAGGAATACGCGACTATATGGAAACTAAAAAAGACTATGTATCAAGTCAAATTGGGAATCCTGAAGGAGATGATCTTCCTAATAAAAAATATTACGATCCTCGTAAATGGTTAAGAGAAGGAGAAGCTACTTTTAAAACTCGATTAAAAAAGGCCTTTGAAGATTTAAATAACATAAATACCCTATAAAGGCTCTCTATTAAAAGCAACTTATCAAAAAAACTATTTAAAAAAGTACCTTGAAAAGAAAATCAAGGTACTTTTTTATATCCCAAAACGAAGTGATGGTTGTCAATACAAAAAGATATATTTAAAAGAAAAACAGAAGTTCATAAAAAACTTTTTACATTTGTAGCTTCCTTAATTTTAAAATTAAGGAAACAAACAACAGAGTATTAAACATACAAACTAACTACATATGGCTTGGTTTAAACGTAAAGACAAAGGGATTCATACCCCTACAGAAAACAAGAAAGATACTCCAAAAGGGCTTTGGTATAAAACTCCTAGTGGAAAAATTATTGATACAGAAGAACTAAAGAAAAACCTTTATGTAAGCCCAGAAGACGGGTATCATGTACGTATTGGAAGTAAAGAATATTTTGAATTATTCTTCGATAATAATGAATTCAAGGAATTAGATGCCAAATTAACTTCAAAAGATCCTTTGAAATTTGAAGACACAAAAAAATATCCAGAGCGTTTAAAAGCTGCACAAAAGAAAACCGATTTAAAAGACGCTGTTCGTACTGCTGTTGGTAAATCTAACGGGAAAGATATTGTAATTGCTTCTATGGATTTTGCTTTTATTGGAGGTTCTATGGGAAGCGTTGTTGGAGAAAAAATAGCACGCGCTATTGATTACGCTATCCAACACAAATTACCTTTTTTAATGATTTCTAAATCTGGTGGAGCGCGTATGATGGAAGCTTCTCTATCTTTAATGCAATTAGTTAAAACCTCTGCAAAATTAGCGCAGTTAGCCGAAGCGAAGTTGCCATATATTTCTTTATGTACTGATCCGACTACAGGAGGAACAACAGCTTCTTTTGCTATGTTAGGCGATATCAATATTGCAGAACCAAATGCCTTAATTGCTTTTGCGGGGCCGCGTGTAGTAAAAGATACAACTGGTAAAGATTTACCTGAAGGATTCCAGCGCTCTGAATTTGTATTAGAGCATGGGTTTTTAGATGGAATCTACGAACGTAAAGATCTAAAACAACAAATTAATCTTTATATTGATTTAATACAGAATCAACCTGTAAGAGCTTAACAGCTTACAGTAAAAGAATCAGCAAAATGCTGATTCTTTTTATTTAACACTATTTTTCTCATTAAAAATTCAACTTATTAAGTTCCTTATCGTTTGGTACAAACGCACAAAAATGGTTATTCTTTCTTCAATTACAATAAACAAAAAAAAGCTTCCTATGATGGCTATTCTTATCTTTTAGATGCTCTTTTTCCTTTCATTATAACATGAAGATTTACGTATCACAGACCACCTTCCTTTCCTTGCTATTTAGACGAAAAAATCTGACTCTCAATCAAAAAATAATTGTATATTTGTTGCTTTGATGAGAACTCATCAATATACATAATAATCATTTAAATAATATTGGAATGTATTTAACTAAAGAAGTAAAAGAAGGAATCTTCGAGAAGCACGGTAAAGGAAAAAATGATACTGGAACATCAGAAGGTCAAATTGCATTATTCACTTTTAGAATAAACCATTTAACAGAACACTTAAAAAAGAATCGTAAAGATTTTAACACAGAGCGCTCTTTAGTAAAAATGGTTGGTAAGCGTAGAAGCTTATTAGATTATTTAAAGAAAAAAGATATCAATAGATATCGTGCGATAATCAAAGAATTAGGAATTAGAAAATAATTTCTACAAAAAAGAGGCTCTACAAACGTGCCTCTTTTTTATTTTACAAAGAATTTATTTCTGACTAACAAACAGAAATTTATATAAAAAGCCCAAAATTACTAACAACAATTTTGGTTTTTCCATTGGAAACACACAACAACAACACAACAACAAAGTAAAAATTAGAATTAAAACTTATGATTCCAAAAGTATTTAAAGAGGTCATCGACCTAGGAGATGGAAGGACCATTTCATTAGAAACCGGCAAGTTAGCTAAGCAAGCACACGGTTCAGTCGTTGTTCAAATGGGAAAAGCAATGTTGTTATGTACTGTAGTATCTAACTACAAACAATCAGACGTAGATTTCTTACCTTTAACTGTTGATTACAGAGAAAAATTTGCCTCTGCAGGTCGTTATCCTGGTGGGTTCTTTAAAAGAGAAGCTAGACCTAGTGATGGAGAGATATTAACTATGAGGTTAGTGGACCGTGTTCTACGCCCGCTATTTCCTAAGGATTACCATGCTGAAACACAAATAATGATTCAGTTGATGTCTCATGATGAAAATGTGATGCCAGATGCTTTGGCTGGTTTAGCTGCATCAGCTGTTATCCAACTAAGTGATATTCCTTTTGAAATCCCTATTTCGGAAGTAAGAGTTGCTAGAATTAATGGAAAACTTATTATCAACCCAAATAGAACTCAATTAGCAGAAGCTGATTTAGACATTATGGTAGGTGCTTCTGCCGATTCTGTGATGATGGTAGAAGGTGAAATGGATGAGATTAGTGAAGAAGAAATGATTGAAGCAATTAAGTTTGCTCACGAAGCTATCAAAATACAATGTGATGCTCAAGTTCGCTTAGCAAAAGCTTTTGGGAAGAAAGAAGTTCGTGAATATGAACCAGAAAGAGAGGATGAAGATCTAGCTCAAAAAATTCATGAAGCAGCATATCAAAAGTGTTATGAAATTGCTAAAAAAGGAACTTCTAAAGCTGAAAGAGGGCTCGCTTTTTCTGAAGTTAAAGACGAAATTATAGCTTCATTTACGGAAGAAGAAATTGAAGACTTCGGAGATTTAGTTAGCAAATACTTTAACAAAGCTCAAAAAGATGCCGTTAGAGAATTAACTTTAGAAGAAGGATTGCGTTTAGATGGCCGTAAAACTACAGATATCCGTCCTATTTGGTGTGAAGTAGATTACTTACCTTCAACACATGGTTCTTCTATATTCACTCGTGGAGAAACACAAGCACTAGCTACAGTAACTTTAGGAACCTCAAGAGAAGCAAACCAAATAGACATGCCTTCTTATGAAGGGGAAGAAACTTTTTATTTACACTATAACTTTCCTCCTTTTTCTACAGGAGAAGCTAGACCTTTAAGAGGTACTTCTCGTAGAGAGATTGGTCATGGTAATTTAGCTCAAAGAGCTTTAAAAGGTATGATTCCTTCAGACTGTCCATATACCGTAAGAGTCGTTTCAGAGGTATTAGAATCTAATGGTTCTTCTTCTATGGCAACTGTATGTGCTGGAACAATGGCACTTATGGATGCAGGGGTGCAACTAAACAAACCTGTTTCTGGTATTGCTATGGGACTAATTTCAGATGGTGATCGTTATGCTGTATTATCTGATATTTTAGGAGATGAAGATCATTTGGGAGATATGGATTTTAAAGTAACGGGAACAGCTGACGGTATTACTGCCTGTCAAATGGATATTAAAGTAAAAGGGCTATCCTACGAAATTTTAGTGAATGCACTAAAACAAGCTAGAGATGGACGTTTACATATCTTAGAAAAGCTAACAGATACGATTGCTACACCAAATGCAGAAGTAAAGGCACACGCTCCAAAAATGATTACTAGAGTAATCCCTAATGATATGATCGGTGCTTTTATAGGACCTGGTGGTAAACACATCCAAGAACTTCAAAAAGAAACAGAAACTACCATTGTTATTAATGAAGACCCTGTTACAGAAGAAGGTATCGTTGAAATTTTGGGAACAAACCCTGACGGTATCGAAAAAGTCATTGCTCGCATTGAGTCTATGATGTTTAAACCTGAAAAAGGAAGTGTTTATGAAGTTAAAGTTATTAAAATGCTAGATTTCGGTGCTGTTGTAGAATATACAAAAGCGCCAGGAAATGAGGTTTTATTACACGTTAGCGAATTGGCTTGGGAGCGTACTAATAATGTTTCTGATGTTGTTAAGCTAGGAGATATTTTGGAGGTTAAATATTTTGGAATAGATCCTAAAACACGAAAAGAAAAGGTGTCTCGTAAAGCTTTATTACCAAAACCAGAAGGTTATGTAGCAAGACCACCTAGAGATCATAAAGGAAAAGATAATCGTAATCGTGACAATCGTAGAGAAGAGAGAAAGCCTCGTGTAGAGAAAAAAGAGTCTTAAAAGCCTCATTTTAATATATTTTAAAATCGCTAAAAATATTTTTAGCGATTTTTTTTATACAGTTCTTTTGTTTTCCTTTCTTTGTACTCCTTTATGAAAATACAACGTATTACATATTTATCCTTAGGAACCAATCAGGGAAATAAGTTAAAGAATTTACAAAAAGCAATTAATTTGATTGCTGATAAAGTAGGAGATGTACAAAAGATTGCCTCTATATATAAAACTCCTGCACTAGGGTTTGAAGGGAATGATTTTTATAACACCGTATTAAAAGTTTCTACCTACCAGCCTCCCGAAAAACTGATGAGTACCCTACTTTCCATAGAGAAAGAGCTAGGAAGAGTTCGTTCAAAAACAGGTGCATATATCAACCGAATTATTGATATTGATATCTTGCTCTTTGATGATGAAATTATCTTTTCAAAAAACTTAATTGTTCCTCACCCAAGAATGCTAGAACGCAAATTTGCCTTAGCTCCGCTAAGTGAAATTGCTAGGAATACAATTCATCCCATAGAAAAGAAACAACTATTTATTTGCTTAAGAAATTGTAATGATGACTCCGAAATAGCGGTTGTTGACCATAAACTCATTCGCCCGATTCCTATTTCAGAAAAATATAATTATATAGCTATTGAAGGAAATATAGGAGCTGGTAAAACCTCGTTAGCAAACATGATTTCTGATGAATTTAATGCGAAAATTGTACTAGAGCGTTTTGCAGACAATCCTTTTCTCCCCAAATTCTACAAAGATGAAGAACGATATGCTTTTCCTCTAGAAATGAGCTTTCTAGCTGACAGATACCAACAATTAACCGATGATTTAGCACAATTTGATTTATTCAAAAACTGTATTGTTTCTGATTACTATATTTTTAAATCATTGATTTTTGCTCAGGTTACTTTACATTCTGATGAATATAAACTGTATCGAAAAATGTTTGATTTAATGTATAAAGAGATAACAAAACCCGATTTATATGTTTATTTATATCAAAATACTGACAGGCTATTACAGAATATTAAAAAGAGAGGAAGAGATTATGAGCAAAATATAGAAGCTGGCTATCTGCAAAAAATACATGATGGTTATAGTAATTTTATAAAAACTCAGCAAGATTTAAATATCTTAATTATTGATGTTTCTAAGCTAGATTTTGTAAATAATATTAACGATTACCATTTTATCATAAGTAAGATTAAGTCTCATACTAACACCCCTTAAAAAAGGTATTTAACGTGAGTTCGACGTAAGAAATCTATTTTCACTATAGTAAAAAAGCAGAAAATTTAGTATATTAAAGTATTGAATTCCAATAAACTAAAATTATTCTGCTTATGATTTCTGACACTAAAATAATTGAAATATTTTGTAATCTTGACGATTTTATGAAAGAATTTGAAACAGTTTTAATAAAAAACAGTATTTCAGAGAGTTCTAAAGTTAAAAAGCGCAAGAGAAAATCCAAAATGAGTAAAAGTGAAGTAATGACCATTATGGTTATTTTTCATCTAAAATCCTATCGAAATTTAAAACACTTTTATTTGTATTACGTGTGCAAATACATGGATGATTTCTTTCCTGATCTTGTCTCCTATAATCGATTTGTAGAACTACAAAAGAAAGTTATTCCACCTTTAGCAGTGTATTTAAAACTACACGGATTAGGTAAGTGTTCTGGTATCTCTTTTATTGATTCCACAGCACTAAAAGTGAGTCATTATAAAAGAGAAAAACAACACAAGGTATTTAAAGGAATCGCAGAAAAAAGTTACGGGACATTGGGTTGGTTCTACGGTTTTAAACTTCATTTAGTCTGTAATGATAAAGGACAAATAGTTGATTTTATGATTACTAAAGCAAATGTAGATGACAGATATCCTTTAAAGAACAAGTGCTTTCACGATAAGATATTTGGAAAAATATATGGTGATAAAGGTTATTTAGGCAAAGATCTATTTGATAAATTATTTGTGGACGGTATCCATTTGGTTACCAAATTAAGAAAGAACATGAACAAGAAAGCTCTTGATTTTATGGATAAAGTTTACTTAAGAAAAAGAGCAATTATAGAATCTGTAAATGACGTATTAAAAAATACCTGTCAGATGGAACATTCTAGACATCGCTCGTTTGATAACTTCTTAGGAAACCTAATTGCTGGATTGACTGCTTACTCTTTTCTTGAATCAAAACCGAGCATTAAAATACAAAGGTTCTTACCTAATCTTGGAATAAGTTAAGTCGAACTCACGTTATTTATAAAAAAACAGGATAAAGCAAACAATGCGCACTATCCTGTTTTTTATGCTTGTGTTATTCTTCTATTTCTTCACTAGCTCTAACTTTTCTGCAAAATACTCACAAAAATCACGCATAGTTGCACTCATTTTTTGATCATCTGTTGCTCTTTCAAAAGTATTAGCCATAGAAACTAATGTTTGATGAAAAAATTGCTTCATCTCATCAACAGGCATGTCTTTCGTCCATAAATCCATACGTAATGTGTCTTTTTTCTTATGATCCCATACAGAAAGCATCACTGCCTTAGAACCTTCATCTTGTATTCCACCATCTTCTGCGCTCCATGAAATTTCTTCAGGTATTTTATTTTCATCCAATCCTACTGTAAATTTTATTTCCGAAGTATGTTTTACTGCCATTATTTATCGTCTAGGTTTATATTTTGATTTTTTAAATATTTCTTCTTCTCTCATTTGCAATAACTGCTGCAAAGATACATCATTATTTCTCATAAATGATCTTACTATCTGCCAACCAATCCATATACCTATTTGCCCTGGCGATTTATTATCTTCTCCTAAATAAAACTTCGAAAAAGGCGCTATATCTAGAAAACGTTGATTCAATTTTGTATCAGTATCGTATAACAAATCATTTTCAATAAAATATTTCCAAATTTCCTCTTCATTATTTAATGTCCATTGAAATTTCTCCGCTGCATAACCTATCTTTTCTTTATCTGAAACGGCAGGTAAATAGGCATCTAACAAATACATCTTCTTACCTTCGTAAATCATCTTGTACAAAAAAACTCTATTCAAACTAGGTTTAAGTTGCTTTTTTATAATAGCATTAGCTACATCTACAATAAGATGCTCTTTTGTGTTATTTTGCTTTACATATTTTGGATAATCATTATAAAATTCATGCGTTGTACCTAAATACGAATCTAATGATATCAATAATAGGCTATCTGCATAAATTACCCTATGATCATAATCTATATTGGTTTGCACAGTTATTACATTAGGTGCTAAAAAATTTGGCAGGTAATATTTAATATGTTTAAACAATGATAACAAGGCTTCTTCTAGTTTCCCCGTACTCTGGAATACTTTTTGAGTTTCTTCGAAAAGTGCACGCTCATCATTGTCGTTAATCTTACGTATCCAAACACTATCATGAATACCTTTAGGAAACAAAAAAGGGTAATTTTTCTTAGTTTCTGAAAGTGTTTTCTCTGTTGAATTGTAAAAATCTACCTCAAAACGTTTTGTTGCAAAATTCACAGAAACATCAGAAACATCTACCACCGATTTCGCATTATTTTTACAAGAAAGCATTCCCAAAAAAATAAGGGATAACAATAAAAAATTTCGCATTATATTAGCTCTTCAAAATATAACGTCAAAAATACTAAAAATAGTCTTAGGATGAATGCACAAAAAGTTACAGATCATATTGTGAAATGGTTAAAAGATTACGCCTTAAATGCTAAAGTAAACGGCTTTGTTGTAGGTATTTCTGGAGGTATCGATTCTGCTGTAACTTCTACCTTATGTGCCAAAACTGGCTTGCCCACTTTATGTGTAGAGCTACCAATTCATCAGGCAAAAAGCCAAGTTAATAGGGCTAACGAGCATATCAAGCAACTAAAGGAACAATTTAAAAATGTTGCTGAAATTGAAGCTGACTTAACTAGTACTTTTGAGAATTTTAAAACAATTGTGCCTGAAGTTACTTCTTCTCCTAAAGTTGATTTAGCACTTGCTAATACAAGAGCCCGCCTACGTATGACTACCTTATATTATTTTGCAGGATTACATGGCTTATTGGTTGCTGGTACAGGAAATAAAGTAGAAGATTTTGGAGTTGGTTTTTATACGAAATATGGAGACGGAGGGGTGGACCTTAGCCCTATTGCCGATTTAGTAAAATCAGAGGTATATACCTTAGGTGCTTACTTAAACGTACCTGAATCAATTCAAAAAGCAAAACCTACTGATGGTTTATTTGGAGACAGCAGAACTGATGAAGATCAAATAGGTGCTTCATATGACGAGCTTGAATGGGCAATGAAAATGCAAGATGCAGGAAAGACTGAACAAGATTTTAAAGATAGAAACCTTGAAGTCTTCAAAATTTATACTCGATTAAACAAAATCAACCAGCATAAAATGACACCAATCCCTGTATGCAAGATCACGGCCGATTTAAAGTAAATTAGCCGCTAACATTTGGCTTTTTATTTTTCGGTACATTCTTTTTTTGTTGCCATTCAAAACTGCAAAAGGCATTAGCATTATTAATTTTAATATAACTAATACTTGTAACGATTTTTTCATAACGATTATTTTCTTCTTTTACGGAGGCAATATACAAAAAAATATACTTTTATAACAATTAGCTTAATTCCTGTACAACTCACGTATTTTTATAATCTACTAGATGAATAAACACCTATAATTATCATACTTTAAAATACTGATATAGAAAATGTTTTAATTTTACTATGCTAAAAACTACTATCAAACCACTCTATTCAACTTTTCAAAAAGACGTCTTTTTAAACTCGTATAATTATTGATTTCTTCCAAATCTGGTAATATTTTTTGAGTTTGAATACCTTGAAGTATTTCTTTAATCTTACTTTCTATTAAAACTCTACGGATATTTAAAATCGCATCTGTAACTAACTTAGGGAGGATTTTTTCTACCTGAGTTACATAAATTTCTTTCCGTTCCCAATCACTTAAAATATATTTCTCTTCATCCATCAAAATACTCGTAACCAAGTTGGCTACTTCAGAATTTTGATGGTTTATCAATTGATCTATAGAAATTTTTTCTCTTTGATTTAACTGATGGATTAACTCATAGTAAATCTCTTTAAAAATTTCATTTGTAAACTCAATCTCATCATCTTGCAAATGTAAATACAACTCTTTTGAAACAGTATTTACATACTCTTCTTTTTCCAATTTTATACGCCCTCTTTCATCTTCAATTTCAATCCAATCAATAAACTCTACTTCTTCATTTCCATATAAAAGCAAAATTCTTATAATTTCTTTTTCTAATATATTTAACTGATCGACCTCTTGTTGTTGTTTTCCCTTTCTCCCTTTAACAAGTTCCATAGGGTTTTTATCTTGACCTTGGACATGCATAGACGAAGTCTTATGAGACTCCTCTCCACCCTCTCTATTCCTTCTTGGTCTGTTTCCTGTTGTACTTTTACTTAATAATTGCGCTAATTCACTAAACAAAACCCTTTCTGAAATATCCATGATACGTGCACATTCTTGTACATATACCTCTCGTTGAATTCCATCTGGAATTTTAGAAATACTCGTTACAATATCTCTAATCAACCCCGCTTTTTTAACAGGATCATTCTGAGCTCCTTCCATTAATAATGACACCTTAAACTCTATAAAATCTTGCGATTTACTTTCAAGATATTCTCGTAATTCAGCATCAGAATGCGATTTCGCAAAACTATCTGGATCTTCTCCTTCGGGAAAAGACACTACTTTAACATTCATTCCCTGCTCAAGAATTAAGTCAATACCTCTGATAGAAGCTCTAATTCCTGCCGCATCTCCATCAAAAAGAACAGTAATATTCTTCGTTAAGCGATTTACCAACCGTATTTGATCAGAAGTTAAAGCCGTTCCGGAAGAAGCTACTACATTTTCTATTCCTGACTGATGAAAAGAAATTACATCTGTATATCCTTCTACCAAATAGCAATTATCTTGTTTTGATATTTCTTTTTTAGCATGATAAATGCCGTATAAAATTTTACTTTTATGGTAAATATCACTTTCTGGCGAGTTTAAATATTTTGCTGCTTTTTTATCATTTGTTAAGATTCTTCCGCCAAAACCTAATACTCTTCCAGACATACTGTGAATTGGAAATAACACACGCCCTTTAAAACGATCAAATTGCTTTCCTCCTTCCTTAACAATAGTAAGTCCTGTTTTTTCTAAGTACTTTAAATCATATCCTTTAACCAAAGCTGCCTTTGTAAAATTATCCCATTCATCTTTTCCATATCCTAATGCAAACTTTGCTATGATATCATCTCTAAAACCACGCTCTTTAAAATAAGATAATCCGATTGCTTTTCCTTGCTGAGTATTCAACATTAAATCATGAAAATAATCCTTAGCAAACTCAGAAACTAGAAACATACTCTCTCGCTCATTCAGTTGTTTTTTCTGCTCATCCGATTGCTCAGTTTCCTCAATTTCTATATTATATTTTCTTGCAAGCCATTTAATTGCCTCTGGGTATGAGTAGTGTTCATGCTCCATTAAGAAAGAAATTGCATTTCCTCCTTTTCCTGTACTAAAATCTTTCCAAATTTGTTTTACAGGAGACACCATAAACGAAGGTGATTTTTCATCCGTAAAAGGACTTAAGCCTTTAAAATTACTTCCTGCTTTTTTTAATTGCACAAACTCTCCTATAACCTCCTCTACTCTGGCTGTTTCAAATACACGGTCTATGGTTTGTTGAGTTATCATAATAATAAAATATAGCCTGCAAATATAAGGTTTTTAACCACTTTTAATAACAAAGGCTATTCGCTCTCCTAATTTTAATTTGATAAAGACCTTATAAATATATAAATTTGGCGCACAATCCTTGTACTTATGAAGACAATTACTACTTTCTGTTATATTTTTTTTATAACATCGATTATTTTTTCTCAAGAAACCATTAGAATTCCCGATATCGGCTTAGAAGAAGCTTTGATTGACCTTAATATAGATACTAATGGCCTTAATGGAAATATATTAATGAGTGAAGCTGAGAATGTAGTTAACTTAAATATCAATGATCCTCTAACCAATAAGTTATTACCTAATGTTCATTCAAAAATAAAGGACTTAACTGGTTTAGAAAGATTTCCTAACTTAAAACGTTTGGATTGCTTTGGAAATAATATTAAAAAATTAGACTTATCTAAAAGTACTTCTATTACCTTTTTAAATTGTAACAACAATAAAATTGAACAACTAGATCTTAGTAATAATTTAAAATTAACTTATGTTAGCTGCGATAACAATAAATTAACATCACTAATTCTCGGTGAAAAACCAGAATTGGTTGATTTATATTGTAGCAATAACAAACTTACAGAGTTAAACGTGAAAGGTTGTCAGGTTTTAGAAAACTTAGATGCTAGCAATAATAAAATTCGCCATGTTTTTATTGACAAAGAAATTTACAAAAAGTACTCTGATAGTTGGTATTTAGATCCTTCTGCTGTTTATACAGAAACGCTAGCTGGTACTACCTCTCCTACTGTTATTACTAGCAAAAAAGAATCTGTTGTAAAAACTACTAAAAATCAATCTAATAATCACTCCATTGATGCCACTGAGTCTGCTGCCAATCACTATCAAAAATTTCAACTATCAGTTATTGCTGAATACGATCAACTTGTTTTGGCTTCTTCTCATTTACAAAGTAAAGAAAATGAGATTCAGCAAAAATATGGCTTACAAAAACTTCAGCTTACACAATGGATTGCCAGTTATTCTAATTTTAAAAAGACAGCGGGTGATAATACCTCTATAGAAGCAGCCCCTTTAGCTACGGCTAATACGACATATGCCAAATTTAAGCAATTAGTTGTTAATGAATACGAGCAAATGATCTTAACCCCATCTTATTTATTAGGTAAAAAAGAGGAGCTACAAAAAAAATATGGCTTAGACATGAACGATCTTACAAAATGGATAGCACAATTAGGAAACCCTGCCTTTCAAACAAAACAACCTATTAATGAAAGTACTCAAAATTACTATACCAAGTTTAAAAAATTAGTTGTAAGCGAATACGAACAATTGGTATTGGCTCCTTCTTATTTACAAGAGATTACGAAAAAAATACAACAAAAATATAGCTTAAACCCTACTCAATTAACAGAGTGGATTGCTAAGTATAGTAAAATCAAAAAACTATAGTTATGAAGCGATTTAAACTTTTTATTTTGAAGCGAAAGTTCCGTATTTTCTGCTCTAATGAAGTCTTTTTCTCACAATATAGCCTTTAGCTACGTTATGAGAAAAAGTTTAATCACTTCAATACAATAAAAGAAGCATAAAAAAAGGACTTTATTTTAAAATAAAGTCCTTTTTTTATGCTGTACTACTTGAAATTACATATTACTTCTTTTTTAAGAAGCTGCTCTCAATTTTTTCAGTGCCGATTTCGTTAATTTACTTTCAGCATACTCTTTGGTAACGTTAAATTCATTTTCTTCAGAGCTAGGCAATTCAAACATTGCATCCGTTAAAATAGCCTCGCATAATGATCGTAAACCACGAGCCCCTAATTTATATTCCACTGCTTTATCTACAATATATGATAACGCTTCTTCTGTCATAGAAAATGCTACATCATCCATTGCAAATAATTTTTCATATTGCTTTATGATCGAGTTTTTAGGCTCTGTTAAAATAGCGCGTAATGTTGCTCCATCCAATGGGTTCATATGGCTCAAAACAGGCAATCGTCCAATAATTTCAGGAATTAACCCAAATGATTTTAAATCTGCAGGAATGATATATTGCAACAGGTTTTCTTCATCTATTTTATCTTCATCTAAAGAAGCGCTATAACCAACAGCTTGCATATTCAAACGTTTGCTTATAATTCTTTCTATTCCTGAAAAAGCGCCTCCTGCTATAAACAAAATATCTTTAGTGTTTACTTCTATAAATTTTTGTTCTGGGTGTTTTCTTCCTCCTTTTGGAGCTACATTAACAACAGATCCTTCCAATAGCTTTAACAAAGCCTGTTGTACTCCTTCTCCTGAAACATCTCTTGTAATAGATGGATTATCTCCTTTACGAGCTATCTTATCTATTTCGTCTATAAAAACAATTCCTCTTTCTGCTTTTTCTACATCGTAATCTGCTGCTTGTAATAAGCGACTTAAAATACTTTCTACATCCTCACCTACATAACCAGCTTGCGTTAAAACAGTAGCATCTACTATAGAGAATGGCACATTTAACATCTTAGCAATTGTACGCGCTACCAATGTTTTTCCTGTTCCTGTTTCTCCTACTAAAACAATATTAGATTTTTCTATTTCTACTTCATTTTCTACGTCCTTTTCTTGCAATAACCTTTTATAATGATTATAAACTGCTACTGACATTGACCTTTTAGTTTCATCCTGACCTATAATATATTCATCTAAAAAATGCTTAATCTCTTTAGGTTTTTTTAATATTAAATCACTCGATAAACTATTCGTTTTAGCTTCTTCTATTTCTTCCTCTACAATTCCATGCGCTTGTTCAATACACTTATCGCAAATATGTGCATCCATGCCAGCAATTAACAAATCTGTTTCTGGTTTTTTTCGTCCACAAAAGGAACATTGTAAGTTTTCTTCTTTCGACATTATATTAGCTTTTAGCTATAGTGCCATTACAAAAAAGGAAAATATTCTTTTTCGTAATTAGCATAAAAATTATTTTCTAGTTAAAATTTCATCTACCATACCATAGGCTTTTGCTTCTGCTGCTTTCATCCAGTAGTCTCTATCAGAATCATTGTGAACCTTTTCTATAGTTTGCCCAGAATGATGTGCTATTATTTGGTACAATTCATCTTTTAGTTTTAAAATCTCTCGTGTTGTAATTTCAATATCAGATGCTTGCCCTTGTGCTCCTCCTAACGGTTGATGAATCATAATTCTTGAATGTGGCAATGCTGAACGTTTTCCTTTTTCTCCTGCACACATTAATACTGCCCCCATCGAAGCTGCCATACCTGTACAAATGGTAGCTACATCTGGTTTTATAAATTGCATTGTATCATAAATTCCTAACCCAGCATATACTCCTCCTCCTGGAGAGTTTATGTAAATTGAGATATCCTTATTAGCATCTACACTTTCTAAGAACAACAACTGCGCCTGAATTACATTTGCTACTTGATCATTAATTCCAGTACCTAAAAAGATAATTCTATCCATCATTAAGCGAGAAAAAACATCCATTTGAGTGATATTCATTTGACGCTCTTCCATAATGTATGGAGTTAAACTGCTTGTTATTTTTCCTAAATATGTACTACTTATTCCGTGGTGCTTTGTTGCGTATTTTTCAAACTCTTTTCCGTAATCCATTGTTAAAATGATTTTAGGTTATAATAAAGGATGTAAATATAAGAACAAATAAGTTAATATTTTACTACTACTCCTTTCTAAAACGGTGTTATTTAAGCGACTTTTTGTCAGTTTTGATGATCCAGAAACACTGTACCTCATGAGATTATAATCAAAAAACCTCATTTTTAGTTTAAAAATGAGGTTTTAATTTTATAAGCGATACTATATCTTATTTATATACTTCTTTTATAAACTCTTCGTAAGACACTTCTTTAGTATCAAAACTTAAGTTTTCTTTATAAAAAGCTACTAATTTTTGAGAGATTAATTGCTCTTGCAAACGCTTTGCTTCTTCTTGATTTGATAAAACTCTACCAGCAATATCGTCTAGCTCTTTTTCTTCTGGATTCATATTACCAAATTGAGCCATTTGCGCCTTAATAAATCCTTTTGCATAATCTACTAATTCTGCATACTCTAATTTGATATCGTTATCCTTCATAATCTTTCCTTCGATTAATTGGTAACGCAATCCTTTTTCTGATTTGTTATACTCTTCAGCAGCTTCCTCCTCAGTTAGTTGTTTTTCTCCAGCAGTTTGTAACCATTTTTGCAAGAAATCTTTTGGTAAATCAAATTTTGTTTCTTCCACTAAATGTTCTGTAACAGCATTTAATAACTGTTGGTCTGCTTGTTGTTGAAATTGCTTTTCTGCGTCTTCTTTAATTTTCCCTTTTAATCCTGTTACAGTTTTTACACTTCCGTCAGCAAATAATTTATCAAATAACTCCTGATTTAGCTCCGCTAATTCTATTTCTGTAATTTCTTCAATTGTAAAAGATACTGTAATATCTAATCCATGAACATCATCATGAGCAACTCCTAAAGCTCCTTGTAATTTATGCTCATCTTCAAATAGGTTTTTTGTTTTCAAAGTTAAAACATCTCCTACTTTAGCTCCTACAAACTTTTTCAGATTTGTTTTTCCTTTAATATCTTTTAATGATACAGTAGATTTTTTATTTATTTCTTTTTCTTCTGAGGTAAAAGTTCCAGTTACATTAGCTTCTTCTGTAACTTCCTCTTTAGTTGACATTTTTCCGTAACGAGACTGAATATTTTCTACTTCTTTATCTAGCAACTCTTCATTTGCTACAATGTTATATTGCGTTACTTTCTTTTTTGATTTTAAATTTACATCAAACTCAGGAGCTAATCCTAATTCAAATTCAAAAGAAAATTCACCAGCATCCCAATTAAAGTCTTCTTGAATTCTTGGCAGTGGGTTTCCTAAAATATCTAATTTTTCTTCTACTAAAAACTTATTCAAAGATTCTTGTAAAAGCTTATTCACTTCATCAATCATCACTGATTTACCATATTGCTTCTTTACCATCCCCATTGGTACATGACCTTTTCTAAATCCTGGAATGTTAGCATTTTTACGGTAATCGCTTAATACTTTTGCTACTTTGGCCTCATAGTCCTCCGCAACAATGTCAACTTTTACAACGGCATTTAATGCGTCTACGTTTTCTTTTGTAATATTCATCTTAAAATATGTTTCTTTAAAATCGGGTGCAAAATTAATGTTTTTTTACCATTTTGCAAAAGGTTTAACTCTTTCGTTATCAGTTATTTTTTATCTTCTTTTAGTAATAAAAACAAGAAAGAACGAAATATAGAGAGTAATATGCTAAATAATAGTGCTATTAAAAAACCATTTACAACAAAACCTGTAACAAGTCTTCCTGCTAGTATTATGATGATCGCATTAATCACAAACAAAAACAGTCCTAGAGTCAAAATAGTTACTGGTAAGGTAAAAATCACTAACAATGGTTTTACAAATATATTTAATAGCGAAATCGTTACTGCAACCCAAAGAGCTGTTACGTAATCATAAACTTCAATTCCTGGTAATATCTTTGCGAGTACAACAACCACTAGTGCTGTTAACAATATCTTTAAAAATAATTTCATCTTCTTAACTTTTTAAACAATCACTGACTATGTTTTACAATAGAACTCCGTTACTTATTTAAAAGCTATAATCGTACCATTTTCCTAGAACTGTTCTTTTGACAGGTTTTTATATAAATAATTAAAAGGGTAAATTATGAACTAAAGCTCTTCTTCATTCAATTTTTCTACTGCTCCTTTTAAATAAGTTGATAAGGCTTCTTGAATTTCTTTATCTTGTGAAAACAAATTCAACATACTTTCTTTTATATGCCGTTCAAATATAGGGTTCTTATAATCTAAAGCTCCTTCTTCTATCAAGTCATATATTTTTCCTGCTCCTAAAAGCATACTCCCTTTTCCTGTTAACAACCATGTCGGATTAATATCTGGAAAACGGTTTAGTATTTTATTTAATACATTACTTTTAAATGATGATTTTCTGCGTATAGCGGTTCCTACCGAATTATTCGAAACTTTGATATTCTCTTCAAAGGATCTAATATTTAGGTGTTTGTAGTAAATTATTTTTTCTACTCTTTTATAAGTTTCATCGATAAAATCATTCATATGAACTAATTTTTGTAAATAATATTGGGGTTATTTTTTAATCTTGATCGGCGTATTTACGTCTTTTTTAAGTACAAAACACGTACAAATATAAATTATTTTTATTAGCTCTCTAACAAAAATCACTACTACATCGGATAGTATTGATTAAAAGCAAGAGCGTTTTTTAATTTTAAATTAAGAATTAGGCAGTTTTATTCTAAGAAGAAGATAATCGTAGTTTTTTATTCCTCTTCTTGAGCTACATTTTTTTCTAAAATTACTGATAAGGCTTCTTGAATTTCCTTGTCTTCTAAAAGTAAGTTGAGCATATTTTCTTTCATTTGCTTTTTATATTGCAGCTTTTTCTCTTCTGCCAGTTTTTCTTCGGTAAGATCTTCTAGCAACATATCTTCTTTACCTGTTAGTAACCATGTAGGGTTAATCTCAGGGAACCTGTTTAGAATTTTGTTCAACACATTACTCTTAAATGAAGACCCTTTATGTATAGCAATTCTTATCGAATTATTCGAAACTTTGATATTTTCTTCAAAGGATTTAATATTTAGATGTTTGTAATAAATTATTTTTTCTACTCTCTTATACGTTTCATCAATAAAATCATTCATATGTACTAATTTTTGTAAATAATATTGGGGTTGTTTTTAACCTTGATCGTCGCGTTTACGTCCTTTTTAAGTACAAAACACGTACAAATATAAACTATTTTTATCAATTATCTAACAAAAATCTCCAACACATCCAATAGCGTTGATTAAAAGCAAGAGCGTTTTTTAATTTTAAATTAAGAATTAGGTAGTTTTATTCTAAGAGGAAGATAATCGCAGTTTTTTATTCCTCTTCTTGAGCTACATTTTTTTCCAAAATTGCTGATAAAGCTTCTCGAATCTCCTTGTCTTCCAAAAGTAAATTGAGCATATTCTCTTTCATTTGCTTTTCAAATATTTGCTTTTTATATTGCAACTTTCTCTCCTCTACTAGCTTTTTTTCGGTAAGCTCCTCTACCAACATTTCTTCTTTACCTGTTAGTAACCATGTAGGATTGATTTCAGGAAACCTGTTTAGAATTTTGTTTAACACATTACTCTTAAATGAAGACCCTCTGCGTATTGCGGTTCCAATCGAATTATTCGAAACTTGAATATTCTTTTCAAAAGCCTTAATATTCAACCCTTTATATTTTATTATCTTTTGTATTCTTTGATGGGTAGTGTCAATAAATTTGCTCATAGTAATTAACTTTTTTCTAAATTGTTTTTGAAAATTGTTTTATTTTTCATAATTTTGTTAGTGTATTCATACTACATCAAGTACAAGATACGTACAAATATAACTTAAAAATGCTACCCTTCTAACAAAAATTATGATTACGATAAAGCAACGAAAAGAATTAGACAAGATCAAACCACCTAAATACAGAGAAAAAGTTCAGGAGTATTTAACTAAAAAAGGGTTAAACTTTTCTCTTGAAACAATTCAAAAAGTATATTCTGGCAAACGAAACAACATAGCTATTACAAAAGCGATTGTAGTTATTTTCAACAATCATAAAAAGGAGAGAGAACTTATAAATGCTGAAATAAACAACATAATTAACCCTATTGACGACAGCAATACTTAGTATTTAGTTTTCTTTCCTTGTTAAAAGCAAGGACAGCTATATGGACTGTCCTGCTTTTAACTAAAAACGTATTATCGAATATGATCAACGAAGCATTACTTGAAAGCCACGAAAAACTTTTAATCGTTGTTGAGGCCTATGTGGATGTATATGAAAACGATTTTAAAAGTACTATTTTAGCATCAGAGTTGCCTAAAATTCTTAAAAATGCTAAGCATATAAGAGATTTAGCCACTAGAAACCACTCTAGCTCAAAAGAATATTTCGAGCACTAGCAATAACTCGCTACTCCCCTTCCTTTTATGCTAAAAATTCTTTAACCTCTCTATAAAAATCTATTGGGTTTTCTGCATGCAACCAATGTCCTGCATTCAAAACTGTAATTATTTTCGAATTTGAAAAATGTGCGCTTATAATAGATGACTCATTACTCGATATATATCCTGAATTTTCTCCTCTTAAGAATAATGTTTTTCCTTCAAAAACAGCAAATGAAGGTAGAGCTTCTCCTACCTCGTTATTATTTTCTATTAGAGACTTCAAATTAAAACGAAAAGCTAGCTCTCCTTTATTTTTCCAATAAACACTCTTTAACAAAAACTGCCGCACTCCTATTTCAGGAATCAATAACGCCAGCTTAGCATCCACTTTTTTTCGTGTATTTTCTATTGAGAAATCTATAGAGTTTAATCCTTCTAAAATATCGTGATGATGAGGTGGATACATTCTCGGAGAAATATCTGCTACAATTAATCTATCCACCAGCTCTGGGTATTTTGTAGCGAATAACATTACTGTTTTGCCTCCCATAGAATGCCCTAGTAATGACACTTTTTTAAGCTGGTAATGACTTATGTAAAAATACAAATCATCAACCATTAATTCATAATCAAACTCATCTGAATGAAAACTACGTCCATGATTTCGTTGGTCCAGCAAGTGTACTTGATAGCCCTCATCTGCAAACTTATTTGCATGACTCTTCCAATTATCTCCCATTCCGAAATAGCCATGTAAAATTAGCAATGGCGCTCCTTTTCCAATGATTTTAGAATGCAAAAGTCCTTCCATTTTACGATCTTAATTTATGTAGATACATATTGATAACATTCTCTAAACCTAAATACAATGATTCAGAAATTAATGCATGTCCTATAGACACTTCTGCTAATTTTGGGATATTTTCTTTAAAAAACTTAATATTCTCCAGACTCAGATCATGTCCTGCATTTATACCCAAACCTAAATCATGCGCCAAAAGAGCTGCTTCCACATATGGCTTTACAACTCCTTTATCTCCTAACTCATATTGCGTTGCATATTTTTCTGTGTACAATTCTATCCTATCAGTCCCTGTTTTTGCAGCTGCTTCTATTAGCTTTAAATCCGTATCAATAAAAATAGAAGTTCTTATACCATTCCTTTTAAATTCAGCAACCACTTCTTGTAAGTATTGTTGGTTTTTAACAGTATCCCAACCTGCATTTGATGTCAATGCATCTATTTCATCTGGCACTAGAGTTACCTGAGTTGGTTTTATGTCTAAAACCATATCCATAAATTTCTGAATTGGATTTCCTTCAATATTGTATTCTGTAGTTACTATTGATTTTAGATCATACGCATCTTGATAACGAATATGTCTTTCATCTGGCCTCGGATGGATTGTAATACCCTCTCCTCCAAACATTTCTACATCGGCTGCTACCTTTAATAAATTTGGCACATTTCCTCCACGAGAATTTCGTAAGGTTGCTATTTTATTAATATTTACGCTTAACTTTGTCATTTGAATTAAAATATGCTACAAAAGTAACTCATTAAATCATTTTAACCTATATTCGTATCAATGAATATCAACGACTACATATTAGACGAAATTAAAGCATTATCATTAAACAATAGTGTTAAATGCGCTCAAAAATTATGTAAAAACCTACCTATTACGCATATTCCTGTTGTTGATGACGGAAAACTAATTGGGTGTCTTCCTGAAAGCGATATTCAAACCATAGAAGACAAAAACCATAAACTCAGTGAATATACCTACCTGCTAGATATATTTCACACAAATGAAAACGCTTCTTTATTAGATTTAATCACTCTTTTTGCAGACAATGATTGCAATTTAATTCCTGTTCTAAATAAAAACCATAATTATATTGGGTATTACGAACTAAGTGATATTTTAGACGCATTTGCTGACAGCCCTTTTTTGCACAATGAGAGTGAAACTTTAACTGTAGAAAAAAGTAAAAATGATTACTCCATGAGCGAAGTCTCTCAAATAATTGAAGCAAACAATGGAAAATTATTAGGGCTTTACATCTCTTCTGAGTCTAGAGACTCCGTGCAAATTACTTTAAATGTAATTTCAGAAGAAATTAATGAAATTATCCAAACATTTCGCAGGTATGATTATAACGTCATTACAAAACATGAAGACGACATTTATCTGGAAGATTTAAAAAACAGAGCTGATTATTTGAAGAAATATTTAGATATGTAAATTATATTGTAACGTGAAAAAAGTAGCCATATACGGACAAGCTTATACTATTTCTGCTGAAAAAGAAATTAAAATCTTATTAGCAATTTTAGAAACTGAAAAAATTGTAGTCTTTTTTGAAAAGGAGTACTATGATTTACTAACTAAGGAGAATGCTCTTCAAAAAAAGTATCCAACCTATGCCCACTTTGATGACTTAAATGAGTCTTTCAACATTCTTTTTACCGTAGGGGGAGACGGCACTATACTTCGCGCCGTTACGTACATCAGAAACTTAAACATCCCCATATTAGGGATCAATACTGGTCGGCTAGGCTTCTTAGCTACTGTCCAAAAAAATCAAATTAAAGAAGCTGTTGAATGCTTAATTAACAAAAAATATACAATTCATGAGCGCGCTTTACTTCAAGTAAAAACATCTCCTGAAACCAAAGAGTTTTCTGAATTAAATTTTGCTCTAAACGAAGTTACTATCGCTCGTAAAAATACCACCTCAATGATTGGCTTAAAAACCTTCCTAAATAACGAATACTTAACCAATTATTGGGCAGATGGATTGATTTTAGCTACCCCAACAGGATCCACAGGGTATTCTTTAAGTTGTGGTGGTCCTGTTATCTTACCTAATTCTAAAAATTTTGTCATTACTCCAATTGCTCCACATAATTTAAATGCTAGGCCTATGGTGATTTCTGACGAAACTACTATTCAATTAGAAGTTAGCGCTAGAGAAAAAGATTTCCTTATATCTTTAGACTCTAGAATAGCAACCGTGCCACAAAACACCAAAATTTATATACAAAAAGCCCCCTTCACTATAAAAAGTATTCTTTTAGAAAAACAATCCTTTTTAAAAACTCTAAGAAGCAAACTTCTCTGGGGAGAAGATACACGAAATGAACCAACACTGTAAACACGTACAATAAAAGGCCAAAATAACAGTTATTCAAAAAAGACAGATTATTAACTTTATAAAGCAAATTCATTTCCCTATATTTGCACGCTATTTTTAACATGAAGAAAAACTTTTTCGCCATATTATTCACTTGTTTAACAAGTATTTTATTCTCACAAACTCATGAGATAGGTTTCTTTTTGGGCGGTTCTAACTATATTGGAGATATTGGCAAAACAAATTTTATACTTCCTAACGAAGTAGCTATGGGAGCCTTATACAAGTATAATTTAAACCCTAGAGTTGCCTTGCGAGGAACTTATTCATACCTTCCTATTTCTGGAAACGATTTAGATGCAGATAACCTATTTAGGAAGCAAATAGGAAGGCGTTTTAAAAATACTATTCACGAATTAGCTGTAGGAGTTGAATTTAACTTTTTTGAATATAATATCTCAGATCACAAGAAAATATTTACCCCATATATATTAGCAGAAATTGCTGCCTTTAATTATAAAAGTCCAGATACTTTTAATTCAAATAACAATACTGTGTCTCTAAAAAACAACTTCTCTTATACAATTCCTTTGGGTATTGGTATAAAAGGAAGATTAACAGACAATGTTGCAATAGCTTTTGAATCTATTGCTAGATTTACTTTTATAGATGATTTAGATTATAGTACGAGTAGAATTCCTCAATTAAATTTCAAAGGAAACGGTAATGATTGGTATGTTTTTACAGGAATATCATTGGTGTACTCTTTTGGAAGGCCTCCTTGTTATAACGGTTATGGATTAACAGAATAATTTTTTTATGGATAAAAAACTACAACGCATTAATTCACAAAAAATACCAGACCACATCGCTATCATTATGGATGGCAATGGGCGATGGGCAAAACGTAAAGGAATGCAACGTATTTTTGGGCATAAAAATGCTTTATCGGCCATTAGAGAAAGTGCAGATGCTGCTTGTCAAATAGGAGCAAAACACTTAACTCTTTATGCTTTTTCAACAGAAAACTGGAATAGGCCAAAAATTGAAGTAGATGCGCTAATGAGTTTACTCGTAAAAACTCTAAAAAAAGAACTTCCTGATTTCCAAGAAAAAAGTATCAAAATAAATGCAATAGGAAACTTAAGTAGTTTACCTAAAAATGCTCAAAAGGTATTAACAGACGTTATTGAAGCTACAAAGCACAATACTTCTATAACCCTTACTTTTGCTTTAAGCTATGGATCACGAGAAGAAATTGTTAATGCAATCCAAAACATATCTAAAAAAGTTGTTAATAACCAATTAGATATCAAAAAAATAGATGAAAAAATTATAAATAATCATTTATATACATTTAATTTGCCCGACGTTGATTTAATGATACGTACTAGCGGTGAACAAAGAATTAGTAATTTTTTACTTTGGCAAATGGCTTATGCAGAACTGTACTTTACAGATACCTTATGGCCTGACTTTAGGAAAGAAGACTTCTTTGATGCTATAATTGATTATCAGAACAGAGAACGAAGATTTGGAAAAACAAGTGAACAGATTGAAACTAGCAATGAATAAAAACTTACTTTTTATCGCATTATTTATCTTTATAATTAGTGCTATAAATTCTCAAGCACAAAATGCACCAAAAGATAGTATTTTTATAAAGGAAGGACCTCCTAAAACCACTTCTTATGAAAAAGGGAAAGAATACATTCTCGGAGGAATTACTGTTACTGGCTTACAAAAATTTACAGAGCAAACGGTTCGCGTTTTTACTGGGCTAAGAACGGGTCAAAAGCTCAAGCTCCCTGGAGACAAATTAACTAGTGCTATTAAAAAACTTTACGAAAGTAAACAATTTAGTGAGGTAGATGTTTATTTAGCCAAAAGAGATGGCAACACTGTATATCTTCAATTCGACGTCACAGAATTACCACAATTAAATAACATAACCATAAGCGGAATCAGTAAATCTAAAGCAAGAGATTTGCAAAAAGAAACTGAATTGAAAAAAGGAGTTATGGTTACTGACAACCTCATTGTAACCACTAAAAATTACATTAAGAAAAAATATACAGACAAAGGCTTTTTAAAAACCAAAGTTTCTTTAAATACCCAAAAAGATACCTCAGATATAAATACGGTAAATATGAATATATTCATAGACCGAGGGGCTCGTGTAAAAATTAAAGAAATAAATTTTAAAGGTAACAAAGCTTTGGAAAACGGTACTTTGCGCGGAGCTATGAAAAATACAAAGCGTAAATTCTTCGGTCGTTTTTGGAAAACTTCAAAATATATTTATGATGACTACAAAAAAGATTTAGAGAGTATTTTAGAAAAGTATAGTAGAGCAGGATATAGAGACGCTCGTATTCTTGGCGATAAATTAACTTGGAATGACGATAACACTGTTAATCTAGAAATAGAATTGGAAGAAGGTCGTCAATATAGATTTGGAGAAATTTTATTTATAGGAAACAAAAGATATACTGATGAACAGTTAAACAATATCTTAAGAATAGATAAGGGAGATATTTATAATGGAGCTGTTTTAAAAGAACGTGTATCAGGAGATGGAACCCCTGACTCTCAAGACCTTCAAACGTTATACCACAATAATGGATACTTATTTTCTTCTGTAAATGCTGTAGAAACCAAAGTTAAAAACGATTCTATTACTGTTGAAATTCGTATCAGAGAAGACGAACCTGCTACCATAAAAAAAGTAACTGTAACAGGAAATGATAAAACCAATGACCACGTTATTTTTAGAGAACTGCGTGTGAAACCAGGAGATTTATTCAGTCGTCAAAACATCATACGTTCTATCCGTGAAATAGGGCAATTAGGTTTCTTCGATGCGAATGTTACCCCTGACGTAAAACCAAACTTTCAAAATAAAACTGCCGATATTAATTTTTCAGTAACGGAAAAAGGAGGTAGTCAAATAGAGCTGCAAGGAGGTTATGGAGGTGGTTCCTTCATTGGTACCCTAGGGTTATCTTTTAATAATTTCTCTATTAGAAATATTTTTAATAAGGAAGCTTATAAACCTTTACCTATGGGAGATGGACAAAAAATCTCGCTTCGTTTGCGAGCAAGTAGGACTTACGAAACGTACAGCTTTTCTTTTACAGAACCTTGGCTAGGAGGAAGAAGACCTCAATCATTGTCTTTTTCTTTGTATAAATCAAACCAGTACCAATTTAACTCCCGAATTAATAGAGTAAATAAAAGTCAAAGTTTAAGTATTTTAGGAGCTTCTCTTGGTTTAGGAAAAAGATTGCAATGGCCAGATGATTACTTTACCTTATCTCAAAGTATTAGTTACCAAAGAATAGATCTAAACAATTATGCTTATCGTGTAGGAAACTCAAATGCTATTTTAAGGCAAGGAAATCTTAATAATCTAGCTTACACAGCTTCTTTAAGTAGAAATTCAGCAGGGCCTAGCTTAATATTCCCTACTTATGGATCTGAATTTACAATTAGAGCGAAAGCAACTTTTCCTTATTCATTAGTGAACGGAAAAGATTACACTGAACCTGTAAAACCTACAGATCAAGAGCAACAGGACTATCTAGCTAGTAAATACAAATGGTTAGAATACTACAAGGTATCAGCAAAAGGTAAATGGTACACTTCTCTTGCTAAAAAGCTTGTATTGATGTCTAATTTTGAAGTAGGTTATTTAGGGACTTATAATTCAACACTAGGTTTAACACCTGTAGAACGCTACTTCGTTGGGGGTGATGGTATTGCACAAGGGCAATTAGATGGACGTGAAACAGTTGGTCTTCGTGGTTATGAAAATAACCGATTATCTATAGGGCCTAATGGTGAAAATGAAGGAGGTGCTATCTATAATAAATTTCAAATGGAAGTACGCTACTCTATCACAGATAAACCTTCTGCTTCTATTTATACATTAGGTTTTATTGAAGCAGGAAATTCTTATAGCAATTTTAATAATTTTAAGCCGTTTGAATTAAAACGTTCAGCTGGATTAGGAGTTCGTATATTTATGCCTGCATTTGGATTGCTAGGTGTTGATTTTGCCCATGGATTTGATCCAATACCTGGGCAAACTAAAAAATCTGGCTGGCAAACACATTTTATAATTGGAAGACAGTTCTAATAACACTATACTTTTTGATATGTTTTGTTTTTTGGCACGGTTTTTTCTAAATACATAATACAAATGAAGAAAAACATTTTATCAATCGTTCTTTTATTTATTGTTGTAGTAGCTTCTGCTCAAAAATCTCAGCGTATTGCATATATTGACATGGAATATATATTGCAAAATGTTCCTGAATACGTTGAAGCCCAAAATTCATTGAATGCTAAAGTAGAAAAGTGGAAAACAAAACTAAATAAAGAAGCCAGGCATATTGAAGTGTTAAAAACTGACCTAGCTAATGAAAAAGCAATCTTAACAAAAGACTTAATAGAAGAAAGAGAAGAAGATATTGCTATAAAGCAAGAATCTTTACGTAGATTAGAATCGTTATATTTTGGCCCTCAGGGAGATATGTATATATTGAGAAGAAAATTAGTTCAACCCGTACAAGACCAAGTATATAACGCTATTCAGAATATAGCAACTAAAAAAAAATATGATTTTGTTTTTGACAAATCTAGTGACTTAGTTATGCTATATTCAAACAAAAAATACGATATTAGCGAACTTATTATCAAATTGATAAATATAGACCAGAAAAAGCAAGCTAAAAAAGATAAAATTGAAGCTAAAAGAAAGTTATTAAGTAACAACGATATATCTGAAGAGCAAAAGGCTAAAAAAGAAAAGAAGGAAGCTAAAAGAAAGCAAAGGATAAAAGAAAAAGAAGAGAGGATAAAACGTATAGAAGAAAAAAGAAAAGCTCTTTTAAAAGCTAGAGAAGATAAAAGAAAACTTCTTAAGGAAAAAAGAGAAGCTTTAAAAAAAGCCCAAGAAGAAGCTAAGAATAAGAAAAACACAAAATAAGAAAAAAGAACAGTAAAATTAATTAAAACAAAAAAAATGAAACATTTTAAAACTTTATTATTAATTGCAATTTTTACGATTGGTATTGGAGGAGTGGCGAATGCGCAAAAAACTGCACATATTAATACTGATAAACTGTTAGCTGAAATGCCAGCGACTAAAACTATGAAAGCTGATTTAGAAAAGCTAAATAAAACATATCAAGATGAAATAGAAGGTATGTTCAAAAAGTTAGAAGCTAAAGTAAAAAAATACGAAGCTGAAGGAAAAGGCCAAACTCAAGAAGTAAACCAAAAAAGAGCTGCTGAGGTACAACAAGATAGAATGAAAATTGAGCAAGCAAGACAAGCTGCTACTCAAGAAATGCAAAAAAAGTACCAAGAAAAAACAATTCCAATTTTACAAAAAGCAGAACAAGCAATAAAAGATGTAGCTGCTGCTAAAGGAATTATATATGTATTTGACGCTTCTCCAGGAAAAGGACTTATAGTATATGATAAAGGAGTAGATATCTACAACGATGTAAAAACCAAATTAGGTTTTTAATATATTGTAAATTAAAAAATAGGAATCCTGCTTTGTCATAACGAAGCAGGATTTTATTTTTGCAGCTACTTTAAATTATGCAATTACCCAATAAAACAAATCCTATAGGGATATTTGATTCAGGAATTGGAGGAACTTCCATATGGAAAGAAATACACCTCCTTTTACCTCATGAAAATACAATCTACCTTTCTGACAGTAAGAATGCTCCTTACGGCCAAAAAACAAAAGAAGAAATTATTAGATTATCTATAAAAAACACGGAATTTTTATTAGCGCATAAATGTAAGGTTATTGTTGTTGCTTGTAATACCGCAACAACCAATGCTATAGATTACCTAAGAACTAATTATAAAGTTCCTTTTATAGGCATAGAACCCGCTATAAAACCTGCTTCTCTTCAAACAAATACAAACACTATTGGTATTTTAGCAACTAAAGGTACCTTAAATAGTAAGCTTTTTGCAAAAACCTCTTCTTCTATCAATAACAATATTACCATTATTGAACAGGTTGGAGAAGGTCTAGTGGAACTTATCGAAAAAGGAAAAATAAACTCTAAAGAAATGGTTTCTTTATTAAATAAGTACATTGTGCCAATGCTTAATGCAAATATAGATTGCTTAGTTTTAGGCTGTACTCATTACCCATACTTAATTCCACAGATTAAAAAGGTAGTTGATGGTAAAAGCATTCACATCATTGATTCAGGAAGGGCGGTAGCTTCTCAGGTAAAGAATATTTTAGAAATAAATCAATTACTTAGTAATAATACCTCCTCTCCTATGCTATCCTTTTTTACCAATAAAGACAAAGACGTATTGTCTTATTTTATCAAACAATACTCAAATACGATCATAAAAGAAGTCTATTTCTAAAAACTTCCATTGATATTTGGACAAGCAGTTGTTCTTCTCTTTGCACAAAACAAATTAAATCCTAATGTCACTTGATGAAAGCCTTCATTAGCTAATACTATATCTCCCAACTGTTTCGTATATGTATATGACATCATAAACCTGTTGATATTAACTCCTAGTATAGGAGAAAGGTACTTCGTATCTCCTAATGGACCTCCTTCTAAATGCGTACGATAAGACAATGCTAGCCAAAGTTGAGTATTATCAATTGTCTTATAAGCTTTCATATTAAAATCTATTATATTTTCTGAGGTTTGCTCTTTAAATTGAAACATAATAGACGGTTCAAACTGAATTTTTTCTTGATTCCCAAAAAAATAGCCAGCTCCCAAAATATAATTTCTCAAATTTAATGGGGCTATTTGCGAATTATCTTTGGCTGATAATAGTAAGTTTTTTATGGTCAAATAAGAAGAGAAGCCGTTATTATGGTAAGCCATACCAAAATCAGCATTAAAATAATAATCACTATTTATCACTTGACTCACGGTTGGATCTCCCACAAAAGCAATTTGATTGACTTCATTTTGTACGAAAGATAGAGACAATCCAAAAGACAACTGGTTAAACATATTTTCGTTTCCCATATCTAAATGATACGCATAAGTTCCTTGAACCCCTTTTTGAGAATGATATCCATTTCTATCATTAAACAAAATAGCTCCAAAGGCAGCTTTTGAATACTCATCGAATTTTCTATGAAAACTCACCGTTTGCAAAGCTGGAGCATTTGCTACTCCTAACCACTGCTTACCAGCCGTCAATCTTATTTTCCCACATGATCCTATACCTGCGGCCGCAGGATGTAATAAATACACATTATCAGACAGATAATCAGTATAGATGGGCAATGTTTCTTGGGCTATTAGTTGATTAGACAGTAAAGACACAAACAATACTGCCAAATATTGGATTTTTTTCTTCATTTATAAACTTATAATCGCCAAATATACAATTTAAGAGCAATTTTACTCATTTTACAATAAGTAAAGTTTAAAAAATTAAGCTTTCAACCTTACCCTAGAAACTATAAATAAATTGGAACAAAAAAGTTAAAAAAATAACCTAACAACTTATTAAAGAACTCTAATATGGGGGTTCTGAATAAGTTGTTAGGTTACTTGCTAGTAGTTTTAGTCCTATACTTTACTTTCTACTAAAAATATAGTAGCCACAGTAGTAGTGGTAGTAAATTTATGAGGATTTTTTTTTCGGAAAAATATTTAATATGCTATCATACTTAGGTTCAAATAAGAAATCATATACTTTATGCGTTATTTTCTTATCCTTTTTGGTTATTTCATCCTCCACAACTTCCTCCTCAGGTTCCATAACTCCAAATATTCTTTTGTATTCGTTTTGAGCAAATGTCAAAATAGACATCATTTTCTCATCTATATCATTTTCCGATAATTCTACTGGCTTATATTGCATTATTTAATTCCGCTTTATATTTATTCAATAATGTTCTAGTGATAGCTATGTTTGCTTTACTAGAGTCAACTGCTAAGTAAATGAAATACCCCCCCTTCGGAGCTATACTAATAATATGAATTTGCGAAGATAGAGTAATGGTTATATCTTTAATTTCTTCATCTAGCCCTAATGCTCTAATTGCATTTAATTTTGACTTTACAACTTCCAAGTTATAAGCAGACGCTATCACAGGATCAAAATCTGCCACCGCAGAATCTGCAACTAATGCTTCCCCTGAATCTAATTCTGTTACACTTAAAGCAACATAGCCAGGCACATTTTTACTCACGTTTGACACTAAGTCGTTTAAAATTTCTGTCATTGTAATAAGGATATATATTTAATTATTATTATTTGCTACTTTACTTCTTTGAGATACTTCTTCAAAGACAAATTAATCAAGCTAGTATTAACACCTTTATCTGATATGACGCATAATACATGCTCTGCGTCACATTTCTTAATAAAGAAATGGTGTATCTTGGTTTTTATAATAATTTCATCAAGAGGGTCTATCATTAAAACCTCTGTAAAAAAACTATCTAGCATGTTAATTACAACTTTAGTTACTGCGGAAAATTCATTAGTATAATCTCCGTCTGTACCACTATACGATTCCACTATTAGTCCTTCTTTATTTATCAATAAAAGTGCCCTAGACTTTGTGTTTACGTACAATTCTTCTAAATTCATTAAAGGTGTCTTTTTTATTTAAAATTGTTAATATAGTATATAATATTGTTAGCAATATATTTGTTTAGTTTGCAAAGGGAACGTAAACTTAACGCAAAATTAACATTTTTTAATCAATAAGATTTAAATCTATCATAGTTTTTTATGATAAAAACAAATTTAGAATCTTTACAAATAAAAAACACCAAAGACCTCCAACAGGCTAAAAAACAATACATTACACGAATGAAATCCGAAAAAAAATATAAAGTACTATCAAGCGCACTTTACAAATAATCTTTAAAAAAATCTTTTTTTAATTAAAAACGTCATTACAAAAAATACACCTTCTGCATTTAAGTCTAAATCTGGTATTTTTTATACAAACTTCATAGCCAAGCAACCCCGAGTTTATAACTAAAGTTTAGTTACAATCTATCTAGAAAAATCTTCTTTTTAAGAAAACGAATTTACTACTGCCAAAAGTACTAAAAACAACTCATAAATACTTGTACAAATTTCGTTTATTTCAATTTTACAACTAAATATTTTGCCACTTTGATTTTTTATCATAATATTGTTTTATGTATTACATAATACAAACATACATTAACTATTCAAATTAAACACAATTAGAATGAAGAAAAAGAGCTTACATATTATGTATATGGTCTTTATTTTGTTATTCACCATCCCTTCATCAAGTTTTGGGCAAGAAAAAACAATCACAGGAACCATTATCTCATCTGATGATAAATTCCCCTTACCCGGAGCAAGTGTAATGATTAAAGGTACTGTTAGGGGGACAGAAACTGATTTTGATGGTAATTATGCTATTAAAGCGAATAAAGGAGATATTATTTCTTTTAGTTTTATTGGGTACGCAACTCAAGAAGTTACTGTAGATACTCAAAACACAATAAACATAAGCTTAGCCCCAGATAGCCAAAATCTTGACGAGGTAGTTGTTATAGGCTACGGTAAAAGTTCAAAAAAGCTATTATCAAGCTCCATTGGATCTGTTTCTGCTAAAGAACTAAACAATCAATCCGTAACCGATGTAGGAAGTGCTTTACAAGGAAAAACAGCAGGTGTAACTATACAAACTGCAAACGGACAACCTGGTGCGGCTCCCAATATTGTTATACGAGGAGGTTCTTCTATCAATAAAGGAAGTTCTCCTTTGTTTATTATTGACGGGATTCAAAGATCTGCAGAAGATTTTAATCCTGACGATGTAGAAACCATGCAAGTCCTAAAAGACGCTGCCGCTGCCGCTATATACGGAGCAAGAGCCTCTAATGGCGTTGTACTTATTACTACGAAATCTGGAAAAAAAGGAAAAGTTAGTATCCAAATAAATCAAAGATCTTCTTTTAGCTCTTTAAACAAAAAGCTAGACTATTTGAATGGAGCTGATTTCTTAAGGCTACAAAGACCTGGCTTGCTATTATCTTTTTTAGATGAAAATTCTGCCTTTGGTAGTGGAGCTCAACCAACAGGTACAGGTAACTCCATTACCTCAAATAGCTCTACCCGTTTTTTAGAAGCCGGTGAATCAATTCCTAATGGATATCAATCTATACAAGATCCTATTTCAAATAGGTCCTTAATTTTCACTTCTACAAACTGGGAAGACGAGCTATTCAGATCAGCTAGCTTTAGAAATACGTATATCTCTATTGATGGCGCTAATGATAAAGTTGGATATTATATTAGTATTGCTAATGCTAATCAAGAAGGAGTTGCTATAGGAACAGATTACGAAAGAACTTCTTTGCAGTCTAATCTTAATTTTGATGTAAGTGAAAAACTACATATAAATACTACCTTTAATTATATTACCAGTAAGCAACATCAACCTGAAGAATCTGCTAGATTCTTCGGACGTACATTGAGGTTAGCTCCTACCGTTCGCAAATTTTTTGATAATGGAACTATTGCTCCTGGCACTAGTGAGAAATCCCAAACTCCTTTACATTTTGTAATGAATAATTTTGGAGAAACCAAAAGAGAAAAATTAAATATTGGAGCTACTTTAAAATATACTATTTTAAAAGGTTTAATACTTACTGCTAATGCTAGCTATGTTAAAAACCAAGCAGCAACGGAAAACTTTATTAGATCAAATGTTTTTAATGCTGCTAGACCTGCTAAATATTCTTCTTTAGAAACATTAAGAAAACAACTTGAAGCTACACTGGGCTATACCAAATCTTTTGAAGGACATAATATGAGTGTATTACTAGGAGCTTCAAGTATCGACGATGAGAATTTTCTTACAGCCATCTCTGGCACTGGATCTGGAACAGACAATATTAGCACAATCAATGCTTCTTCTACAATTCTTGACGCTAGAACTCTTAGAGCGTCCTCTTTATTGGTTGGTTATTTTGGAAGATTAAGCTATGATTATGATAGAAAATATATTCTTGCCGCTACTTTGAGAAGGGATGCTTCCTCTATTTTTGGGAAAAACAATAGAACAGGGTATTTTCCTAGCGTATCTGGCGCATGGAGAATAGGAGAAGAGGATTTCTTAAAAGACAATAATGTCATTTCTAGCCTAAAATTAAAAGCTAGCTGGGGGCAAACAGGTAACAATGAAGTAGGAAGCTCTGATGACTTAAATCGATTTTATTTATCACAAGGAATCATAGATCCATCTTTACAATATAACGGGCAATCAGCAGCTGTTCCTACTCAAATTCCTAATGTTGATTTAGGTTGGGAAACTACCACACAAACAGATATTGGTTTTGATTTAAATTTGTATGAGTCTCGATTAAACTTTTCTTTTGATTATTACAGAAAGGTTACTACCGACTTACTTTTTACAACGCCACTACCCAATACTTCTGGTTTTGAAAGCGTTGAAACAAATATCGGAGATGTAGCTTTTAAAGGATTAGAGTTTAGTTTGACTTCAACAAACTTTAATACAGATAATTTCTCATGGACCACCAATATAAATGCTACTTTTTCAAGCAATGAAGTATTAAAATTACCTGAAAATAATAACGCTAAAAACAGGATACAAGGATTAACTTATCAGAATCAAGGAGCAAATACCTCTGGAAACTTACAAGGAATAGGGGGTATTGCAGAAGGGGAATCTCTTGGTAATATTATTGGTTGGAAATTTGTAAAAGTATATCGTACCGATGCAGAAGCTGCCGCAGATGGAATTGACGATTTAGTTGCTGCTGATAGAACTAGTAATAATGGTATCAATTACCAAAAGAGAGTTGGTGGAGATGTGAAATGGCTTGACGCAAATAACGACGGTCAAATTGATTTTGATGATCAGGTTGTATTAGGAAATGCTATTCCAGATGTAACGGGAGGTATTTCAAATAATTTTAAATATAAAGGGTTTGAACTTGATGTTTTCCTAGATTTTGCCTTGGGGCATGAAATTTTCAACTATAATAGAGTTCGATTGAATGGGCAATCTCAAGGAGGAATCAACGGAACTTCTGACTTATTTAATTCATGGAAAAATCAAGGAGATATTACCGATACACCTCGATTCGTTTTCTTTGATTTTGGGAATGCGAGAAATATACACAGACCTAATGATGCTGGTGACGGAGGAGGAAGCGGCGTTATTAGAAGAATTGGAAATTCGTTTCATGGCGCTAATAGTCAATATGTTGAAGATGCTAGCTATTTAAGCATACGTTCTATTAAACTTTCTTACACTTTAAAAGAGTTCGAATTTTTAAAGAAACTTAATATCGATTCTTTCCAATTATATGCTTCTGGAAGAAATCTCCATTACTTCACTAAATATAGAGGATACAATCCTGAAGCAACTCCAAATGGAGTTGACGCTGGTAAATACCCTACTTTCAAAACCTTTTCAATTGGAGCAAATATTAAATTTTAACATAGAAAAATTATGAAATTTATATTCAAAAATATAATTCCCTTCGCAATCGTTATAGCATTAACAACCTCTTGCGAATCAGATTTAGATATCGTTCCTGAAAGTACTACTTCTTTCTCGAATTTCTATACAACTTCTGATGATGCTAAAGCAGCTTTAAATGGTGCTTATGTAAATTTTAGAAATGTATCGAATACTTTTTATCTTTATGGAGACATGAGATCCGACCTCATCGTTCAAGGAAACCTTGGTGCTGGTAGCGACATAAATAGAAATACAATTACTCAAAATACTCTTGGTACGGATTGGGGCTTATTTTACAAAGTAATTAATAGCACCAACTTACTATTAAACAATATAGATCCAATTAGATTTACCAACCAAGCAGAAAAAAATAAGATCAAAGCTGAAGCCTTAGCGTTAAGAGCTATGACTTACTTTTATATGGTTAGAATTTGGGGAGATGTACCTTTAATAACTAAAGGAATTTCTAGCGCTACACAACCCGAAATATTCCCTGAAGGAAGAACTACTAGCGATGTTGTTTATACTCAAATAATAAATGATATCAACCTTGCTAAAAGCTTATTTCCTTCTGAAACTATTACCTCTAAATATACGATTTCTAAACCTGCACTGAATGTGTTGGAAGCTGAAGTTTTTTTATGGAAATTTAAAGTTAGAGATGCTAAAGCTACTGATTTAACAACTGCTCTAACAGCTATTAACAATGCTATTAATAATAGCGGGGCTTCTTTAAACTCTTCTTACGCAGAGGTATTTAGATCAACTGAAGCTACTAGTGAAGATATTTTCTCTATTTATTACAATCAAGTAGAACAAGCCAACTCTCCTTTTTGGGTGGCCGACTTTCTTATAAGTGGTGAATTCTTCAATCTTTTAACACCAGAGTCTCAAAAAAACACTCCCCTACTATCAAACCCTCAAGGAAAAACAGTTGCACAGTTTTTTACTACATCTAAGAAGTTTAGGTCTTATTTTGAAGCTAATGATACAAGAGAGTCTCTTTATTTTTTAGACATCACCTTCTCTGATAATACATCCTCTCATGTATTTAATAAGTTTATAGGACTAGAAACTGGACCAGAAACTAGGGTTTTTACAGATGATGTTAAAATTTACAGATTTGCAGAATTGATCCTTTTAAAAGCTGAAATTTTAAATGCTCAAGGAAACACTCCTGACGCCATCACAGAACTAAACAAAATAAAAGCAAGAGCAGGAATAGCATCGTATAATGGGGCAATGAATACCACTGGCGTAGATACTGCTATCTTAAGAGAGAGAGCTTTAGAACTAGGTTTTGAAGGAAAGAGATGGTTCGATTTAATCCGATTTGGAAAAGTTCCTAATTTCGTCGATAACATGGTAGGCATAAATTCTGAAAAATATTTATGGCCAATATCTGCCAATACAATATCATTAAACTCAAATTTAAAACAAACCCCTGGTTATTAATTTCATAAAGGAGCTGGTCGTGTTTTTTAAAATGCGACCTACTTCTTTTTAATCAAAATTCAAAAAATAAATGACAGTTAAAAATTTAATTGCAGCTACTTATTCCCCAATGAGTAATAATGGATGTTTAAATACTTCTATCATAAAAGATTATAGTCAGTTTCTAATAAGAAATAAAGTAGCAGGTGTTTTTATGAATGGTTCTACTGGTGATTTTACATCTTTATCGATAAGCGAACGTAAAGAAATTACCTCTTCTTGGGCCAAACAAAAATCTTCTGATCTTTATCTAATAGATCATGTAGGTGATCCTAGTTTGAAAGTTGCAAAAGAATTGGCCACTCATGCTGCTGATAAAGTGGATGCCATTGCTGCGTTAGCCCCTTTTTATTTTAAATTAAATAGTATTGAGAAGCTAATAACTTATTGTAAAGAAATTGCTGCCTGCGCTCCTGATCTACCTTTTTATTATTATCATATTCCTATTTTGTCTGGAGCAAATTTAAACATGGAAGCTTTTCTAGAAAAAGCTCAATATGAAATTCCCACATTAGCTGGAATCAAATTTACAAATAACAATCTTATTGATTATAAACATAGTAAAAATGTAGCTAATGGAAAATTCAATATCCTTTTCGGTTATGACGAAATTTTTATAAATAGCTTAGCTATAGGAGCTACTGGGTGGGTAGGAAGTACATATAATCATCTTGCTCCTTTATACTACAAAATCAAAGAATTATTTGAGAAAGGGCTTATAGTTGAAGCTTCCGATCTCCAAACAAAAGCTATTCGATTTGTTGAAATACTAGATCGTAAAGGTGGATTTAATGGAGTGGGAAAAGGTTTTATGAAAACACTAGGTATAGATTGTGGTCCTAGCAGATTTCCTCATACAACTCTAACCGATGAAGATTATATTACTATTAAAAAAGAATTAGACAATATAGGTTTGTTAGATACTATGTTCAGCAAATAAAGGTTTTTGTTTTAGTTATGGTTAGAAGCCAACTTAGCTTACTTATTAGATAGCTTTGTTGGCTTTTTTAAAAACCTTTATATAGAAGCAAAATGAGGTTCTAAATGCTGACGCATTGCTTTTCTAAACTCCTCTGCCGTTCCTGTTGTCAATATATTTAATAAATCTCTATGAGTCACAAACTCACCTGAAGAGTACTCATAAGTCCTTGCCTTAGGTAATTTAGTATCATGTACATATTGAAACACAGGTAATAACAGTTCTTGAAAACGTTGAAGTGTTGAATTTTTAGACATTTGGTATAGCTTTCCGTGAAAAGCAACTTCATTTTCTAAGCTAAAAACAGTTGTATTTCGCTCTTCTTTTTCTTCTTTTTCTACAATCTTGTTAAGCTCCTTTATATCTTCTGCTGTTTTTCTAGCAAATAGGATATCCGCCATACCCATTTCTAAGGTCAATCTCAATTCAAAAATTTCCTTTAATGCTTTATCTCCAAGTAAGTTATACTCTATCGCTTTTTCAAAATTCTGAATGATATCTGGTTGCGTAAGTACCATTCCCTTATGTTTCTTAGACTCTATCACACCTATAGTTCTTAATCTTAAGAGCGCTTCCCTTATAACAGTTCTGCTCACCCCCATTGCTTCTGCAAATTCCAACTCCTTGGGTATAGAGTCTCCTATTGTTAACTTATTCTCTTTGAAATATTCTTTCAATCGAATTTCCACCTTATCAACTAACGATAAAGTTTCGAGTGGGGCTATCTTCGTTAATTTTTTCATTATCCTATATAATTTCTTGAAAAATACGGCACAAATATATAAAATTATATATTTGTATTATGTATAACATAGTTGTTTATACATGACCTCTATAAGCAATATTAATATAACAAATAAATATGGAACTATCAAATCTATATAAAAACACATTACTTAATGATATCCTCCCTTTTTGGGAGAAATGCTCTCTAGATAAGAAAAATGGAGGATATTTTACCTGTATAAATACCGAAGGAAAAGTATATGATACAGACAAATTTATTTGGTTACAAGGTAGGCAAGCTTGGATGTTTTCAATGCTATATAATAATGTTTCTCCTAATAAAAAATGGTTATCTATAGCTAAATCAGGTATCGATTTTTTAAAAAAACATGGAATGAATAAGCATGGGGATTTCTATTTTTCTACTACGGCAGATGGAACCCCCTTGGTAGAGGCTTATAATATATTTTCTGATTGCTTTGCTGCCATGGCTTTTAGCCAATACGCTATTGCTTCTGGTGACGAAGAAATAAAATCATTAGCTATTAATACTTATTTCAATATATTAAAACGCAAAGATGCTCCTAAAGGGTATTATGAAAAAAATACAGGTGCAAGAGCTTTGAAAGGGTTTTCACTTCCTATGATACTCTCTAACTTAGTGTTAGAGCTAGAAGATATATTAGACCCTCAAGAAGTTGAAAAAACAATAAACTACAGTGTTCATCAAGTTATGAATATTTTCTTAGATAAAAATACTGGATTAATTTATGAAAATGTTCTTCCAGATGGAAGCCATCACGATAGTTTTAACGGCCGCTTGTTAAATCCTGGTCATGGAATTGAAGCAATGTGGTTTATGATTGACATTGCAGTAAGAAAAAATGACAAAGCATTAATTCAACAAGCTACTCAAACAATTCTAAATATCTTACAGCATAGCTGGGATAACAAATACGGAGGAATCTTTTATTTCATGGATGCCAAAGGTCATCCTCTTCAGCAGTTAGAGTGGGATCAAAAATTGTGGTGGGTTCATCTTGAAACTTTAGTTGCTTTATCAAAGGCTTATGAACATACTCAACGTAATGATATTTGGGAATGGTATCAAAAAGTACACGCATATACTTGGTCACACTTTTCGGATCCTAAAAATGGAGAATGGTTCGGGTATCTTAACAGGCGTGGAGAAGTCTTATTAAATTTAAAAGGAGGGAAATGGAAAGGATGTTTCCATGTACCTCGAGCAATGTATCAATGTTGGAAATCTTTTGAAAAAATAGAAGCAAATAACTATGGTAAATCTCCCCTATAAAATCGTATGCTTTGGTGATTCTACCACTGATGCTTCCTTTACTTCTAAAGATTACCCAAAAGAATATGCTTCTTTAAAACCGTACACTTCATGGTTGGATGAAAAGCTCCCTAAAATTTTAAATAGAGACATCATTATAATCAATTCAGGTGTTTCAGGAGATACTACGAACGATGCCAAAATAAGATTCGAAAAAGATGTACTACATCATAATCCAGATCTCGTAATTATACAATTTGGAGCAAATGATCAATCAATCAGGCAAGATCTTGATTTAAAAAAACCTGCTGTAGAACCTGATCACTATGCGTATAACTTATTATATTTTATTTATAATATTAAAAAGATAAATGCTCGTATTATTTTAATGACTCCTGGAGTACTACTTTGGAATGAAAGTTTTAAAAAAATGTACTTTAAAACGCCCTATATTACCAATGAAAGATATGGGCTTACTAGTAACTTACAAAATTATATCCAGTTGATTAGAAAAATATGCGTTAGCCAAAAAATACCTCTAATTGATATTTTTGAAAAAGAAATAGCATATGATAACGAACCAAATAACAACCTTTTTAATCTGCTTCCCGACGGATTGCATCCTAATAACAAAGGTCATTTCTTTATTGCTAATGAAATTTTATTTTTTTTAAAAACTTTTAAGTTACACTAATTCTTATCATGCCTTAATTAAAAATTTATTAAAATGAAACCAAGACCATACGTACTAACTGAAACTAATTACAAAACAATTAAAGAAATAAAACATACTGTAGCCATACTACCATGGGGAGCAACAGAGCCTCATAATTATCATTTACCTTATGGAACAGATAATATTCAAGCAGAAAGAGTAAGTATTGAAGCTGCTAAAATCGCTTCCGAGAATAATGCTAAGGTAATGGTGCTTCCAACCATTCCTTTTGGGGTAAATACTGGGCAATTAGACCTTCCTCTTTGTATGAATATGAATCCTAGTACTCAACATGCTATTTTAAAAGATATCGTACATGTTCTCAATCTGCAAAAAGTTTTAAAATTGGTTATTATTAATGCCCATGGAGGAAATAATTTTAAACAAATTATACGCGAATTATCTGTTGAATTTCCTAGCGTATTTATTTGTTCTTTAAATTGGTGGCAAATAACAAATACCGAAAAATACTTTGACGAACCAGGAGATCATGCTGGAGAATTAGAAACTGCAACCATGATGTATTTGACTCCTGATCTTGTACTCCCTCTGAAGGAAGCTGGAAATGGAAATGCTAAGAGTTTTAAATTAAAAGGTTTGAAAGAAGGTTGGGTTTCTTCGCAAAGACAATGGACTGCTGTTTCCAAAGATACAGGGGTTGGAAATCCTAAAAAAGCAACTAAAGAAAAAGGACAGCTTTTTTTTAAATTTGTTACTAAAAAAATAGCCTCTTTTCTAGAAGAGTTGCACCACGCCGATTTAAATGACATGTATGAATAGTTAATAGTTTGTTAAAGAGCAAAATTCTAAACTTACTAAAAACCCGATCTTTATCTTATTCTAAATTAAAAAACAACCCTCATATTATTGATTTTAAGCAAAGTAAAACTTATTTATGTCATACATAATACTTACATTTGTTATATTAATTAATAAATACCTTCAAAATGAAACACAGGATACCCTTATTCTTTCTCATTCTATTTCTCAGTATCTCTTCTATAAATGCGCAATCTGGTAAGTTTCTTCAACTAGATGGCGTTAATGATTTTATGGAAGTTTTGGATCACTCAGATTTAGATATTGATTCTAGTGAGGATTTTACCGTTACTGCTCGGATAAGATCAAATGCTATTGGCGATTATTATCGCATTCTTAGCAAACGCGACACCAATGGTGTTGGGTATGAAATGTTTGTAAGAAATACAAATGGTACTTTTGCTACCAATTTAGGGAGTACTTCTGGTACTGGTTCTGGACCTGGATATGGTACAACCGTAGTACAAGATGGTTTATGGCATCATGTTGCTTTTGTAGTAAATAGAGCTACAAGTACTTCTAAAATATACGTAGATGGAAATTTACAAGATACTAAAGCTTTAAGCTCAATTGCAACGGCTAATTTTGCAAATGCAACAAATTTTACGGTCGGTAAAAAATCTTCTTGGTTTTATAACGGAAATATTGACGAGGTAAGGGTTTGGTCAAAAGCAATGACAGAGAATGATTTAGTTTCTGACATGACTACTGTTCTTAATGGTTCAGAAAGCGATCTATTAGCTGCGTGGAATTTTGAAAATGTAACGGGCACTTCTGTTCCTGATATTACAGGAAATGGCCATACTGGTACTTTGTATGGAGGTGCTTCCATTATAGAACATAACAATCCTACCATGTTTTTTTCAAGTGCTACATTAAGTAATATAACTACAATACCAGTAGGAAAGGGCAACCAAAACGAAGGTGTTGCGCTAGTTAACATTAGTACCTCTGGAGGTTTAAATCCTTTAAAAACTACGGCCTTAAATATTTCTCTGGCAGGTACAAAACCTTCAAACATCAATACTATTAAAGTGTATTATACTGGTAGTAACAAAACCTTAAGCACTACTACTCTATTCGGTACTGCTAATCCTAGCAACGGAGATATTACAATACATGGATCTCAAGATTTACTCCTTGGAAACAACTATTTCTGGGTTACTTATGATATTAGTAATACTGCTATTGAAGGAGATACTATGGATGCCGCTGTAAACACAGTAACTGTTGGAGGAAATATTGAACCATTAAATACAACTAATGTAAGCGGATCAAGGCTAATTCTATTGGAACACAATCAACTTTGGAAAGATGGAGACAACGGAGCTGCTAGGTATAGAATCCCTGCAATTACTACTGCTTTAGATGGCACTCTTATTGCAGCTATTGATAAGCGTTATGCTTTTGGAGATCTTAATGATAATACCAATATAGATATTGTTATAAAACGTAGTACAGACGGAGGTAAAACGTGGTCGGATGAAATTACTGTAGCTGACTTCGGCGTGGTTAATGGGGTGCATGAAGGTGCCTCTGATCCTGCTATTATCACCGATAGAAATACGGGAGATATTATTATTCTGTACTTAGGCTATAATGGAATATTTGGGTCTAGTCCTAGTAATAGATCTCGCGTTTTTATGAGTAGAAGTAGTGATAACGGACTTACCTGGAGTACTCCTTCTGATATTTCTGATGATGTGTATCCTACTGGATGGTATATGTCATGGGTAGCTTCTGGTAGTTTTAGTCAAACAAGATCTGGTAGGTTAATTGCCGTTGTTACTTCTAGACAAAACTCTTCAAGAACGCTAAGCAATCACTTAATTTATAGTGATGACGGGGGCTACAATTGGTCTATCGAAAAAGCTACTCCTTATTCTAGAGATGGTGATGAATCAAAAGTTGTTGAATTAGCAAACGGTGATTTGCTCATGAACATGAGAAGATCTGGCGGATATCGATATATTTCAAAATCTACTGATGGAGGTACAACGTGGTCTCCTCAAACTCAAGAAACTCAACTGCCCGATCCTCGTAATAATGCCGATTTAATCCGATATACTTCTGTTAATGAAGGTTTCAACAAGAACCGACTTCTTTTTTCTAACGCTAGAACCAACAACAGCCCTCGAAAAAATGTAAACGTATATTTAAGTATTGATGAAGGAGTTACTTGGCCTAGCAATTATCAAAAGCAAATTTACGCTGGAAATGCGGACTATACCACAATGACTATTTTAGAAAATGGGGATATAGGAATGCTTTATGAAACTAGAGAAAACGGAGGTTTCCAAATCGTATATGCTCGATTTAGTTTAGATTGGCTTACCTCTGGAGCAGATTCTTATATGAAAGCAACAGTACCTAACGCCGCTTCTAATTTAACAGCTTCTAACTTTGGTAATTCTGTAAACCTTTCTTGGAAAGATAATGCAACTACTGAATTAGGCTTTGAAATTTATAGATCAACTACTAATGGAACTGGATATACTTTAATAGCTAAAGTACCTGCCGATACAACTACATATACAGATCTTAGTACTTCCTTAAACAGTACTTATTATTATGTGGTTAAGGCTTATAATTCTGGAGGAGTTGCAAATCCAACCAATGAAGTTTCAGTAACTACAAACGAATCGACTCCTATTATACTGAATGCTTTTCCTAAAAAATATCAACTATATCCTAGAGGAGCTAATAATAAAGCTTTGGTTACTATTGCAGGAACTGCTACCAATGCTGTTGATAGTCTAATTACGAAAGTTTACAGGCCTAATGGAATTGTTTCTAGAATTGCCATGGAGGCTCAAACTAACTTTTCATTTACCGTAGAAATTGACGCTATTTTACATGATTATTCCATAGAACTATTTGCTAAATCTACTGCTGGCGTTGAAACACTTGTTAAAAAAAGTACGCACATTACCGCTGGTGACGTATATGTCATAAACGGACAATCAAATGCTTGGGCAATTGACTACGATAATGCTTATAACGATCAAGACCTTCCTGCAAGCGCAAAATGGGTACGAACTATAGGGGCAATGCATGTGTATAATAAACCAGCAATCCAACCAGAAGCTTCCAATACAGATTGGTTTTTAGCTCGTGGAAAAGCTCCTAACCTTCTTAACGGCGAGTATGTTGGTAACGGAATGGTTGGTGTTTTGGGTATTAATATAGGAATCCATCTAGTAAGCTCTGAAAATGTTCCTATTGCTATCATCAACGGAGCTGGAGGAGGCGGTGCGATCTCTTTTTATCAAAAAACTACCAATAATGATCTTGATAAACCTTATGGAAGGTTACAGTATCGTTTAGAAAATTCTGGATTAAAAGATGCGGTAAAAGCTTTTATTTGGGATCAAGGCGAAAATAATGCTGGAGATACTACTGCTGCTTATAAAACAGCTTTAAATCAATTGTATAATTCTTTGAAGTCCGATTATAATTTCAATAAATTCTACTTAATACAAACCCCTCCAGGATGTAATTCTTCAAATGGACACCAAACAATTAGAGAGGCTCAAAGACAATTTGTAGCAGCAACTCCAAATACACGAATACTTACCCGTCATGGTTTTTCTCCTGATCCAAAACAACCTGATGGAAACTACTTTTTAACAGATGGATGTCATTATCATGAACATGCTTATAAGTCTTTAGCGAATTGGATCAGTAAATTAGCAGCGTATGACTTTTACGGCGCCACCGTTAACTATGAAGCTCCTAAATTGGTAAAAGTTTTACGTGAATCTGCCAATAGCTTGGTCATAGAATTTGATAAAAATGTGGAAATTCAACCTGATTTAACTATTAATGGTAACACTTATGCTATTAAAGATTATGCTTTTGCTATCAATAAAACTAGAACCTCTGCTATCTCAGAAATAGAACTTGTTAGTGGAAATCCTAAAAGAGTGCGTTTATCGTTTTCTGGGCGAGATATCTCAAATAGTGATCAATTAACATATATTTTGGATGACAACTACCCTGCTACTTCAATACCTTACAGAGGTCCTTGGATTGTAGATGCTAATACTAAAGTGGGGGCTGTTGGTTTTACCAAAGGAATGACAGAAACAGACCATGTTACCTACTGTACTCCTAATGCAATGGCTTCTTCAAATGCCGTGTTTATTGACTATGTGAAATTTAATACTTCCCCAGCCTTTGATGTTTCTTCGGGTAATGTAGGTTATGAAGATCATACTTCTAAAATCATACAAATGACTCCTGGAGAAAATTATACACTTAATATTGGTGCAGGAAATCCAACCGCTTTGGCCCCAAAACGTTTAGATATATGGATTGACTATAATCAAGATGGTGTATTTCATCCTACTGATGAGTTGTTTTTAGGCTGGGGATCTAATTCCTATACGAATACTGATTTATTATTTTCTAATAAAAAAGTTGCTGAAAATGCGCTTCCTGGAAAAACAAGAATGAGAATAGCGCTTAAAGCTAGCAACTCAGCATCCAATCCTTGTGATAGTTTTACAAATGGCGAAATAGAGGATTATATCGTAGAATTTGCCTCTCTTCCTTACTGTGGAAAACCTACTATAACGCCCTCTTCTCAAGCTTATATAAGTAGGTTGCAAATAAATGAACAAGGAGGTAGTCAAGTTTTTGGGTGGACTTCTGGCAATGAAGGGTATGCAGATAGAACGCAATATACTTGCTCTGTAATCCAAACGTTGGATTACGCACTTACTTTAAATATTGAGGATAATAGTACTGCTTACAGGACTTATGTTGCTGTTTGGGCAGACTTTAATAAAGATGGTGATTTCGATGATGCTGGAGAGCAAATCATTAGAGATGAAAAAACAACTGGAGCTGGGTCTGTAACTTATGAACACCTTACAATTCCTAACACTGCTAGTATAGGAGACACCCGATTACGCGTAATGTTAAAGTCTGAATCTATTGCTACAAACTCGGGCCATCCTTTACCTTGTGATACCATAGCAAATGGTGAAGTGGAGGATATCACTTTAAACATATCAGCAGTTCCTCCTTCAATTACTCCCGAGGTTACAAAAGATCTTTTTGTAAGCTCTGGAACTCCTTTTTCTACAAGTGGTACGCCTCATACATTCAGAATTCCTTCGTTGATTACAAGTAATAAAGGGACTTTATTGGCTTTTGCTGATGAACGTTTGGAAAATTCCGCTGATGTTCCTGCTGATGTAAACATTGTTTTAAGACGAAGTACAGATAACGGAAATACTTGGGGACCTTCTATTACCGCCATTACAAGTCATAGTGGAGATGCTTCTACAGTAGTAGATAAAGCTACAAGAAGAATATACTTGTTCTATATTTACTCACTCCATAAAACCATTTTCCATGCAGATCCTGATACTTCTAGCCCGAATTCTTTTCATACTAGGTATGTATATAGCGATGATGATGGCCTCACTTGGTCTGATTACATTGATATTACCGATGCTGTAAAAAAACCTACAGAGCTAGCTGTTTGGGCAGGCGCTGGTAGAGGGATACAAATGCGTAATGGTACTTTATTAATTCCTATTGTGATTTCAACTACAAGCAGTGCTTCAGGACTAAAAGGGGCTTTTATATACAGTACAGATCATGGAGTTACATGGAAAAGAAGTGCTGGAACTACTGTTGGTAACTTCAATGAAAATACTATCGAAGAATTAAATGATGGTAGGTTAATGATGAACTCTAGAAATAGCCTAGGTTACAACGCTAGAGCAATTAGTTATACTGCTGATTTTGGTGCTACATGGACAGCTCCTGTAGCAGCGCCTACGTTAATAGATCCTTATGTGCAAGGTAACCTCATACGATATACTTCTACCTTGGATGGATATGACAAAAACCGATTGCTTTTTTCTAATCCTGCAAGTACCTCTTCTAGGTCTAACAATACGGTAAGAATTAGCTACGATGAAGGACAAACTTGGGCGTATTCAAAACTATATCAATTTGGCGGAGGCGGTTACTCTTGTTTAACAGTACTTGACAATGGTAAAATAGGCGTTTTATATGAAGTAGCTAGTACAAAAGGGTTGCGTTTTAAACGTTTCTCCTTAGAAGATTTAACGGATAATACAGATACTTTTAAGTCATTATCTTATTGTAAATCTACTACAAACCCGAATCCGAATTCAGGAGGAATTACTCGTTTGCAAATTATAGATCATACTGGTACTGGAAGCACCTTGTTAGATAATGCTTCTGAAGAAGTTGGTTATGATGACCAAACAGCTATTGCAATACCTAGTTTGAATGCAGGTACTACCTACAGAATTAGCTTTACAACCACAAATACTAGCAATGATAGAAAGTTTGTTGCTTTTTGGGCTGATTTTAATGGCGATGGAGATTTTAATGATGAAGGGGAAAATATGGAAAACTGGTCATCGGATACTTATACTTCAAATACTTATCAATTTAGCAACGGACTCGTTATCCCTACTTCGGCAATTGAGGGGCCTACTCGATTTAGAGTTGCTTATAAAACAGAGGAGGCTACTCAAGCTAATTCTGGAGCTCCAACTGCTTGTGGCACCTTTTCTTATGGAGAAATTGAAGATTATACCATTGCTATTAAAAAACCAACAGCAAGTACTAAAAGCTACTCTTTTGATAATTTTAGCTTATACCCTATTCCTTCAAAAGGTACTTTTAATTTAGGATTTAAAACTGAGGGTATCGGTAATATATCCGTTAAATTATTAGACATGAACGGTAGGCTTATTGAAGAGAAACTTTATAAAAATACTTCGTCTTACTTCTCTGAAACACTTTCTTTTAAAGGAGTGGATTCAGGCGTATATATATTGCATATAACAAATAATAATAAGCAATTCGTAAGTAGAATAACTTTCAACTAAAAAACAAAAGCGAACCTCCATGGAGGTTCGCTTTTTTATACTTACAGAGTATCTTATTAAGATCTTCAATAAAAACTTCTTCTTAAAGAAAAAGACCTGCTATCGCAATCGTTTTGGCGCAACGCTTTATCGCCGCTCCTCTTTCTTTTATCATACGGTTATAAAATACCTTTTCTTTCCCTTATAAAACCTATAAAAATACCATTATGTTATACATAATACATTTAAAATTATAACTATATTCGCAAAATGATGGTAACTGGAACCTCAAAAAACTCCTTAATCACTAATCAACCTGACTAAAATGAAGAAAATTCAACATATAGTAACGATAACTCTTATCTTTTTATCTTTTATTTCATCTTTTGGACAAGCTAAATTAAAAATTACAGATCTTCCTAAGATACCTGCTTTAAAAAAAGGAACTAAATCACTAGGTTATGCGGGAATGCTAGGCGGCACTCATAACGGTGTTATTTTAGCTGCTGGAGGAGCTAACTTTCCTAACGGATTGCCTTGGGAAGGGGGCAAAAAAGTTTGGTATAAAAATATTTACGTACTCAAAAATAACGTTTGGAAACAATCTGCAACAAAGCTTCCCATTCCTCTAGCCTATGCTGCTGCTGTTTCTACTAAAGACGGCATTTTAACTATTGGCGGAAATAATGCTACTTTTACAAGTAATAAAGTTTTCTTACTTACTTATACTCCTGCTTCTGATCAGGTAAAGGTTATAGCGTATCCAAGCTTACCCGAACCGCTAGCTTATACCGCTGCTGTTTTGGTTGATGGCTATGTGTATGTTATGGGGGGTAAAAATATGCATAGAAGTACCAATTCTTTTTACAGACTGGACCTTAAAAATAAAAAACGTTGGGAAAAACTAGTGGATTTCCCCGGGTTGCCAAGAGCTCTTCATTGTGCTGTTGCTCAGGAAACATCTACCTCTAAAAAACTGTTTGTATTTGGTGGAAGAAATCAAGTTGCTGGAAAAAAATCACAAACACTTACTAATTATTTGTCTTATGACTTAAAAAAACATACTTGGAAAAATGAAGGAGATATTGTAATTGACGGAAAAACCAACGTATTGATGGGAGCATCCGCAGCAGCTATTGGATCCATGGGAGTGGTGTTATATGGTGGAGGAGACGAGGTACTGTTTGATAGATTAGAAAATTTGGCATTGCAATTAAAAACAGTTCCTAATGATAGTTTGGCTACGGTGCTACAGCAACAAAAAAATACCATTCTTAACAATCATCCTGGTTTTTCTAAAAATATTTTAGCTTATAATACTATTACTAAAAAGTGGTTTGTATATGATAGCCTTGCCACCAAGCTACCTGTTACTGCGCTTTCTTTTAAAAGTGGCAATGATTTTACTATCATTTCAGGAGAAATTTCTCCTGGAATTCGTACTCCAAAGGTGCAACAATTTAAAATTACAGATACCGAACATGCTTTCGGTTTTATAAATTACAGCGTTCTTGTTTTGTATTTATTCATTTCTGTTTTGATAGGGCTTTATTTTGCTAGAAAGCAAAAATCTACTGATGATTATTTTACTGGTGGCGGTCGTGTTCCTTGGTGGGCATCAGGGTTAAGCGTATTCGGAACTTTGTTAAGTGCAATTACTTTTATGGCTATTCCAGCCAAGGCATTTACTACTGATTGGGCTTTCTTTTTTCTTAATATTACCGCTATTTTAATTACCCCTGTAATTGCCTTTATCTTTATTCCTTTTTTTAATAAATTAAAAATAAAAACTGCTTATGAATACCTTGAGGACAGATTTAATTATACTGCTCGGGCTTTTGGTAGTTTATCATTTATCTTATTTCAATTAGGAAGAATAGGAATTATATTATTACTTCCTTCTTTAGCCATTTCAATTGTTACAGGGATTCCCGTAGAAGCTAGCATTTTGATTATGGGGTTCTTATGTATATTTTATACTGCTTTTGGAGGAATAGAAGCTGTTATATGGACGGATGTAATGCAGGTGATTGTTCTTCTTGGAGGAAGTGTGTTGGCTGTAGTATGGATTCTACTTCATACAGAGGCTTCTTTTAATGATATGATTAGGTATGCTTCAGAAAAAAACAAATTCAATGTTATTAATACCAACTTTGATTTTACAGAAGCTACTTTTTGGGTGGTGCTTATTGGTGGGTTGGCATCTGCTATGGTTACGCAAGGAACAGATCAAACCATCGTGCAACGTTTTTTAACAAGTACTAATGTAAAGGATTCTCAAAAAACACTATATACCAATGCCGTTCTTACGTTGCCTGCTAGTATCATTTTTTTTGGTATAGGAACATTGCTTTTTATATTTTATAGTGAAATGCCTAGTGCATTGTCTCCTGCTATTTCTAATAACGATTCTATTTTTCCTTGGTATATCGTGCATGAGCTACCAATAGGGGTTTCAGGGTTATTAGTTGCAGGAATTTTTTCTGCTGCCATGTCTAGTATTAGTAGCAGCCTTAACTCTGTATCTACGGCTTACTGTAATGACTTTTATGCTCACTTTAAGCCTAATGTAAGTGATGTAAAATTGCTCCAAATAGCTAGAATGGTTACTGTTGCTACTGGTATCTTAGGGGTTTTATTGGCGCTTTGGATGGCTAGCTCAAATATTAAATCTCTTTGGGATCAATTTTATCGTTATTTAGGTCTGTTTACTGGAGGACTTGGAGGAATGTTTCTCTTAGGGATGCTTACTAAAAGAGCAACGGCAAAAGGTACTTTACTAGGGTTACTTTGTAGTGCTATTTTGATATGGTATGTTAGTAATTTTACGGAAATTAATTTTTTGATGTACTCTTTCTTTGGAGTGGTTTCGTGCTTTGGCTTCGGATACTTATTCAGTTTTATCTTTACTGAAAAGCCTTCTGGTACTCGCTAAATTACTGTATTTATTTTTATAATAAAGCCGTAGTATCATGCTATGGCTTTGTTTTCTTTTAGTAAAAGTACCGCTTGATGTTAACAGGAGCTTGATACTTCCTACTAACCATCGGCTATTTACATGTTTTCAACCTAGAATAACGCCTAAAAAACAGGGGCTTCTCTCTTTTCTTTATTTAAAAGGTCTATTTATTACGGCAATAGCAATTGTTACAAAAAGTAGTGGCTAATTATACACCACATTAACAATTAACAAACAACAACTTAAAAATTAATTAGTTATAATTTCTTATATCCAACTCAACTGCAATAGTTTTTGTTAGTTTTTCTCCAGAGACTTCTACTATGGGTGGTTGGTATTCTGCAAAATTAGTGATAGTGATTTTTATTTTTTTAGTATTTCCAAACCTATTAGCCAATCATTTTTATGGTGTTGGCATCATTAATGATTTGATTTAAGTAACATACTTTTTATTGAAAGTTACTAGTATTAGACAGAATGTGTTGTATCAGAAAACCTTTACGATTTTTATATTTTATAAGTAGATAGACCTCTTCGCTATTTTTTTGTTTGTTTCTTTCTCTTTTACTGCTTCGGTTGTTGTATCGGTTGGTTGGTTTGCCAACTTTTAACGGTTCTTTTCACACTTAAATCTAGCTCCTATTCATCTATAATTCAATAACCATACAATTGCAACAGTTGTTTTTAACTTTATATTGGGTGCTATTCTGAAACTTTTTTATGACAGTATATGGAGTATTAGTTTACGATACCATCCTAATGCCTTGTTGCACCATCCTGATGCCTTGTGACACCATCCTGATGCCTTGTTGCACCATCCTGATGCCTTGTGACACCATCCTGATGCCTTGTTGCACCATCCTGATGCCTTGTTCCACCATCCTAATGCCTTGTTGCACCATCCTAATGCCTTGTTGCACGATCCTAATGCCTTGTTGCACGATCCTAATGCCTTGTTGCACGATCCTAATGCCTTGTTGCACGATCCTAATGCCTTGTTGCACCATCCTAATGCCTTGTTGCACCATCCTGATGCCTTGTTGCACCATCCTGATGCCTTGTTGCACCATCCTGATGCCTTGTTGCACCATCCTGATGCCTTGTTGCACCATCCTGATGCCTTGTTGCACGATCCTGATGCCTTGTTGCACCATCCTGATGCCTTGTTGCACCATCCTGATGCCTTGTTGCACCATCCTGATGCCTTGTTGCACCATCCTGATGCCTTGTTGCACCATCCTGATGCCTTGTTGCACGATCCTAATGCCTTGTTGCACGATCCTAATGCCTTGTTGCACGATCCTAATGCCTTGTTGCACGATCCTAATGCCTTGTTGCACGATCCTAATGCCTTGTTGCACGATCCTAATGCCTTGTTGCACGATCCTAATGCCTTGTTGCACGATCCTAATGCCTTGTTGCACGATCCTAATGCCTTGTTGCACGATCCTAATGCCTTGTTGCACGATCCTAATGCCTTGTTGCACGATCCTAATGCCTTGTTGCACGATCCTAATGCCTTGTTGCTTGAATTGCCTAATAAATTTGTCCCAAATTTATTAGGCAATTCAACATCTTTTTAAACAGAGAACTGTTTGAAATGCTATTTTTTGTTCAAATAAATTCAAATTCTTTGATAAGAACCTCCAGATTACAGAAAATTTCGATTATTTTAGTATCAGAAATCGTAAGCACTATCTTTTTAGCTTATTGTATATCAAACATCCTAACATATTCAATATGCTGCTTTTATACTAGCATAAAACATAGCTTCTTACGTAAAACTCATATTATTTTATATCATAAAATGATTTAAACTTTTTTTGATGCCTGCTAATTTATCTTATTTGCCCCTAATTCTAACTTTTTCTCACAACGTAGCTAAGGCTATATCACTCAAAAAAGACTTATTAGGACAAAAAATCCTAAACTTTCGCTTCAAAGCAAAAAGTTTAAATCAGTTCATTGTAATTAATATGTTATACATAATACATTTTTATTTATTTTAGCACGAAGTTCTTTTTAACAGATTGCTTTATATCACAAAAAGGTACTCTACGATGCCAATTTGATTGGTTAGCCCAATGGTTAATACAGTTGGCTTCTTGTATAAAAAACACCAAAACACACAACATATTACTAAACATGAAAGACATTAACTACAAACCCGCAGGTCAATTTGAAGAAACTCGCTTTGAAAAAATACACAATGTTATTTTTAATAATTCCAATGAAGCATCTATTAGCGTTGCGCAAGAAATTGGGCAGCTTATTAAAGACAAACAGCAACAAAACCAACCATGCGTTTTAGGCTTAGCTACTGGTTCTTCTCCTATTAAAGTGTATGAAGAATTGGTAAGAATGCATAAAGAAGAAGGGCTTAGCTTTGCTAATGTTATTACCTTTAATTTAGATGAATACTTTCCTATGCAAAAAGATAGCATTCATAGTTATCATTATTTTATGCATGAGCATTTGTTTAATCATGTAAATATTCCTGCTGAAAATATTAATATTCCAGACGGTACGATTTCAAAGGAGGAAGTTCGTCAATATTGCATTGATTATGAACTTAAGATCCAACAAGCAGGAGGTTTGGATTTTCAGTTATTAGGAATTGGTAGAACAGGACATATTGGGTTTAACGAACCTGGTTCTCATTATAACTCTGGTACTAGAGCCATTCGACTGCATCATATTACACGAACCGATGCAGCCAGTGCTTTTTTAGGTGTAGATAATGTTCCTAGAAAAGCGATTACTATGGGAATTGCTACTGTAAAAGCAGCAAAAAGAGTTGTTTTATTAGGATGGGGGCAACACAAAGCTGCAATTATAAAGGACACTATTGAGGGGCCAATATCATCACAAGTACCTGCCACTTATTTGCAACAACATCATCATACTACATTTATACTAGACAAAGAGGCGGGTAGTGAACTTACAAGAAATAAAACTCCTTGGTTAGTTGGCCCTTGTAAATGGACTCCTTCATTAAAAAGCAAAGCGATTGTTTGGCTATGTGAGCAAACTCAAAAAACAATTCTTAGCTTAACCGACAAAGATTATAACAATAATGGCATGTCTAGTTTACTAGCGGAAGAAGGCGCTGCTTATGACCTTAATATTGAAATGTTTAACAAACTACAACGTAGCATTACAGGATGGCCTGGGGGGAAACCAAATGCAGACGATTCCAACCGACCCGAACGCGCTACTCCTGAGAAAAAAAGGATTCTTATTTTTAGTCCACATCCTGATGATGATGTCATTTCTATGGGAGGTACTTTTGACAGGCTTGTATCACAAGGTCATGAAGTGCATATTGCTTATCAAACTTCTGGAAATATTGCTGTATCTGATGAAGAAGCTTTGAAATTTGCTGAAATCGCAAAAAAAATAAGTACTCAGCCTAAAGAAGTTGATGCGTTAATTACACAGCTACATTGTAAAAAAGAAAACACTATTGATCCTTTAGAAATAAGACAGCTAAAGGGGTGGATCAGAAAAAGTGAATCTCTTGCTGCCACTAGATATATGGGAATTAAAGATCGTCAAGTTCATTTCTTAAACTTGCCTTTTTACGAAACAGGAACCATCAAAAAGAACAAAGCTTCGAAGGCTGATATTTCTATCATGACTGCTCTTATTACGCAGATAAAACCGCATCAAATTTATGCTGCTGGTGATTTAGCAGACCCTCATGGAACTCACAAGGTATGTTTAGATATTATTTTTGAATCTCTAAAAGAGCTAAAATCACAAGCTTTTATGAATGATTGTTGGGTGTGGCTATATAGAGGCGCATGGCATGAATGGGATATGCATGAAATTGACATGGCAGTTCCTATGAGTCCTGATCAAATTTTAAAAAAGAGACACGCCATATTCTACCATCAATCGCAAAAAGATGGTGTCATGTTCCAAGGAGATGATACGAGAGAGTTTTGGATGCGTGCTGAGGAACGAAATAGAGAAACTGCTCAAAAATACCATCGTTTAGGCCTTCCTAATTATCCTGCTATGGAGGCTTTTGCTAAATGGGAGTTTTAAGGTGGGTATTTTTTTAAAAAACAGTTATTTATATTTGGGTTTTTAAAAAATTAATGTACTTTTATACACATATTAGACACTATTTTAGGTGCTTTCTCTTTCTTCCAAAATAAAATAATGTCAAAAGTGAAGAAGCCTTTGGGTTTAAAAAAGAGAAAATTTCAAAAATTTGTTTTTGGAGGGTTCTCTTTTTTGTATGGTATATTAGCCTCTAAAAAGAGCTTTTAAAAAATAAATTTTTATCAATCTATAAAAAACAATATTATGGGATCATTCAGAGCCGTGTTTACTTTTGAAGGCAAAGAATTTGATGTACTTTACTCCAAACATGAGTTCAGTAGAAATACAGATAAAAAAGGAAAGCCTTCTTCCAATATTTTAGGTGGAAGGGTAGAAATTTCTTTTGAATCTACAGAAGATACAACTGTTATAGAAGCAATGCTTAATAGTCAATTTAAACCAGTAGCTGGTAAAATTACCTATAAAAAGACGGAAGAGGATGCTAAAATGAAGGAGCTTGAGTTTCACAATGCTTATGTTGTATATTATAAAGAAACGTTAGACGTTAATAACGAAATACCAATGACTACTAAAGTGGTTTTTTCTGCAGAAGAAATTACCTTAGGAAATGCCGCCTTACACAATCGTTGGCCAAGGGCATAAGGAGTTTTAAAGGATATCCTTTTAATTACGACTTTATAAAAGCCTTCCTCTAACATTTATATGAAGGCTTTTTGAAAAAATTGCTGTCGTGTAAACGACATAAATACTATTAAAAATTGCTGGTGTAGTGTTTGTTATGATGATAAGAGATTTAAAAAAAATTGCATGTATAATTGTTATTATTGGATGCGTAATGCTTAGAAAAAGTAAGCTCTTTTTCTAAAAAATTTGTATTCACCTCTTGTCTATACCATTTTACAACAGTTAAAAACAGTTCATTAAAAAAATTGGCTATTTTTTATATATGCGACCATTGCATATGACAATGTGTAACTTATTAAAAAATGAGTGCCTAATATCATTAAAATAAAAAACTATGACATCTGAAAACAGACAAGTAAGCATCCATGGAGAATTTATCAAGGGGTATCAATCTATTTATTTAAAACAAAAAATAAATGACCATCATTCCTTTACCATGACCATTGACTTAGAAACTATTGAAAACCAAGGTGCTTACACTATTGACAAATCTAAAGAATGGCTTGGCAAAACAATTATTATTAGTGTTCATGAAAAAGATTTTACAGGCATCATCACCCATATTGGTTTGCACCATGCTAATGGGCATCATGGGCAAATTGTACTGTCTGGGTATTCTTCTACCATTGCCTTAGAAAATGGGAAACACCTCCAATCTTGGCTAAAGAAAGACCTTGCAACTATTGTACAGGCCGCTGCCAAACACCCTAAAATAACAGCTAGTGTGAAACCTGAATATGCTTCTCCAATTACGTACGAATCGCAATATATGGAAACTCATTTTCAGTTTTTACAACGCTTGGCGAAGCAATATCACGAATGGTTTTATTATGATGGTGATACCTTATTTTTTGGAAAACCTGAAAAAGAGGATGCTATAGAGCTTGTTTATGGTATTGATATTGACGAAATTCAAATAGGGGTTCAAGTACAAGCCAGAAAGTATGAATCTTTTTCTTACAATTCTTTTGCTGATGAGCAATATAACGCACAAAGTCCTGATACTCCTGCGGGATTGAATGAACTCGGGCAATTAGCTTTTAGTGCTTCTCTAGACACGTATTTGCATCCTACCAATGCTTATTCTCCAATGCGAATTGGCAATACCTCTGATTTAGATACTTATTTAGAAAAAAAACAACAAAGTGCTTTTGCCAATGCAAACTATATTTCTATAACATCAAAAAAGAGAGGGCTCACTGTTGGTAGTATTATTGATTTGCGTTCAGAAATTTTTGAAAAAAAAGGCTCTTTTTCAAACAAAAGACATGGTAAATATATCATTACAGAAATTACTCATAATGCTAATGTAGGAAATGCCTATCATAATCACATCATCGCCTTGCCTGCTGATATCAAGACGCTTCCAGAACCGAATATCCATTTTCCATTGGCTCAAACGCAAATGGCAACGGTGATTGACAATGAGGATCCTGATGGAAAAGGACGCGTACAGGTTCGTATGCACTGGCAAACTGGAGAAATGAAAAGCGCGTGGATACGCGTGCTAACTCCTGATGGTGGTAGTAGTGATATGGTTGCTGCCAATAGAGGGTTTGTTTTTATTCCTGAAATTGGTGATCAAGTACTTATTTCTTTTAGATACAATGATCCTAACCGACCTTTTGTTATGGGAAGCTTATACAATGGGCAAACAGGTGCAGGAGGCAGCTCTAAAAATAAAATAAAAAGCATTACAACTCGTAGCGGAAGTACTATTACTTTTGATGATGATAACGAAAAAGGAAGTATTTTGGTAAAAGATGGAGCAGGAAACACAGTAATTCTTAATGGTAAAGATACTGTTTCTGTGACCGCCAATGATACCATCAGTCTTTCTACAGGAAATTCAAGCATTACGCTTAAGAGTAATGGGGATATTGCGATTGTAGGAGACAATATTAGTATTTCTGGAAGCCAAACAACCAGCATGGCAACCAACGATTCTACCTTTAATACCGAAGCAGGAAAAAGTACGATTAACGGAAAAAAAGTGGCGGTATCAGGTACACAAACTGTTGCTATTAATGGACAATCCAAAGCTACTTTATCGTCATCAGCAACTACCAGTATTGAAGGAACTATTGTTAAATTAAATTAACCGCATTTGTAAATGGATCTAAAAACTTTTTTTCAAGAAAATACATGGGCTAGTCAGCTTACCTTAGGTATTATCATCACCCTAGTTGCTATTTTTATGTTTTTTAAAACCAAAAACACCCTGGATGCCCTCGCAGCAAAAAATCCCGAAGCCGATTTTTTTGGAAATACCTTTGGAAAAACTTGGGGGCGTATCATCCCCTTCCTCCTATTTATAAGTTGTATATTATTAAGTTGGTTTTTAACTACATTATGAAGTCGTTTTCACTTTTTCTTATGCTTGTAAATTTGTGCTATTTTAGTTTTTCTCACAACCTAGCTATATTTTCATTAGCGCAAAAAGTCCTACATTTTACATCGCTTCTATATTAAAAATAATACCATGAACAACCCCATTCAAAAACGTTTTGACGAATTAGTATTAAAATGGTCAATCGCAACACAAATTCCTAAAGTAAATATCATTCGTATTCATGCCCAACATGATGAGCAATCTTTTATAAATGATTTCTTTGAATACATGCTAGCTTTAGATACAGAACAAGACGATCTTGTTTTTTTACTAGAAACTCCTTGGAGTACTCTTGCATCCTTTTCAAGTACTTTATTAGATGAATTATATGACACCATTACTCTTTGGAACACAGCAGAAAAACCCGATGGGCTTTCTACTGAAAAGATTCCTTGGGAACCCGATAAAAAAGCAGTTCAAAAAGGCAATCACGCAGCTCTTTTTGCTAATAACATAAATACCTTGGCAAATTTATTGGTTCCTGATAAAAATACCGTCGTAAGTTTTATTATAAAAATGCCTTTTGCTAGCAAACAAAATGCCAATCGCTGGCTAAAACAGCTTCTTGAAAAAGGACTTGAATCTCATATTCGTATTGGCATTGCTGATACGGATAGCTATCCGCTATTTGCTAAAATAGCCGCTTGGTATCCTACAGAAGTATATACAATGCATCCTAATTTGGATATAGACGGTGCTGTGGAAGAAATGGCCGCCATGGGAAATCCGAATGCTCCTGAAGTGGGGTATAGAAAACACCTTGCTAAATTGATGACTGCTGTAAAAAATAGGGATGAAAAAATGGTGGATACCTCTGCTAAAAAATGCTTAGAAATTGCTAGTGATAATTTACAGAAAGATGCGAATTGGCTAGGGCAAATAATACTCGTATATACGACTCTTTATAACGATCAAATTGGATATAAAGACTATCCAAAAGCCCTCTTCTTTGCAAATAAGGCGGTAGAGGCAGGCAAGCTAAGTATTGGCAGAATAGAGCCTGCTACTGCATATAGATTGTACGGGCAAACTCTTTTAGGTAGAGGTGCTATTGCTAGTTTATTAAAGAAGCATGAAGATGCCTGTAATGATTACCTTACCGCTGCCAAATCATATGAAAAATGCAACGATGCCATCATGCAATGTGAAAGTACACGTTTGTTTGCTGAAAAAGCCATGGATGCAGGATGGGATAAGAAGGCAGTACTCCACCAACTGGTGGCTGCTTTTTATTTGATAGATCAAATGACACCTGAAAGTTGCACACAATCTACCTACCCTTGGCTTATTAAAATATTGTACTATTGGAACGGACGTAAAAAGGTGCTTTCTGATGAAGAAATGAAGGAAAAGCTAGCTCCTTATTTCGGTGAAAATTTTATGGAAAAAATACATCAATACGGAAAAGCTAGCTCCGTAAAAGAAACTGCTTATCAGCACTAAAAAACAACATATATGGAAAAATTTAGCTCTTTTTTTGACAACTTATTTAACAATATTCGAAGCAACCCTTCACTAGCTGGCTTCGTTATTTCTGGTATTGGTGGCATTATGCTTATTGCCGTAATTATGGATGCTGACTGGATGTTAGAGGGAGGAAATGGCTTTTTTAACATTGCTTCTATTAGCAACTATTTTGGTAGGAATATAGCCCGTGTTCTCATGGCTTTTTTATCTATTATTATCATTGCTGCTGGCTTATTAATTGCTTGGGGGCATAGTAACTAACCTTAAAAAAACGTTATGACAAAGATACCAACACATAAAAAAGGAACCACTGGAAATCAACACAAAACTACTTCTTATGATAACAGTAACTATTATGATCAAGTAAGTAGTAATATCCATAACTCATTAGGCACACAAGCAGCAGCGCTTGGTGATACTGCTAAAAATACGGAACAGGTGCTCCATAATGATGCCTTATCTACACCTACCAAAGTTACTGCTGTAGCATTAAACGTTGCTGAGGCTGGTATGCAAGCTATGGGAGCTTTAGGAGCTGTAGATGATGCTTTAGAGAGTGCTTTATTACCCGTGTTAGGTGCATTGGGTATGCAAGGGCTTGCTTGTTTGCCTATTAGCAAACAACTAGATCCTGTAATGGGCATTGACATTCATTTTGTTACCATTCCGCCTTCTCCAGCTCCTATTCCAATGCCACACCCTTATATCGGGATGCTATTTAGAGCAAAAGATTTTGCCTCCGCAGCAATTGCTAGCGTCATTCCTGCGCCTCCTACCCCTCCAGCAGTTGAAAATCCACACGCTCCTAATGAACAGGAGCAACAAGCATTAAACACCAATAAAGCCGCTAACTTAGGACATATGGCTGCTTCTATGGTGATAGGAATGTTAGGAGCTACGGTAAAAATAGGAGGCTATCAACCTAGAGCTGTTGCTGGAACTCCTACTAAAAGCATTCCGCATTTTCCTATGGGAACTGGTTTTCACCCTGCTTTTACGATGGTTGATAAGAATATTGGTCATGCTTTTATGGGCAGCTTATTTACATTGGCAGACCAAGATCCTATAAGCGGAGGCCCTGCGCATTTGCATTTAAATTGTAATGATGTAGGAATTGTATCTCCTCATGACCTGCGTCCTAGTAAAAATACAGAAACGGATAAGGATGCTAAAATTAATTTGTATTTGCCTACAGGAGTCATCAACCCTATTCCTCCTGCTAGAAGTATCCTCACCAACCCTGTGCCTGCTCCTATGAATCCTGTTTCTGCTATAAAACAACTCTTTAAAGCTAGTTTAGGGAGGTTTTATAAGAAAAAGGCGAAAGGATTGGCAGATAAACTACATACTAAGGTGCATCAAAAAATTAAGACAGGAAAGCTGCGTAAAATGCTCCATAAAGCTATTTGTACGGTTACAGGGCATCCTGTGGATGTAGCTACTGGAAACTTTTTTACAGATGAGGAAGATTTTTATTTGCCTGGACAAATTCCTATTTCTTGGGAACGTACTTATTATAGTAATAGTGACTACCAAGGGCCTTTGGGCTATGGCTGGCACCATCTATATGATATTGCCTTGCATATAGACCAAAGTAGAGGCATTTTATCATTGCGTATGAATGACGGAAGACCCATTGCTTTTCCGATTCCTAGCATAGCAATGCCTCAATACAATCGGCAAGAGCGCTTAGAAGCTCAGGTAACAGCCGAAGGACGGTATCGTATTTGGAATGAAAAAGAAGGTGTTTTCTATTATTTTACTGAAAATTCCTATGCAGACTTACATCTTATAGAAACCATTGCTAATAAAAATGGTTTTGGTATTCAGTTTACCTATAATACTCAAGGGCATCTTACTAGAATAATAGATAGTGCTCACCGAAAATTGGAGGTAGTGAACGATGCTGAAGGACGTATTTTAAAAATATATGCCCCGCATCCTGAAAAGTATGAAAGTACTTTTATTATTGCTGCATATACTTATGATGAGGAAGGAAACTTGATTTGCCAAACCAATGCCGAAGGAGATGCCATGCATTTTGCTTATAAAAATCATTTGATGGTACAGGAAACATGGAGAAACGGACTTTGTTGGTTTTTTAAATATGATGGCAATACTACAGGGGCTCGTTGTATTCATACTTGGGGAGATGGTGATATTTACAATCATAAGCTCCAATTTTACGAAGGACTTACTAAGGTAGAGAATAGTTTGGGGCATCTAAAAGCTTATTATCATAAAAACGGACTGGTATATAAACGTATAGATCCTAATGATGCGGAGCATACTTGGTGTTATAATGCGTATAACGAACTTCTTTCAGAAACGGACCCAGAAGGGGCTAGCTTTTTATATGACTATGATGCGCGTGGAAATCAATTGCAGGAAACGGCTCCGAATAGTGCAACTACTTTATTGGAATATGAAGATTTTGACCACCTTTATTTGCCTACTCAGGTTACGGATGTATTGGGCGGCGTATGGAAACGTACATATACCTCGGAGGGAAATTTACAAAAAACTAGCAATCCAAATGGAGCTATTACCCAATTAGATTGGAAAGATGGGTTGCTTTCTCAGATTACGGATGCCTTAGGAAATACGACTCTTTTAAAGTATGACAAACACTATAACCTCGCACAGGTTATTAGCCCTACTGGAGCTACTACTTCTTTTGTGTATGATGATTTGGGTAGAAATACCCAAATAACCAATGCTAAAGGAGCGCAACAGCTTTTAACATATGATTTGCTTGGTAGGGTTATTGGTGTGCATGATTTTGATGGCAATTGCATACAGCTTTCTTATGATGGTATTGATAATTTATTGGAATATAAAGACAAAGACCAAACTGTGAAGTATAAATATGCTGGAATGTGGAAACTAACTTCTCGGAGTGATGCGCGTGGAAGAACTGATTATTTTTACAATACGGAAGAGCAATTAACACAATTGGTTAATGAAAATAATATTTCTTATTTGTTTACTTTAAATGAGGTAGGGGATGTTATTAAAGAGCAAGGATTTGACCGAGGGATTACGCATTATAAACGTGATAAAGCGGGAAAGATACTTCAAAAAAATGACCCTGCTGGGCGTACGTCTCTATATACTTATACCAAAGACGGACAGGTTTGTGAAATTACCTATCATGATGGTACTACGGTAAGCTATGATTATAATGCGGCCGGACAATTGGTGGAGGCTATCAACTCAGATGCCACGGTACGTTTGGAGCGTAATATTTTAGGGCAAATTACTAAAGAAACGGTAAATGGTGTGCATATTACTCATCAATATAACCACATAGGGCAACGTGTGGGCTTACAAAGTAGCTTAGGTGCCAATATGCAATTTGAGTTTGATGCGTTAGGACAGCTTACGAAACAACAAGCCAATGGCTGGCAAAGTGAATTTGAATATGATTCCTTGGGTCTTGAAACCAACCGAAAATTATTAGGGGGCATTAGCCAACAAAGTAGCTATGACAATATAGGCCGATTAACAGGGCAACAGGTAACTGGTGGAGGCAATCGCAAACACCACCGCCAATACCGTTGGGGGGTTAATGACCGATTGCAAAGTATTATAGACAGTGCTACTGGAACTACGGAATTTCAATATAGTAAAACAGGGCACTTAACTTATGCTAAGTTTGGCAACGGAACCGTACAGCACCGAACGGCGGATAAGGTAGGAAACCTATTTGATAGCCCTAATAAAAAGGACCGTACTTATAACTACCGCAACCGTTTAGAAAAAAAAGGCAACTGGCATTATAAATATGATGATGTAGGAAACTTAATAGAAAAATACAAAAAGAAAAAGGGACTGTTTGAAAGCAAAACCCAACATTGGAAATACAAATGGAACGATGCTGGTATGCTACAAGAAGTCATACGACCTGATAAGGAAAAGGTTTCTTTTAAATACGACCCATTAGGCAGAAGAATACGCAAAGAATTTAAAAAGACCACTACCCGTTGGGTTTGGAACGGCAACACACCACTACACGAGTGGAAACAACACAAACAACGCCATTACACAGACGAAGGTAAACGAGCTGATTACATAGAAAAATACAACCAAATAACTTGGGTATTTGAAGAAAATTCTTTTGTCCCTTGCGGAAAAATAAAAGACAACAAAAAATTTAGTATCTTAGCAGACCATTTAGGTACGCCTACACAAATGTATAATGAAGAAGGCGAGCAAGTATGGGAACGTTCTTTAGATTTAAACGGAAAAGTAATTAACGGTAGTAATGCACCCTGCCCTTTTCTATATCAAGGGCAATACTATGATAAAGAGATTGAATTAGCCTATAATAGGTTTCGTTATTACGATCCTGATGATGGCAGGTATATTTCAAAAGACCCAATTGGACTACTGAGTGGTGAATATGGGTTCTATAATTATGTGGATGACCCTAATTTTTGGAATGATATTTTTGGACTTTCTAAAACATATAGTAAAAAAGAAATATCTGATGCGAAAGCTAGTGCTAAAAAGAAAGCTATAGAAAAAGCTAATAAACTAAGAGGAAACAAGAAACATCCCACAGTTATTACTATAGTAGCACATATCAAAACAGGAAGACTTTATGATGGGTATAGTGGTACTAAACCAACAAAAATTCATAAAAGCTTAAATGATGCATTGCCTAATTCTACAAGGGAAGTATGGGAAGTGAATAATTGTGGAGAAGTAGATGCTTATAATAAAGCTTTTACGGATAATCCAGGGAGTAAGTTACCTGATTTTACAGAAGTATCTATTGACGTCAAAAGTGGAACAATCAAAAAACCATGCAAAAACTGTAGAAGATGGGTACCATAAAAAACCAATTGAATAAAAAATCTCTAAATTTTCTAAAAAAGAATAGTTTAATAATTGAAAATTTAGATGAGTTGATAGATAATAATTCATTTAACAAATCATTAAAATTATATGAAGAAGCGCAATATAAATTGACTGAATCTGTTGTTGAATTTTTAAAATATTTTGCAAATAAAAAAATAAGGTTTAAGACTAGAAGAGGTAAAGACGAAATACATTTTAAAACGAAAAGAGTTCTTAATGTTACTAATTTAAAAGACTGGGAGAATACTTATAGAATGAAAGGGACTATTCCTTTAGGTTTAGTTTATTCAGAATATATGACTTTCTTTTGTGATGAAAAAGGATTAACATATGCCTCATTTGATTATACAGTTATTTTTTTAGGAAATTCGCCAATAGAAGGATTAAATAACATACTGAATGACAATATATTAAAAAAAATAGATTTTGACAATAGAGATCGTTCTTTAGATAAGAATACTTCTTTTAGAGTTAATTTTGAAAAATCAGACTACAAAGGTAAATTATATTCTTTTCTTACAGAACTAGGTGAAATTGAAGTGAAAAGTAAAAATACATCTTTTAAAGGAGAGAGTTTTTTTTCCATAGGAGGTCAAATTCTAATTCTTTTAAATGAGAATTATATTATTGAAAATATTAATTTTGGATTGGATTTATCTCATTATGATATAGTAGATGATTTTCCGCCTATTTTTATAGAGGAAGACAATGTTTTTTATAACTTAAAAGTAATAAAAGAAGATATTTATGATGCATTAAGTTTAAATTATACATCCGAAAAACGAACTATAAAAGATAAAAATAATAAAAGCTTTATGGTTTTATTATCTAATAAAGACAAGTATATAGGAAAGTATATCTCTGAAAATTTTATCGTCTTTTATAATGAATATAATTACGTTACAGGGTTTAAAATTATATTAAAAAATTAATAGAAATAGAAAAGTATGATTTATGACGACTTTAAAAAAATTATAACCTTTGCTACTGTTAATTTGTAGCTAGTGGCGAGTAAGAGTAAGCAATAAAGTTAGCCTATAATTAGGTTTCGTTATTACAATCCCGATGATGGCAGGTATATTTCAAAAGACCCGATTGGACTTGAATCTCGAGAAGCAAATTTTTATAGCTATGTTGGAGACTCGAATATTGAAATTGATGCATTAGGCTTAGCTAAGACTTATGGAAAGAAGGCATTCGACAAGAAATTAAATATTACAAATCGAATTTTGGAGAAACTTTCTGGAAAAAAAGCCTCTGATTTAGAAGCTGACTTAATCAAGCAAGGCTGGACTAAGTCAAATCCACAAGCAGCATTCCCTGATAAAATTCAACATACTGTATTTACTAGAACAACAAAATCAGGAGATACATATATACTTGATTACCATCCAGGAGCGGTTGCTCCTCAATCAAATATCCATAAAACAGACTATTGGAAGGTTTATAAAATTGAAAAAGGACAAGATGTTATATATGGTAGAGTAGGTCCAAAGGGATTTGAAAATTTTGATAAAATAACTGACTCCCCTGTATTTGTGGATAAAGTTTTAATGAATCCAATGTAATGATAAATTTTAAAGAAAAAATTGTATCCGGCAAGTCTATAGCGGGGATACATATTGGAAATACGATAGATGATATTCTATCAGAAGTGTACACAAAAGGTTATGAATTAGATATACAGGATTTCAGTAACAATCCGGTACCTGTAATTAGATATATAATTGATAAAGGTATAATCAAAATAGTAGCTTCAACTAAAGGAATAGTTAAAGCTATATTCTGTTCTAATGGATATGAAGGTCGGTATAATGACATTTTTTATCCAAATATGACAGTTGATCAAATTATTAAAAAAAGTGAATATCAAATTTTTCTACACGGTACATTAATGGTAAACAAAGATTTTGGAGTCGGTTATAATGTTCCTGAAGAGTATAGTCATTTGGATTATGTAGATCAATTACCCAAAGACTTATTACTTACCGAAATGTTTGTTATGAAAGAAGATTGGTGGAAAACTTAAAAAACCACGCTAGGGCGGAATTGTATTCCGTGCCGAGCACGAGTAAGTTTAACAAATAATACTAAAAGCAAAAAACCACGACACAAGTTGTGGTTTTTTAGTGGAATGCCTAGTTTGGTTATGACGATTTTTAAAAGCGTATAGTTAAACACCATAAGATTACTTGGATATTTGATGAAGGTTCTTTTATTCCTTCTGGAAAAATAAAAGACAACAAAAAATTTAGTATTTTAGCTAACCATTTAGGCACACCTACACAAATGTATGATGAGGAAGGGGAGCAAGTATGGGAACGTTCTTTAGATTTAAACGGAAAAGTAATTAATGGTAGTAATGCACCCTGCCCTTTTCTATATCAAGGGCAATACTATGATAAAGAGATTGAATTAGCCTATAATAGGTTTCGTTATTACGATCCTGATGATGGCAGGTATATTTCTAAAGACCCGATTGGACTACTGAGTGGTGAATATGGGTTCTATAATTATGTTGGGGATCCGAATACTTATACTGATATTTTAGGTCTATCTAAAAGTTACGCTAGAGGGAAAAAGAAACTTGACAAATACCGTAAAAATGGATCATTAGATGAAGCAAGTAATGGGCATTTAGATAAGCACGGTATGAGTAAAGATAGAATGAAAGAAGTTCTTGATGATCCTGATGCCGTTTTATACCACAACAACAATACCAATCTAGTTTTCCATAAAGATGGAGATGTTGTAGTTGTAAATACTAAAGAAAATAAGTTGATTACTAGCTATGGTGCATCTGACATGGATGGAAATGCTGTTAATTTAAGTAATTTACAAAATAGAAACGCTCTTATCCAAATAGAATAAAATGAATAAGATAATAGATAGAACTTTTATTATTGAATGGGGGTTACCTAAAAAATACATAGGAGATATCCAAGATTATTTTGGAGTAGACGAATCAGAAAATATATGTAGTATCAAAATTCAATTATTACATAATGTAGGTTCGAAAGTCTTAAAAAAAGAACCCCAAATCTTAGCTGCCATTCCTAAAGGCATTCAGCCTTTTGTAATTAAGGAATCGTTATTTAATACAAATAAGATTTTAAATAACCATTGTCAATTTTTGTACAAAGATGATATTATTTTTTCCTACACTAATAGTACACTTGATAATTTGATTAACTCTTCTTTGATTTACAAAATGTTCTCAAAAAATGTATTTGCTTTATTCGATGACAAAATGCAATTGCATTACATTATATTAAAGGATGTTTCGAAATTTAATTTTAATAAAATAAAAAGTTCATTTAATAATGAAAAAGTTATACCTCTATTTTTTAAAATCTATACTTATAATCAAGATGATGACACAGAATTAATAAACCTTATAAATGAAATAGAGATTTCTTTAGAAAAAAAAGATATAATTAATAATGAAATATGTCATTTATTAGAAGAAGAATTAGAATTTTTAAAAGAAGAATTAGAACTTTAAAAATCCCTCGCTAGCGCAAACATCATGCTTGTGCCAAGTACGAGTAAGTTTAACAAATAATACTAAAAACAAAAAACCACGACACAAGTTGTGGTTTTTTAGTGGAATGCCTAGTTTGGTTATGACGATTTTTAAAAGCGTATAGTTAAACACCATAAGATTACTTGGATATTTGATGAAGGTTCTTTTATTCCTTCTGGAAAAATAAAAGACGGTAAGCAATATGCTATAATAACCGACCATCTAGGAACACCAACCCAAGCATACACCAGTACAGGTGAAAAAATATGGGAACAAGAATTGGATTTAAACGGAAGAGTTCGTAGTATTGTAGGTAAAGATGGTTTTTGTAACATACGTTTTCAAGGACAGGTATATGATGATGATATCCAACTCTGTTACAATAGATTTAGGTGGTATGATGATCTTGATGGACGGTATATTGCAAAAGACCCGATTGGACTACTGAGTGGTGAATATGGGTTCTATAATTATGTTGGGGATTCTAATGGTTGGATTGATGTTTTTGGGTTAGAAATGATTCCCGTTGGGCGTTGGATGTCCCAAGTTGAATTGGATCAAATGCTTTCAACAAATAAAGTTATTGAGAGTGTTACAGGAACAACACATGTAGCTTCCCCAGCTAATATTGATGCTTTTGGTAAACAAGCCAAAAATGGTACTAAATATGTTGAGTTTGATGTTCCTAAAAGCACATTAGTTCCAACCAATGATGGGTGGGCTAAAATAATAGGTCCAAATTCTTTAGAAGGTCGTTTAGCAAAAAAGAAAGGAATTCCTGTACCTGAATTACCCAAAGTTGAAAACATTAATGTAAAAGCTGAAAAGATTGATGGAAAGATTAAGAAAATAAGTTGTGGATAATAATTATTAATATATATGTGGTTAAAAGAATTTAAAAACTGGGTAACTGACACTTTCCCAATAGATAAAAAAGATATTAAAGAATCTCCAAAAGACATTGATAAACAGAGCATTGTTATTGATTTTGAAAATGATATTGAAATTAAAAGATTTACTGTTTGGGATGATTTTAGCTGTGTGTATGAATCTATAATAATTGAATCGGAACAGTTTAATGTGTTAAAGCGACAAGAGTTTAAAGAGATAGGTGAATTGAAATTAATATTCAATGAATTTTATAATAATTAAAGCCAATAATTACCCGCTAGGGCGGAATTGTATTCCGTGCCGAGCACGAGTAAGTTTAACAAATAATACTAAAAGCAAAAAACCACGACACAAGTTGTGGTTTTTTAGTGGAATGCCTAGTTTGGTTATGACGATTTTTAAAAGCGTATAGTTAAACACCATAAGATTACTTGGATATTTGATGAAGGTTCTTTTATTCCTTCTGGAAAAATAAAAGACAACAAAAAATTTAGTATTTTAGCTAACCATTTAGGCACACCTACACAAATGTATGATGAGGGAGGTGAGCAAGTATGGGAACGTTCTTTAGATTTAAACGGAAAAGTAATTAATGGTAGTAATGCACCCTGCCCTTTTCTATATCAAGGGCAATACTATGATAAAGAGATTGAATTAGCCTATAATAGGTTTCGTTATTACGATCCTGATGATGGCAGGTATATTTCAAAAGACCCGATTGGGTTATTGGGTAACAACCCGAATTTGTATGCGTATGTAAAAGATAGTAATACGTGGGTTGATGTTTTTGGGTTAGATTGTTCTAAAAAAGGTAAGGCAACGATAAGGCAGTTTCATGGAGAAGGGAGAGCAGGACATTTCTCTATTGAAATAGAATTTAATGGAAAGAAATTACATACTCATCAAGTTATAACATCTCCGGATAAAAGTTCTACAAGAATTGTGGATGCAGATATATATAGTCCTAGCAGTAAATTAGCAAACAGTAAAACTATTGAAATACCTAATGCAGAAAATGCAATGGTTAAACAAAAAGATTTAATGAATAAGGGCGATTTAGGTCTTTATATAGAAACTGAAAACAGTTGTTTGACGCATGTAGCAGATGTAATGGAAGCAGGTGGTAATTCACCTGTTTTAAGAAATGAAAGAGGATTATTTGTATTTGCTAAAAGATTAGGTTTCGGAGGATTGTAAATATTAAAATTATGGCTTTATATTATAATTTAAAAACAAATTTTTCAGACAATATGATTACTCATTTTCAAAAAGAAATTTGTGATGCAATAAAGAATAATACACCATTAAAGGATTCTGATTTGGGCATTATTAAGGTAAGTTTTTATGATAAAGAAGAGTTTTTATTTGATTCTAATTATTTATTCTTTAAAGATTTCATTGATAAACATTCGCTGTTTTTTGAATATCATATAAGAAATGATAATGACGAAAAAAAGATAGAAATTATCAAAAATAGGACAGGAGGGCTTTTAGCAAGTCAGTTAAAAAACTATAAATATCTTACAGATATAAGTAAAAGCATCAGCTTATATAAAACTAAGAACACCTGCTCTCGCTAGTTTAAACTAGTGCCGAGCACGAGTAATTTTAACAAATAATACTAAAAACAAAAAACCACAGCGCAAGTTGTGGTTTTTTAGTGGAATGCCTAGTTTGGTTATAACAGTTTTTAAAAGCGTATAGTTAAACACCATAAGATTACTTGAATATTTGATGAAGGTTCTTTTATTCCTTCTGGAAAAATAAAAGACGGTAAGCAATATGCTATAATAACCGACCATCTAGGAACACCAACCCAAGCATACACCAGTACAGGTGAAAAAATATGGGAACAAGAATTGGATTTAAACGGAAGAGTTCGTAGTATTGTAGGTAAAGATGGTTTTTGTAACATACGTTTTCAAGGACAGGTATATGATGATGATATCCAACTCTGTTACAATAGATTTAGGTGGTATGATGATCTTGATGGACGGTATATTTCAAAAGACCCGATTGGACTACTGAGTGGTGAATATGGGTTCTATAATTATGTTGGGGATTCTAATGGTTGGGTGGATCCGTTTGAGCTTACAAAAACGTATCATGCAACTTCTAGAAGTGAAGCAAAGCAAAAAGCAAAAGAACATGCTGCTATTCCAAAGTATTTAAAAGAAGACATTCCTTTAGAAAGATTGAACTACACTAGTAGAGGAATAAACTGGGAAAGTATGAAGTCTAAGCAAAGGACTACACGTAAAACTAAATTAGGAGAGGAAAATAAGAAGAATACCCAGAATTATTGGGAAGAACATCCTGACGGTCATAATGACGATCATGCATTACATCATGATTCAGGTCATTTTCACTCTACGAGTTCATCAGGGGAAAGTATTATAATTACATACTAGATTATGAATCAAGCTGAAAAAATATTTAAATATCCAATACCAAATTATATTGATTATTTTGATGACTCGGAAGATTTATCAATAACACCATACGCTGTTAGCTATCAATATAGTATTGATAATAATGGGATTGGACCTTATGGCTTTAATACAATAAAAGCAAAAAAGTTGACTGATATACTTTTTTCAAATATTAAACTATGGAATGGTACTATTTTTAAAGAAGGTTTACAATCAATGTTTGGAGTTTCATTCTATTATGACAATTCATTCATTGAAGAACAGGAAATCGAATTGAAAAAATATTTCAGTCTAAAAAAGAAAAATTTACTTTTTGAAAGGTTTGGAAAGCCAACCACTCCATTAAATACTCCATTTATATTTGATCTTATACAAGAAAAAAAATTCAATTCTAAAAAAATAAATAAACTATTGGACATTAATCCTAATTTTTTTCTTAATGTTAAATACTCACCTGAAGGTGGTCAAACAATGTTGTTTTTTAACGAGGAAATTTGGAGTAAAATAAAGGAGTTTTGCGTAGAAAATGAGATTAACTACTCAGAATTAAACTCTATTGATAATTTGAAATCTTGGTAACTCCCCTCCGCTAGCGCAAGCATCATACTCGTGCCGAGCACGAGTAATTTTAACAAATAATACTAAAAGCAAAAAACCACGACACAAGTTGTGGTTTTTTAGTGGAATGCCTAGTTTGGTTATGACGATTTTTAAAAGCGTATAGTTAAACACCATAAGATTACTTGGATATTTGATGAAGGTTCTTTTATTCCTTCTGGAAAAATAAAAGACAACAAAAAATTTAGTATTTTAGCTAACCATTTAGGCACACCTACACAAATGTATGATGAGGAAGGTGAGCAAGTATGGGAACGCTCTTTAGATTTAAACGGAAAAGTAATTAATGGTAGTAATGCACCCTGCCCTTTTCTATATCAAGGGCAATACTATGATAAAGAGATTGAATTAGCCTATAATAGGTTTCGTTATTACGATCCTGATGATGGCAGGTATATTTCTAAAGACCCGATTGGACTTGAATCTCAAGAAGCAAATTTTTATAGCTATGTTGGGGATTCGAATACATGGATAGATGTTTTTGGGTTGGCAGGTTATAATAGTAAAAAGCACGGAAAAGTATTTGCTAGTGTAACTATTCTTAGTAGACGAAAAATAAAAAATTATCAAGTAGAAGTTCATGTTGATAGCCACGGACCTCATATACATATAGATAGAGGCGGCGGAAAAAAAGAACAATATATTAATATTACTAATATGAATTTAAATGATGCTCTGTCTCATTTACCTAACAAACTGAAAAAAGATTCTTCAGTACAAAGTGCTGTTCAAAAAGCAATAGATTATTAATCCTTATGAAAAAAACAAAAACACTATCCGTCAAGTATAACGATTCTGATATACCTCAAATTAAGATAAAAAAGAAGTCAAATTTAACTTTTAATTTAGACAATGAAAAAAATATTGAAATAGTGGGGAATAGAAAAGGCTTGAAATTATTAGCAAAAGCTCTTTTAGGCGTTGCCGGTTCAGAAAGAAAAGATGGATTTCATATTCATTTAGATGAACTTTATGAAATAAACAAAGAGAATAAAACTTTCCAGATATCAAAAAAGGAAGTTTAATTCATTATTTATTCAACATCTTAATTATGGTAAAAAAACCAACCGAAAATTATTAGGGGGCATTAGCCAACAAAGTAGCTATGACAATATAGGCCGATTAACAGGGCAACAGGTAACTGGTGGAGGCAATCGCAAACACCACCGCCAATACCGTTGGGGGGTTAATGACCGATTGCAAAGCATTATAGACAGTGCTACTGGAACTACGGAATTTCAATATAGTAAAACAGGGCACTTAACTTATGCTAAGTTTGGCAACGGAACCGTACAGCACCGAACGGCGGATAAGGTAGGAAACCTATTTGATAGCCCTAATAAAAAGGACCGTACTTATAACTACCGTAACCGTTTAGAAAAAAAAGGCAACTGGCATTATAAATATGATGATGTAGGAAACTTAATAGAAAAATACAAAAAGAAAAAGGGACTGTTTGAAAGCAAAACCCAACATTGGAAATACAAATGGAACGATGCTGGTATGCTACAAGAAGTCATACGACCTGATAAGGAAAAGGTTTCTTTTAAATACGACCCATTAGGCAGAAGAATAAGCAAAGAATTTAAAAAGACCACAACATGCTGGGTATGGAATGGCCATGTACCTTTACACGAATGGAAACAGTACCAACAACGCCACTATACTGACGAAGGCATACGAGCTGATAAGATAGTTAAACATCATAAGATTACTTGGATATTTAATGAAGGTTCTTTTATTCCTTCTGGAAAAATAAAAGACAACAAAAAATTTAGTATTTTAGCTAACCATTTGGGCACACCTACACAAATGTATGATGAGGAAGGGGAGCAAGTATGGGAACGTTCTTTAGATTTAAACGGAAAAGTAATTAATGGTAGTAATGCACCCTGCCCTTTTCTATATCAAGGGCAATACTATGATAAAGAGATTGAATTAGCCTATAATAGGTTTCGTTATTACGATCCTGATGATGGCAGGTATATTTCTAAAGACCCGATTGGACTTGAATCTCGAGAAGCAAATTTTTATAGCTATGTTGGAGACTCGAATATTGAAATTGATGCATTAGGCTTAGCTAAGACTTATGGAAAGAAGGCATTCGACAAGAAATTAAATATTACAAATCGAATTTTGGAGAAACTTTCTGGAAAAAAAGCCTCTGATTTAGAAGCTGACTTAATCAAGCAAGGCTGGACTAAGTCAAATCCACAAGCAGCATTCCCTGATAAAATTCAACATACTGTATTTACTAGAACAACAAAATCAGGAGATACATATATACTTGATTACCATCCAGGAGCGGTTGCTCCTCAATCAAATATCCATAAAACAGACTATTGGAAGGTTTATAAAATTGAAAAAGGACAAGATGTTATATATGGTAGAGTAGGTCCAAAGGGATTTGAAAATTTTGATAAAATAACTGACTCCCCTGTATTTGTGGATAAAGTTTTAATGAATCCAATGTAATGATAAATTTTAAAGAAAAAATTGTATCCGGCAAGTCTATAGCGGGGATACATATTGGAAATACGATAGATGATATTCTATCAGAAGTGTACACAAAAGGTTATGAATTAGATATACAGGATTTCAGTAACAATCCGGTACCTGTAATTAGATATATAATTGATAAAGGTATAATCAAAATAGTAGCTTCAACTAAAGGAATAGTTAAAGCTATATTCTGTTCTAATGGATATGAAGGTCGGTATAATGACATTTTTTATCCAAATATGACAGTTGATCAAATTATTAAAAAAAGTGAATATCAAATTTTTCTACACGGTACATTAATGGTAAACAAAGATTTTGGAGTCGGTTATAATGTTCCTGAAGAGTATAGTCATTTGGATTATGTAGATCAATTACCCAAAGACTTATTACTTACCGAAATGTTTGTTATGAAAGAAGATTGGTGGAAAACTTAAAAAACCACGCTAGGGCGGAATTGTATTCCGTGCCGAGCACGAGTAAGTTTAACAAATAATACTAAAAGCAAAAAACCACGACACAAGTTGTGGTTTTTTAGTGGAATGCCTAGTTTGGTTATGACGATTTTTAAAAGCGTATAGTTAAACACCATAAGATTACTTGGATATTTGATGAAGGTTCTTTTATTCCTTCTGGAAAAATAAAAGACAACAAAAAATTTAGTATTTTAGCTAACCATTTAGGCACACCTACACAAATGTATGATGAGGAAGGGGAGCAAGTATGGGAACGCTCTTTAGATTTAAACGGAAAAGTAATTAACGGTAGTAATGCACCCTGCCCTTTTCTATATCAAGGGCAATACTATGATAAAGAGATTGAATTAGCCTATAATAGGTTTCGTTATTACGATCCTGATGATGGCAGGTATATTTCTAAAGATCCGATTGGACTACTGAGTGGTGAATATGGGTTCTATAATTATGTTGGGGATTCTAATGGTTGGATTGACCCAATGGGACTGGAAAAAACTTACAGACCTATTGAAATAGACCGCACAATCGTAGGAGATAAAATTGCTACTGGTCCCCAAAATAAACATATACTAGGTAGTAATGAGTATAAGGTAATCGTTGAACAGAATAAAAAATATAAAAGTATATTAACAGAAGACCCTCAAAATTTGTTAAATGATTTCCATAATGGAAGATTTGATGTTATTTCTCATAATGAAGGAACAAAAAGTGTCTTGATTAATTTTAAAAAGAAAATAGGAACCCTTATTGACTCAAAAACAGGAGAAGTAATGGGGGATGCTAATTTTGGTTCTATAAAGTATGGTAAAAACAAAGTTCACATAACTCCCCAAAACGTATAAATAATGCTAGATATAAAACTACTAAGTATAAGTGTTACAGAACTTCAAGGAAGCCTACCCAACGAAATTATTTCTGTTGGGGTTTATTTTACTTCCAAGTATGAAGTTACTTATTTCTTTCTAACAAAAGAGATTAATGACTATGTAGAATCAGAAATAGAAGAGATTTTACATGATATATTAACTGAAGCTGGTGTAAGACACATTCCTCCTAATCGCTTGGGTTTTAAATTTACTATAGATTATAAAATGACGACTAATAAAGTTGATTTTATTAATAAAGCTAATTACCCAATGTATATTTTATATTTATTACCAGAGCATTTAGAGCTTAAACAAAACACAAAAAATCGTATCAATATAGATATTTCCAACATAAGTATATACAGTATGGAAGTCTTTTTTAACCAAATACTTTTAGGTAACCTTGAATCCAATGAGAATTTTATTTTAAAAGAAGAAAGTGATAATTTTCGCCTTACACTAAGATTAAAAGACCAAGAGAAGTATTTATCTTTATTTGATTATATAAATGAAGAGTTTAATAATTTACAATTAAGTAATAAATTAGATTTAGAGTTAAAATTAATAAATTAATTACTCATTCCTCTTCCCCACTAGTGCAAGCATCATGCTTGTGCCAAGTACGAGTAATTTTAACAAATAATACTAAAAGCAAAAAACCACGACACAAGTTGTGGTTTTTTAGTGGAATGTCTGGTTTGGTTATGACGATTTTTAAAAGCGTATAGTTAAACACCATAAGATTACTTGGATATTTGATGAAGGTTCTTTTATTCCTTCTGGAAAAATAAAAGACGGTAAGCAATATGCTATAATAACCGACCATCTAGGAACACCAACCCAAGCATACACCAGTACAGGTGAAAAAATATGGGAACAAGAATTGGATTTAAACGGAAGAGTTCGTAGTATTGTAGGTAAAGATGGTTTTTGTAACATACGTTTTCAAGGACAGGTATATGATGATGATATCCAACTCTGTTACAATAGATTTAGGTGGTATGATGATGTTGATGGCAGGTATATTTCAAAAGACCCGATTGGGTTGGCAAGTGGGGAGTTTGGGTTTTACAATTATGTTGATGATTCAAATGGTTGGGTGGATCCGTTTGGGTTAAAAACTTATAGTGCAGGATCAATGCAGAAGAAAAAAGAAAAAGGACAAGCTCCAAAAGAAATTGACAGATTTGACAATCCTCATATTCCAGGTCAAAAACCTCATGTGCATTTTATGGATGGTACATCTTTAAATAATGATGGAACTATTCACGATAAACATAGAGGAATTCCGAATCCATCAAATAAAACTAAAAAGTGGTTAAAACAATTTGGATGGGAAAGTTAATAAATAAAGAACATTATGAAAGCATACGGTTATATTAAAGGCACTCATTTAGAAAGCCCTTCAGAATTAAGAGAAGTTACTCTTCTATTATCAATTAATGAAATAGAAGATGTAATAACCTTTTTACAAAAAATAAAAAAAACGCATAAGGATGCAGAAGATATTACTGAATTATGCCATACTCATCTTTCAGATGTTATCAAAAAATATAGAGGTGAAGTTGATGTAATTATAGCTACAAAAAACTAATTACAAAAAATACGGTAGTAGAAAGTGTTACAGGCACGACACATGTCGCATCTCCAGCAGACATTAATTCTTTTGGTAAACATGAAAATTCTGATTTAGCTGAGAGGGAGGGCTGCTGAATTACATTTCATAGATAAAAATATAATATAACTAATTCTGATATAAATGAACGTTATAGATATAAGTGAAATTAGCAAACTAATTAAATTCATAGAGGATAAAAATGTTTTAAGCTTTAAATTAGGGGATAATTTAAATCATGTAAAAAAATATTTTACTGGGCTTGATTTTAATGAAATAAAAAATAAATATTTTTATTTACTGTCCTATATGAATGTAGAATATACATTTATAAATAATTCGCTAGACACAATTCAGATTGAAATAGATAAACCATCTGGTAATTGTATAAAAATAGCCGATTTTAGCTATGATAGTATTCTGAGTGAATTAAAAACAAATAAAATACCTATAACAAAAGAAGCTAAGGGTGAGTTGATAATTTTAGAACAAAATGTCAAATTAATTTTTAACAATGACTATCTTGTGGAAATATACTTTTTAAGCTAATAAGGGTAGATTCCTAATCAGTTCCGCAGGAGGAGCAAGAGGCTATAAATTTAAAAAGAAAGAAACCTTCTGAAATTACTTTTCAGAAGGCTTTCTTTCAAAAATTTTAGTTTTATACATGCTTTAATCTATATTCTAGAGTATATTCTTTAAATTGCTTTGGAAAGCTTATAAAATGACAATTTAGTATTTTAGCTAACCATTTGGGCACACCTACACAAATGTATGATGAGAAAGGGGAGCAAGTATGGGAACGTTCTTTAGATTTAAACGGAAAAGTAATTAACGGTAGTAATGCACCCTGCCCTTTTCTATATCAAGGGCAATACTATGATAAAGAGATTGAATTAGCCTATAATAGGTTTCGTTATTACGATCCTGATGATGGCAGGTATATTTCAAAAGATCCGATTGGACTACTGAGTGGTGAATATGGGTTCTATAATTATGTTGGGGATTCTAATAGCTGGGTGGATCCGTTTGGATTGGATTGTTCTAAAAAGGGTAAGGCAACGATAAGGCAGTTTGAGAATGGACATCCTGAAGGACATTTCTCTATTGAAATAGAATTTAATGGAAATAAATTACATACCCATCAAGTGATTACTGCCGTAGATCATAGTTCTACAAGAATTGTAAATGCGGGAGGTTCAAGTGGAGTAAGTCAATTAAAGTTGGCAAATACTAAAGTTATTGATTTAGAAGATGCAGAAGGAGCAATGAGAAAACAAGTAGAACTAATGAATAAAGGGGATTTAGGTGTCTATGATGTTTATAAGAATAGTTGTTTGACTCATGTAACAGATGTTTTAGGTGATGGAGGTTATGGAACAGTGTCTAATTCAAGACTTGGAATGGCTAAATTTTTTAGAAAAAATGGTTTTCAATTGTTAAAATAAATTATAGTATGGGGATTTTTTTAGATAAAGATAAAGTTTATGGAGTATTGTTAAATGTTCAAAAAGAAGTTTGTGATAAAATTATAGCAAATAAGCCTTTAAATGATTTAGAGTTATCAGTTGTTAAAGTCAATTTATACGATGATAATGAGTTTTTTATGGATGAGAATTATATATTGTTTACAGAAACGAAACAAAATCTTTGTATTAATGATGAATATCATATTAGAAATGAAGAAGAAGAAAGCTTAAAGCTAAGTGTTTTAAATAAAATAGTTACTAATATTTCTAATAAGTATTTAGAGGAATACGATTTTAAAGATAATATAAATTTAACTTTAAGTATTTATAATAAACGAAGTATGGTTTCTTAATTAACTCCCCTCCGCTAGCGCAAGCATCATGCTTGTGCCGATTAAGAGTAAGTTTAACAAATAATACTAAAAGCAAAAAACCACGACACAAGTTGTGGTTTTTTAGTGGAATGCCTAGTTTGGTTATGACGATTTTTAAAAGCGTATAGTTAAACACTATAAGATTACTTGGATATTTGATGAAGGTTCTTTTATTCCTTCTGGAAAAATAAAAGACAACAAAAAATTTAGTATTTTAGCTAACCATTTAGGCACACCTACACAAATGTATGATGAGGAAGGTGAGCAAGTATGGGAACGCTCTTTAGATTTAAACGGAAAAGTAATTAATGGTAGTAATGCACCCTGCCCTTTTCTATATCAAGGGCAATACTATGATAAAGAGATTGAATTAGCCTATAATAGGTTTCGTTATTACGATCCTGATGATGGCAGGTATATTTCTAAAGATCCGATTGGACTTGAATCTCGAGAAGCAAATTTTTATAGCTATGTTGGGGATTCGAATACATGGATAGATGTTTTTGGGTTGAGTAATAGTTATAAAGTTCAACGAGTTTTTCCTGATTGGTTAGAAAAGGGAATCCATATAGATATTTTTGTTAATTCTAAAGGGAAGTTATTAAAGACTCCATCTGGTAAAAAAAATAATGTAGAAGTACAGGTTGAAGTTGTTAATGGTAATTTGCAGGCTAGTTTGTTTAAACAAAAAGGAAAAACAAGTGAGCAAAATAATAAAGCAGTATCTCATATTCAAAAATTATTAAATAAGAATGATAAGACTTTATTGAAAGATATGAGTATAAAAGGTAAAAAAGCATTGAAATTAGATACAGGTGAACATCCCGACGGTGTAAAAAGATTAAAGAATACAGTAGATCATATAGATAATATTTTAAACTAAAACTGATGGAGTTAACAAATATTTTAACAGATTCAACGATATTTGATATCCCTATGGGAAGTTCTCTAAAGAAGATGGAAACTCTTTTAGGAGAACCATTATTTATAAATCAAGAAAGAGATAATAATATTATTGGTTCTTATAACGAGGTAGAGTTTTATTTTCATAAAAATAAATTGAACATGTGGGTTGTGAAGATAGAAGAAGAAATGTTTTTTTATGCTCAAAAGAAATATCACCTAAATAAACTGACTCTTAAGCAATTTTTAGATATTTTATTTTTTTTAGAGATAGAGTGGGAATTTTATCAAAAATTATGCTTTTTAGATCAGATTTGTATTAAATTAGAAAACAACAATTTATTTTTATTCTGTTTTGATACTGACTGTAGGAAAGGGAAATTGTTAAAAATTTCAGGGGCTCTTACCTCAAACCCACAGTGAATATAATGACACAATAAGAAATTACGATCCTGATGATGGCAGGTATATCTCTAAAGATCCGATTGGACTACTGAGTGGTGAATATGGGTTCTATAATTATGTTGGGGATTCTAATGGTTGGATTGACCCTCTTGGCTTAGCTAAGACCTATGGAAAGAAAAAGAAGAATCCTCTTAGCAATAAAGAAAAAGATAAGTTTAGAAAAGCTGAACAAGATATTAAAGATGGTAATGGAGTCCCGAGAAGAAACAGGGATGGATCTCAAACTATTTTTGAAAAAAGAAAGGGTAAGCCTCATCAGGATAAATGGGACGGTTCAAAAGAATTTGAAGTAGAAGAACGTAATAATAAATATAGAATTTTAGAAAGAACTAGAGAAACAAGGTCGGGTGAAACTATTGTAGATTATGGTTATACATCTAATCATTATGATAATATTGTAACAGATATTGATAAACTTTATCAAGCTTAAAATAAAAAAGAAAGATAAATGAGTGAGTTAGGTGATAATAGATTTGATTTTTATATTACAAATGATGAAGATATTAATGTGAAGTTTGATTATTTTAAAATTATAAAAAAGAACGCACATTATATTATTCATATTAAAAATTTAGAAAAGGATGTTAGATCCATGCTATTTGAGGGTAGCGAGTATTTTATCTCAGATGGGATATATTTAATGATTAGTTTTCGTGTTATAAAAAATAGTTTAAATGAAGAGAATGTTGATTTTAAAAATATTAAAATCATAGTTGACTCAGAGAGTAGTATACAGTTGTATTCTAATAATTTTTATGCAAATTTAGTTTACTCATGGAAAAAAAATGAGTCATCATATCATTGGAGTGATTTTAAATCAGAATTCAAAAGAAGAGTGTGGATATATGCTTGTAGTCGCTTAAAGAGTGTCAATACAGAGTTTATATCTAATGGTAATATTTATATTGATTTGGAAAACATAAATTCAGAAAGCGAAATGTATTGTTATTTAGGAGAGGTATTTTTTGGTTATAGAGGATATATTGGTAATAATTTGAGTGCTTTTAAAGACTGTCTATTAGATGTAAAAGATGTAACTAATGTTAAAATTATTTTTAGAGATAAAATGAAACAAACTGAAACAGCCAAAAAATATAATATTAATTATGGAGATGAAATATTAAATATTTTAGACTATCATGAAATTAAATATGAAATTTTAAATTAAATCCCCCGCTAGTACAAGCATCATACTCGTGCCGAGCACGAGTAAGTTTAACAAATAATACTAAAAGCAAAAAACCACGACACAAGTTGTGGTTTTTTAGTGGAATGCCTAGTTTGGTTATGACGATTTTTAAAAGCGTATAGTTAAACATCATAAGATTACTTGGATATTTAATGAAGGTTCTTTTATTCCTTCTGGAAAAATAAAAGACGGTAAGCAATATGCTATAATAACCGACCATCTGGGAACACCAACCCAAGCATACACCAGTACAGGTGAAAAAATATGGGAACAAGAATTGGATTTAAACGGAAGAGTTCGTAGTATTGTAGGTAAAGATGGTTTTTGTAACATACGTTTTCAAGGACAGGTATATGATGATGATATCCAACTCTGTTACAATAGATTTAGGTGGTATGATGATGTTGATGGACGGTATATTTCAAAAGACCCGATTGGACTACTGAGTGGTGAATATGGGTTCTATAATTATGTTGGGGATAGTAATAGCTGGGTGGATCCGTTTGGGTTAAAAAGCAAAACTTATGGAAAATATGATTCAAAAGATAAAGCTGCTAAAGCTGTTTTAAAAAATGCTAATAGAAGATCTATAAAAAAGAATAAAGAATTTGGAGGTTTTATTTATAAAAAAGACGGAAAATATCATGCCACTAGACCTACCGAGGGAAGTGCAACAGGCTATATGCCTAAAAGTTCTCTACATAAAGTTCCTAAAGATGCAGAGATAGTAGGTGATTATCACACACATGGAGCTGAAATGCCTGGCTATGATAGCAATAATTTCTCTCCAGCAGACAAAAGAATTCACAGTATGGCACCATCTGGACATACCTCATATTTAGGTACTCCAAGCGAAGGCTTTAAACAAATGACTAATGGTATAATTACAAAATTATGATTTATAAAAAATTTTATCTTTCTGACTTTAAAAAAAATATTTTTCCTAAAGAAGGAAGTAAAGCTTGGCTAAAACTACCTAACAACAATAAAGATTTTTTTATAGAAGAAAAAGATGAAATCAAAATAACTCACTTTAGAAATTATAAAGGGGAAGATTTTGAGTTTAATAATTTAACTATAAAAAACATATACAAAGGTGAATTTGGAGGACATATAGAAATTTTTAATAATCTAACTAAGCATAAGGAGATTATAGAAGAGGCCTATATAAAATATGTTTTTTCATTTAAAGGTAGTTATTATTTTATAAGATCTTTAAATCATATGGGATATTCTTTAGGTGAAGTTTATGAATTTTTTTACAATAAAGAGTTCAGTTATAAAAAAGTTTTAGATTTAAAAAAATCTTGCGAAGCTTATACTATTAAAAATGATAAATTTTATATATTATTGGAGGATGAAATAGTTGAAATAACAAAAACTATAAATCTGGAAATAAAAAGTATATGTAAAAACATCCCTTTCGGCATACTATATCCAAACTCTTTAATAAAAATAGATAATATTTTCTATATTGGAATGAGGAGTGGTTTAGGCAAGGTAAATATTGAGAATAAAAAAATAGAATATTTAACCCTCCGCTAGCGCAAGCATCATACTCGTGCCGAGTACGAGTAATTTTAACAAATAATACTAAAAACGAAAAACCACAGCGCAAGTTGTGGTTTTTTAGTGGAACGCCTAGTTTTGTTATGACAGTTTTTAAAAATGTATAGTTAAACACCATAAGATTACTTGGATATTTGATGAAGGTTCTTTTATTCCTTCTGGAAAAATAAAAGACGGTAAGCAATATGCTATAATAACCGACCATCTAGGAACACCAACCCAAGCATACACCAGTACAGGTGAAAAAATATGGGAACAAGAATTGGATTTAAACGGAAGAGTTCGTAGTATTGTAGGTAAAGATGGTTTTTGTAACATACGTTTTCAAGGACAGGTATATGATGATGATATCCAACTCTGTTACAATAGATTTAGGTGGTATGATGATGTTGATGGCAGGTATATTTCAAAAGACCCGATTGGACTACTGAGTGGTGAATATGGGTTCTATAATTATGTTGGGGATTCTAATGGTTGGATTGACCCAATGGGACTGGAAAAAACGTATTTAAAAAAGAACGGAGGTAGTAATGATGTGGATTTTATTACCGAGCATTCAAAGAAACATAAATTTGATTCTAGTCGTAACTCTACAAAAAACAGGAGTCAATTTGGAGAAAATATAGATGTTAAAAAACTAAGAGAAGATACTATGAAAAATCCCGATAAAATTGAGACAAAACTTGACCGTGAAGGAAACTTATATGCTACAAAGTATATAAAAGATTATGATTTCAATATAAGTACGGCAGATACACCAACTGGAAAACATAGAGTATTTATTAACCACATAGACCCAACAAGGTCAAGTCAATTTCCTTATGTACCAAGAAACTAATAAGATTGAACTTAAGCTAAATTATATAGATCAAGTTTCATCTACAATATTTGACGGAATTTTATTTAATGATATTTATTATATCGACATTATAATTGATGGTATTAATATCAGAAATAATGAAGGGTTTGAGGAGATAATGATTGTCTTCTCAGAAATCAAAAATAGTATTTCAAAAAGCGGAAAGTATTTAATAATCACATCTGCTAGTGGAATAGCTGATGATGGTGGATGGGAAGGCGTAAATGTTTTATTAAAGAACTCTTTTGTAAAATGGAAGATAGAATTTGAAAAAAATATATATAATTACAGTTTTTCAAAAGATAATTTGCTAAAAGAAATATCAAAAATAGAATTAAAAATAAAAAATATACCCTCAAACAAATTAGAACCTAAATGGATTGATTTTCCTGAAGAGTGGTAGAAAGCAATAATGATAAAGGAATAGCTATTCAAGTAAGATAAACTGATTTTAGAAATGTGGACGGAGTGCCTGTTATTCTAGGGAATACCATTTTAAAAATATACATGGAAAAACCGTTATTATACAAGAGCATAGTTTAGGTCATACTAAGGCCGCACCAAATCGTGGTAAAGAACCACATTATAATACTAGGGATCTTGATGATTTTGGAGAGGTTAATAGAACAGGAAGTTACCCTGGGACACATAGTCATTATAATTTTTAATATTTTTTACAAATGAATTTAATAGAAATAGTCGGTCAGAATCATTTTTTGACAAAATTATACCCAAAAGGAATTAATTCTTTATCAATAGCTAGTTTAAGCTCTGACTTTTCGCGTGTTTATATAAATATACGAACTCAAGATGTTCCTAGTTTGTTTATTAAAAAGTATGGAGAATGGAAGAAAGATTATGATACTTTAGAATTTAAATTTATAGGTAGTTTAGTTTCTTTTATTAATGTTTGTGGCTGGGATGTTAATAATAAAGAAGAATGCAGCTACGATTTTCAACTTACTGAAAATGGAATTTCATTAAAATTTTGGAAAGATGATAAGTGGTCTATAGAAATAGGATTAAAGGTTTTAACTTTTCAATCTTGTGTAACATATATTAAAGAAGAAAATGACTATTACCCCCACTAGTGCAAGCATCATGCTTGTGCCGATGTAGGCTTCCCCTTTTTCGAACTGATTATTAATCCAAATATATGAATTTTACGTTTTAAAACAGGATTGACATTTTTCATTATATTTTTTTATGTCAATCCTGTTTTAAAATGCGCCCAGCGGCAGCGACACAATGTTGTTTCGCATACGGGATTGGAGCCATATCGTCCAAAGCATCATGCGGTCTAAAATTATTGTAATCGTGCATCCATATCTGGGTTTGCTCTCTGACTTGATGAATGTTTTCAAAAATATATTTATTTAAAACCCCTCGTCTATATGAACCGTTAAAACGTTCTATAAAAGCATTTTGTGTGGGTTTTCCTGGTTCTATATATTTAAAATCAATTTCATGCATAGCACTCCAAGTAGCGGTTAAATTAGCTATAAATTCCGGACCATTATCCATACGTATCTTTTGTGGTTTACCTTTACGTTTTAACAGATGATTTAAAACGTAAACTATTCTATTACTAGGTAACGAAAAATCTACTTCTATATGTAAAGCCTCTCTATTAAAATCATCTATGATAGTAAAGCCTCTAAATCTTTTTTTATTCTCTAATACATCTGTTACAAAATCCATACTCCAAGTTTGGTTGAGTTCTGTAGGAACTATTAAAGGTTCTTTTATTCTTGCTGGCAAACGTTTCTTCACCTTCCTTCTCAGTGGTAAACCTAGTGCTACATAAACTCGATGAACTCGCTTGTGATTCCATGGATTCCCTTCATTGCGTAGTCGTTTATAAGCTTTCCAAAATCCTTCCTCACAATGGTCAATAGCCTTTTGTTTTAAGGCTAATTCAATTGGTGTATCGTCTTGTAATTTTGGCTTATAATAATATACGCTTTTACTCATTTTTAAAACCCGACATGCCCTGCTTATGCCGTAATGAGAAAGGTCAATACTTAAGGAGCGCTTAACGCAAGGCTTTAAAGCTTTTTTTCGATAATCTCCTTTGCCATTTGGTGATCTAATGCAAGAGTAGCATACATTTGCTTTAATTTTCGATTTTCTTCCTCTAATTCCTTTAGACGTTTGAGCTCTTTAACATTCATACCTGCGTATTTACTACGCCATTTATAAAATGTTGCCGAACTAACTCCATGTTCTCTGGAAATTGCTTCTACGGTTCTACCGTTTTCGTATTCCTTTAAAATCTTTGCGATTTGCTGGGGGCTAAATTTACTTTTCCTCATAATTACTGTTTAAATTTAATACTTTTTTTTATACTTTTAAACAGTTCGGTTTGTAGGGAAGCTTACACCGAGTGCGAGTAAGTTTAACAAATAATACTAAAAGCAAAAAACCACGACACAAGTTGTGGTTTTTTAGTGGAATGCCTAGTTTGGTTATGACAGTTTTTAAAAGCGTATAGTTAAACACCATAAGATTACTTGGATATTTGATGAAGGTTCTTTTATTCCTTCTGGAAAAATAAAAGACGGTAAGCAATATGCTATAATAACCGACCATCTAGGAACACCAACCCAAGCATACACCAGTACAGGTGAAAAAATATGGGAACAAGAATTGGATTTAAACGGAAGAGTTCGTAGTATTGTAGGTAAAGATGGTTTTTGTAACATACGTTTTCAAGGACAGGTATATGATGATGATATCCAACTCTGTTACAATAGATTTAGGTGGTATGATGATGTTGATGGACGGTATATTTCAAAAGACCCGATTGGACTACTGAGTGGTGAATATGGGTTCTATAATTATGTTGGGGATTCTAATGGTTGGGTGGATCCGTTTGGTTTAGAGCCTATTTTGGTTAATCCAAAAGATGTTAATTTTTCGCAAATTTCAATTAACACTAAAATGAGTGATGCAGGTGGGAATCCTATTAAAATTAATGATATGATTAAGAAGGTAAAAGCAGCTAATACAAAAAAAGGAGGGAATGAGATTATGGAAAATATGAAACCTATTAGGGTTAAGAATCATAAAGGACAGTTGGTTAGTTTGGATAATCGTCGTTTATATATAGCAAGAAAATCTAAGTCTAAAGTTATATCTATTGAGATGATAACAGATGTTGAGACCTTTAAGCAATTGACAACTAGATTAAGAAATAATGGTCTTTCTAATGATGGAACTAAAAAATTACCAACTTGTGGTTAAGGGTATGAAAGAAGGTTTATTAGTACATGGTTTTGAGGTTTGGCAAGATCCTCAGTGTGATCCTATAGTTGAATTTGTAGCAGATAATTTATTTTATTATTTTAAATGTTGGAATGTGAAATCTCCACCTAAGAGTGAAAATTTTTTAGGGTTGTTTCATTGCAAGAATGTAGAATCTATAAAATATGTAAACCCATATGAAACATATCCATTTTTAGAAGAGTTAGATTATAAGTGTTATTATTATGAATTAAAGAATTCGACTTGGTTGCAAGAGTGGCGTAGATTAAAATTAAAAAGAGAGCCTAATTGGTCGAAATATAACTCAATAAATTATAAACATTTTATACTTATGACTAGAGAGTCTTATATAGAGATAATATCTAGTGGAATTGAGTTTAAAAAAGTAAAGAAAACTAAGAATAAATTAAACTTATGGAGTAAGTTAGTTTAAAAACAGGAGGCTTAGGAGCTATACAACAAACAAAAAACCACGACACAAGTTGTGGTTTTTTAGTGGAACGTCTAGTTTGGTTATGACGATTTTTAAAAGCGTATAGTCAAACACCATAAGATTACTTGGATATTTGATGAAGGTTCTTTTATTCCTTCTGGAAAAATAAAAGACAACAAAAAATTTAGTATTTTAGCTAACCATTTGGGCACACCTACACAAATGTATGATGAGAAAGGTGAGCAAGTATGGGAACGTTCTTTAGATTTAAACGGAAAAGTAATTAATGGTAGTAATGCACCCTGCCCTTTTCTATATCAAGGGCAATACTATGATAAAGAGATTGAATTAGCCTATAATAGGTTTCGTTATTACGATCCTGATGATGGCAGGTATATTTCTAAAGATCCGATTGGACTACTGAGTGGTGAATATGGGTTCTATAATTATGTTGGGGATAGTAATAGCTGGGTGGATCCGTTTGGGTTGGATTTTATGGATATGGTGGCTAGTTCGATTCAGAGAACTGGAAGAAAATTTCAAGGTGCTGAGATATATAAGTTTATCAAAAAAGCGAAAGGAGATTCATTTAATTTCAAAAAAGGTGATTATTTCTATTTAGACAACTTACATAAGGATCATTTTGAAACATTTTCAAAAAATGATTCTTCTAAAGGTGTTTATAATTTAGATGGTTCTAAAAATGTAGATAAGACAAAAAAAGCAAGTAACAGAAAAGGTCCAAGTTGTGGATAGAAATTAATTTTATGGAAAAAATAAAACAGCAAAGAATTTTAGATAATAAAAATGATTTAATAGAAAACACATTCTGTTTTGAATTATTTGAGAATAGAATCTTTAATAAATCTAAATGTATTGATTTAATCAATGACGCAAAGTATTTAAAAAAACATAATCTTTTAAATTCAAGTCTATTAGAAGTGTTAGAGTGGATTACACTTAGTGTTGAACAATGCTTTATCTCAAATAAAGATATAACAGATTTATACAAAATCTCTAACTATCAGAAAGAGTATGAATTAGATTGGAATTTAAAATGGAAAAAAGAAATTCAAGAAATAATCAATTGAATTCCTTTGACACCTGAGCGGTAACATAAAAATAGGAAATATTAAAAAAAAAAGATAAAAAGAAACGAAAAGTTTAAATGGCTAAACGAAAGCCAAGTACTAACCACATTAAACTACGACAAACAGTAACCAATATTGGTTACTGTTTATATATTAGGCAGCTATGTTTTGGCGATCGTTACTAAAAAAAATATAAGAAAGAAGCTATTTTAACAAGATGACTTATTTTGTTTTTATTGAGTTACAGAATAAAGTATTGCAGTTACAGGTTATAATTGTAGCTTAAAACCGATAACTCCACTAGGGCAAGTATCTTGCTTTTGCCGAGTGCGAGTAAGTTTAACAAATAATACTAAAAATAATTATGTTGGGGATAGTAATAGCTGGGTGGATCCGTTTGGGTTAGTATCTCGAACTTATAAAGATGCTTCATATCATAGTAGTAAAGATCGAAAGACGAGTAAAGGAGGTAAAAGTAAGAAACCTAAAGACGGACAGGCTACTTTGGATAATTCAACACAAGTGAAAGATTCTTCTCCTAGAAGAGTAGGAGCTAGCGAAGGGGAATTAGTTGTCATAGATAGAACAAGAGTTTTACCTGATGGAGCTGAAGAATATCATGGTCACGTTAGAAAATGGAAGGATTTACATGTTGACCAACAAAATGCTTTAAAAAACGCAGGAATTACAAATAGTAAAGGAAAAATTATATAATGAAACACGAAGATTTTGAGAAGATAATTTTAGAGGAAAATAAAGATAAAATACTGGACTCGTTACTATATGTTACAGAGTATGATGATGATTGGGAATGGGTAGAAAACAAATGCTTAGAGTTAATTAATAGTAAAGATAATGATATAAAGGGTTTAGCTATAACATGTTTAGGTCATCTAGCAAGAATTCATGGTAAAATAAATTATAAAAAAGTCTCAAAAATTTTAGAATCTAATTTATCCGATTTAACGATTAAAGGTAGAATTGAAGACGCTTTTGATGACATTAAAATGTTCACAGAAAATGAGTAACCCCCGCTAGCGCAAGCATCATACTCATGCCAAGTGCGAGTAAGTTTAACAAATAATACTAAAAGCAAAAAACCACGACACAAGTTGTGGTTTTTTAGTGGAATGCCTAGTTTGGTTATGACGATTTTTAAAAGCGTATAGTTAAACACCATAAGATTACTTGGATATTTGATGAAGGTTCTTTTATTCCTTCTGGAAAAATAAAAGACAACAAAAAATTTAGTATTTTAGCTAACCATTTGGGCACACCTACACAAATGTATGATGAGGAAGGGGAGCAAGTATGGGAACGTTCTTTAGATTTAAACGGAAAAGTAATTAACGGTAGTAATGCACCCTGCCCTTTTCTATATCAAGGGCAATACTATGATAAAGAGATTGAATTAGCCTATAATAGGTTTCGTTATTACGATCCTGATGATGGCAGGTATATTTCAAAAGACCCGATTGGACTACTGAGTGGTGAATATGGGTTCTATAATTATGTTGGGGATTCTAATAGCTGGGTGGATCCGTTTGGGCTTACAAAAACGTATCATGCAACTTCTAGAAGTGAAGCAAAGCAAAAAGCAAAAGAACATGCTGCTATTCCAAAGTATTTAAAAGAAGACATTCCTTTAGAAAGATTGAACTACACTAGTAGAGGAATAAACTGGGAAAGTATGAAGTCTAAGCAAAGGACTACGCGTAAAACTAAATTAGGAGAGGAAAATAAGAAGAATACCCAGAATTATTGGGAAGAACATCCTGACGGTCATAATGACGATCATGCATTACATCATGATTCAGGTCATTTTCACTCTACGAGTTCATCAGGGGAAAGTATTATAATTACATACTAGATTATGAATCAAGCTGAAAAAATATTTAAATATCCAATACCAAATTATATTGATTATTTTGATGACTCGGAAGATTTATCAATAACACCATACGCTGTTAGCTATCAATATAGTATTGATAATAATGGGATTGGACCTTATGGCTTTAATACAATAAAAGCAAAAAAGTTGACTGATATACTTTTTTCAAATATTAAACTATGGAATGGTACTATTTTTAAAGAAGGTTTACAATCAATGTTTGGAGTTTCATTCTATTATGACAATTCATTCATTGAAGAACAGGAAATCGAATTGAAAAAATACTTCAGTCTAAAAAAGAAAAATTTACTTTTTGAAAGGTTTGGAAAGCCAACCACTCCATTAAATACTCCATTTATATTTGATCTTATACAAGAAAAAAAATTCAATTCTAAAAAAATAAATAAACTACTGGACATTAATCCTAATTTTTTTCTTAATGTTAAATACTCACCTGAAGGTGGTCAAACAATGTTGTTTTTTAACGAGGAAATTTGGAGTAAAATAAAGGAGTTTTGCGTAGAAAATGAGATTAACTACTCAGAATTAAACTCTATTGATAATTTGAAATCTTGGTAACTCCCCTCCGCTAGCGCAAGCATCATGCTTGTGCCAAGTACGAGTAATTTTAACAAATAATACTAAAAACAAAAAACCACAGCGCAAGTTGTGGTTTTTTAGTGGAATGCCTAGTTTGGTTATGACAGTTTTTAAAAGCGTATAGTTAAACACCATAAGATTACTTGGATATTTGATGAAGGTTCTTTTATTCCTTCTGGAAAAATAAAAGACAACAAAAAATTTAGTATTTTGGCTAACCATCTAGGTACACCTACACAAATGTATGATGAGGAAGGGGAGCAAGTATGGGAACGTTCTTTAGATTTAAACGGAAAAGTAATTAATGGTAGTAATGCACCCTGCCCTTTTCTATATCAAGGGCAATACTATGATAAAGAGATTGAATTAGCCTATAATAGGTTTCGTTATTACGATCCTGATGATGGCAGGTATATTTCAAAAGACCCGATTGGACTACTGAGTGGTGAATATGGGTTCTATAATTATGTTGGGGATTCTAATGAGGAACTTGATCCTTATGGGTTAGAAAAATCTACATATAGAGTTAAACATTTTTCTAATAAAAAAGGTATTGAGGGAATTAAAAAAGATAATAAAATTAAAGCTTCAGACCAAAACAAAGTATTTACTGTTAAAGCTAAAGGAAGAATGAGTAAAGGTAGTAGTCGGGATATTGAAAAGAAATTAGGTATAAAGCAAGGGAGAGCAAATAAGTCTGTTGAATTTGATGTTGATCCAAGTGAAATTACAATAATAAAAAATAAAGATACTGGTGCTATAGAACATGTATTAGATGGAGATATCTCTTTAGAAGGAAGAAATCCTATTTTTAAATAAAAAAAATGAAAGACAAAGATATTATTAGGCTATTTAGATTAATGGAAGATTTAAACGATCACTTTCATCAATCATTAAATTACACTAACCCAGAAAAGTCAGCTGAAATGGCAAAAAAAAATTATTCAGAAATAAAGGATTTTTATTATAATATTATATGGGATATACTTCCAAATGATTTTAAAAAACAGATAGAAGAAGAATAGATAAAAACCTGCTAACGTGCATCTCTAATCAGACTCACAGGAGTAGCAAGAAACCATAGAAATTAAAAAGAAAGAAGCCGTCTGAAAAGTAATTTCAGACAGTTTTCTTTCAAAATTTTTAGTTTTATACCCCCTGCCCTTTCTTATTTCAAAACCAGTATTACGATGATGAAATAGAACTCGCTTACAACCGCTTTCGTTACTACCACCCCGATGATGGACGGTATATTTCAAAAGACCCGATTGGACTACTGAGTGGTGAATATGGGTTCTATAATTATGTTGGGGATAGTAATAGCTTGGTGGATCCGTTTGGGCTAATGGAGTTATTTAGATCTATGTCTAGGAGTGAATATTTTGACATTAAGAAAAATGGATGGAATGGCAGAGAAAATATGGGGTCTAAATGGTTCGCTGAGAGTTATGATGATGCCGTGAAGTGGGGGCATACAATGGGGCATGGAGATGATTCTAAATTTTATGTTGTAAAATTTGATGTAGATGACACGGTTGCTGATAAAGCATATAAAGTTAAAGGACTAGATGGTATTGGAAATGCCAGAGCTATTGATGTTGAAGATCTTAATGGTAATACAAAAATGAAAAAAGTAAACTCTCATAGAGTAGGATATAATAAATAATGTTTTTTATGAAAAAAGTCATAATTTCTTGGGATAGAGTATTTTTCGATGGAGAGAAAAAACTTTTACCTAATGTAAATAGAATGTTCACTCAAATATATGATGTCCCAATTAAAGGAGAATGTTGGAGTTTAAAATTCGTATTTGATGAAACTCCACGGATGCAAGGTTACAAATCTACAGCTAGGGTTTCTTTTTTATTAGATAATGCACCTCACCATCTTTTGGTTAAAGGTTTTAAATTTGATTTTTTAGATAAATCTCAAACAATAGGTTCATGTAAAATAATAGATACCGACCCTATTTCTGGAGAAAATATTAAAGAAAGGATTAAACTTATCGAGGAGGAAAAAAAAGAATTACAAAAGTATATAAAATCGATAGATAAAGATGATTTTTTATTTACTAAAGAAGATCTAAAGAAAATAGTATCGTATAGTGACGATTACCCATATTTATTTCACTTTATCCTAAGATTGGATAAAAAGGTAGCTATGGAATATATGGAAGATTATTTTTTTAGTATTCCACTGGAAAACAACGTTGTTTATCACTCTAATTTAGAATTATTTTTACTAGATCTTAAGGAAGAATTAGGGGAGGAAAAACTTAAGCTGTATATAGAAAGCTTTTCTAATGAATTAAAAGAAGATAAAATAATATTAAATGCATTGGGGTTAATTTTTGATTAAAAATGGATATCAAGGACTTCTAATCCGTCTTAATAAGAAACAGTAAAGATTAAAAACCACAATTTGCGTTGTGGTTTTTGTAACATACGTTTTCAAGGACAGGTATATGATGATGTTGATGGACGGTATATTTCAAAAGACCCGATTGGACTACTGAGTGGTGAATACAATCTATATGTTTATGTAGATGATCCAAATGGTTGGGTAGATAAGCTAGGGTTATCTGGTAACACTTATAGAAATGTTGACGATATTGCAAAAAAATATGGCGGTCAAAAAACTGGTGATAACAGATTCGTTTTTGAAGGAGCTGGATCTAAAAAAAGAGCCAAACAAGCTGCTTCTGAAATATCTGGAGACTTAGGAAGTAATCCAAGAACAGAACGAAGAAAGGATTATAGAGATTGTGATAACACTTTTAGAGATGATAATTCGAATAGAGTTATAGGTAAAAAATCTAGCAAGGTAGATAGGTATGGTAATTCAGTAAATGGTTATCATGATCATGATATAGGTCACGATTTTGATAGAAGACCCCATTTTAACGCTTGGAGTGAGAGTACTAACACTCTACATAACGATAACGTGCATCTGTATTATTAAATAAAATAAAAATTATGAACAAAAAACAATGGAGACGGTATAATTCTGAACAGGGCGAAAGTTGGCAAGTTTTTATAGACGAAAACGAGCAAGGTATAGAACACACTGTTTCAAGTAAAGGACACTCAGCAGTAATGCGGAAAATTATTGATCCAATTGATTTTGTAATTGTATCAGCTATACCTTGTGTAAATCAAGATGAATTTAATAAAACTTTATATGATAAAAACTTATTTCAATTAAAGTTAGAATTAATGAACGGAGATGATTGGTTTGCTTTTTCAGGTCAGAAGTTTAAAAAAGATGAGATAGTAAAGTTAATCAGTTTATTTGTTGGGTTAGATAAAAATCAAGCAGAAAGGGTTTGGAAAGGAAAGAAATTAGGCAACTTTAATACTTATAAAAATGAAGTAAGTTTCTAATTCTCCCCTAAAACAGACGTATTCAAAAATTTTAGTTTTATACATATTTTACTACCTATATTCTAGAGTATATTCTTTAAATTGCTTTGGAAAGCTTATAAAATGACAATTTAGTATTTTAGCTAACCATTTAGGCACACCTACACAAATGTATGATGAGGAAGGGGAGCAAGTATGGGAACGTTCTTTAGATTTAAACGGAAAAGTAATTAATGGTAGTAATGCACCCTGCCCTTTTCTATATCAAGGGCAATACTATGATAAAGAGATTGAATTAGCCTATAATAGGTTTCGTTATTACGATCCTGATGATGGCAGGTATATTTCAAAAGACCCGATTGGGTTGGCAAGTGGGAATCCGAACTTTTATGCGTATGTCCATGATGTAAATAGTTGGATTGATGTTTTTGGGTTAAATGCTTCTCCTGAGTCTGCAAAAGTTTGGGAGCATAGGTTCAATAATCTACCGCCTAGTGAAAAGTTTAATGCTGCCCAAGGTAAGCTTCATAAAGTAGCTCAAAAAAACGGATGGGAGCAGAATAGTAAACTTTCAAAAGCAAATAAGAGAGTGGTTTATCAAGACCCTGACAAGAAACTATATGCTTTTGATACTCAGCATGGTAGATTTGAATATTTGGATAAAAAAGGCAATCATTTAGGAGAGTTTGATATTGATGGTAATAAAACCAAAATAGCAGATTCAAGTGGAAAGCATAATATCAAATGTGGATAAGATTTTAAAATATTTAAAATAATGAAATTATTAGAATACAAAGAAGAAACTATAAATAGAGGTTATATATTAAGATGTAAAGGAGTTCATCCTTATGAAGAAATTGTAGATTTCTTAATTTGTGAATCAACAAATATTGATATAGAAAGTTATATGTTAATTGTTTCATCAGGCTATAAAGCTGGTTTAAAATATTCTCAATTACCTAAAGAATCAATCCCTAATGGAGTTAGGATGGGGTTAAGTACAAATTGGCTTATTGAAAATTGGAGTAAATGGGGGTATTTTGATTGTAAAATTGAAGATGTCTATCTATTAGAGAATACAGTTCCCAGCTAGTACGAGTGTCCCACTCGCTCGGATATGATAACGCGAAAATGTATTCCGTGCCGAGTAAGAGTAATTTTAACAAACAAAAAACCACAACTTGCGTTGTGGTTTTTTAGTGGAATGCCAGTTTGGTTATGACGATTTTTAAAAACGTATAGTTAAGATAGTTAAACACCATAAGATTACTTGGATATTTGATGAAGGTTCTTTTATTCCTTCTGGAAAAATAAAAGACAACAAAAAATTTAGTATTTTAGCTAACCATTTAGGCACACCTACACAAATGTATGATGAGGGAGGTGAGCAAGTATGGGAACGCTCTTTAGATTTAAACGGAAAAGTAATTAATGGTAGTAATGCACCCTGCCCTTTTCTATATCAAGGGCAATACTATGATAAAGAGATTGAATTAGCCTATAATAGGTTTCGTTATTACGATCCTGATGATGGCAGGTATATTTCAAAAGACCCGATTGGACTACTGAGTGGTGAATATGGGTTCTATAATTATGTTGGGGATTCTAATGGTTGGGTGGATGTTTTTGGGTTAGAAGGAGGTATTGTTACTATTCTACTACAAGAAGGAGGAAGCCATTTTGGAATTATTACTGATGGAGTTGGAGGTATGCAAACTGATTTAAATCAATTAGGAGATTTAGGTACTGGAACAAATGATTATGCAAAAATAATGAAAAACAGTGACTTATATGTTTTTGATAAATATTTAAACGTTGAAGTTGTCGATTTAGATGCTGCTAAGAAAACGCAATTAAAAGAAATTGCAAGAGGAGATTTTAAATACCATAAATTTAATGATAGTTGTCTTACTCATGTTGCAAAAGTTCTTAAAGCAGGAGGAGAAGATATAGATCCAAATAGCATCAAAAGCCAAATAAAATATATGAGAGAAAAAGAAGGTAAATTCAAAAAAATCTCTTGTGGCTAATATTATGATTGATTGTAAACATAAACCTATTAAAAGTCAAGTTTCTATTTCAAAGGACTTATATAAAGCAATTTTTGAAGGGATAAAGATTAAAGAATCTATAAATGTTGTTGAGTTTAGGTACTTTGATGAAGATGATGACACAGAGTTAATTTACATTAATTCACAATATCTTATTCCTCATAATATTACAAATAATGAACTTTTAACTTTGTTTGATAAAGAAGGAAATGAAATTGCAAGCACTATGAGGTTTTTCGATGGAATAATAAAAATGTGTAAAGAGTGTTTTTTTGAATATTTAAAAAGACATGAATTAGAAATTCGCTAGCGCAAGCATCATACTCGTGCCGAGTACGAGTAATTTTAACAAATAATACTAAAAACGAAAAACCACAGCGCAAGTTGTGGTTTTTTAGTGGAACGCCTAGTTTTGTTATGACAGTTTTTAAAAATGTATAGTTAAACACCATAAGATTACTTGGATATTTGATGAAGGTTCTTTTATTCCTTCTGGAAAAATAAAAGACAACAAAAAATTTAGTATTTTAGCTAACCATTTAGGCACACCTACACAAATGTATGATGAGGGAGGTGAGCAAGTATGGGAACGCTCTTTAGATTTAAACGGAAAAGTAATTAACGGTAGTAATGCACCCTGCCCTTTTCTATATCAAGGGCAATACTATGATAAAGAGATTGAATTAGCCTATAATAGGTTTCGTTATTACGATCCTGATGATGGCAGGTATATTTCTAAAGACCCGATTGGACTACTGAGTGGTGAATATGGGTTCTATAATTATGTTGGGGATTCTAATGAGGAACTTGATCCTTATGGGTTAGAAAAATCTACATATAGAGTTAAACATTTTTCTAATAAAAAAGGTATTGAGGGAATTAAAAAAGATAATAAAATTAAAGCTTCAGACCAAAACAAAGTATTTACTGTTAAAGCTAAAGGAAGAATGAGTAAAGGTAGTAGTCGGGATATTGAAAAGAAATTAGGTATAAAGCAAGGGAGAGCAAATAAGTCTGTTGAATTTGATGTTGATCCAAGTGAAATTACAATAATAAAAAATAAAGATACTGGTGCTATAGAACATGTATTAGATGGAGATATCTCTTTAGAAGGAAGAAATCCTATTTTTAAATAAAAAAAATGAAAGACAAAGATATTATTAGGCTATTTAGATTAATGGAAGATTTAAACGATCACTTTCATCAATCATTAAATTACACTAACCCAGAAAAGTCAGCTGAAATGGCAAAAAAAAATTATTCAGAAATAAAGGATTTTTATTATAATATTATATGGGATATACTTCCAAATGATTTTAAAAAACAGATAGAAGAAGAATAGATAAAAACCTGCTAACGTGCATCTCTAATCAGACTCACAGGAGTAGCAAGAAACCATAGAAATTAAAAAGAAAGAAGCCGTCTGAAAAGTAATTTCAGACAGTTTTCTTTCAAAATTTTTAGTTTTATACCCCCTGCCCTTTCTTATTTCAAAACCAGTATTACGATGATGAAATAGAACTCGCTTACAACCGCTTTCGTTACTACCACCCCGATGATGGCAGGTATATTTCAAAAGATCCGATTGGACTACTGAGTGGTGAATATGGGTTCTATAATTATGTTGGGGATTCTAATAGCTGGGTGGATCCGTTTGGGTTGGCTAAAAGTTATGCAGATCCTAATAAGAATAAAAAGACATCACATAATTCAGATAGTAAAAGAGCTGCTTTTAGACAAGCAAAAAGAGATGCAGGAATACCTATGAATCAGCAACCATTTAAAAGGTCGAGAGTTGATTTAACTGAAAAAAAGAATGGTATAGCTCACAAAATATATGATGATAAAGGAATGCCTATTAAAGTTAGACAAAATCATTTTAGACAATCGGATGGGAAAGAAATAATAATTCAAGAGCATAGCATAGGTCATACAAATGCAAATCCAAACCATGGAAAAGAACCTCATTTCAATGTTAGACCTTCCACTAATCCTGAAACAGGTTCTGTTGATTATACTCATGGACATTATAATTTTAAAAACTGATGAATATATTAGATACGATACGTAACAATCAATTTATAAAAAAAATATATCCTAATGGAATTTCAGATTTTTTCATAGGCAATATTTCTTTAGGCATAGATAGCTCTATTACAATTGCATTGCATTCAAAAGAAAAACCCTCTATTGAAATAAGTAAATGGGGAAAATGGGGTATTAATTATAACATTATTGTTATTGAATTTTCTTCTTTTTTACCTAAAAGATGTGATATTATTAATTGGGAATCTATTAATAAAGATTCTTCTAATATTACTATAAACAAGAATAATCTTGATTCTTTTGAAATTGAAATAATAAGTGGTATCGCAAAAATAATAATAGAAACTGATTCTTTTTTATTTCAAAAATGTGAAACTTATATACTTTAAAAACCGCTAATCAAAAAGAACCCCGCTAGGGCGGAATTGTATTCCGTGCCGAGTACAAGTAAGTTTAACAAATAATACTAAAAACAAAAAACCACGACACAAGTTGTGGTTTTTTAGTGGAACGTCTAGTTTGGTTATGACGATTTTTAAAAGCGTATAGTTAAACACCATAAGATTACTTGGATATTTGATGAAGGTTCTTTTATTCCTTCTGGAAAAATAAAAGACAACAAAAAATTTAGTATTTTAGCTAACCATTTGGGCACACCTACACAAATGTATGATGAGAAAGGGGAGCAAGTATGGGAACGTTCTTTAGATTTAAACGGAAAAGTAATTAACGGTAGTAATGCACCCTGCCCTTTTCTATATCAAGGGCAATACTATGATAAAGAGATTGAATTAGCCTATAATAGGTTTCGTTATTACGATCCTGATGATGGCAGGTATATTTCTAAAGATCCGATTGGACTACTGAGTGGTGAATATGGGTTCTATAATTATGTTGGGGATTCTAATAGCTGGGTGGATCCGTTTGGGCTTACAAAAACATACAGTAAAAAAGCTAAAGAACTACAAGATGGAGCAAATGGAACTGTAGTTACTGCCAAAACAAAAAAAGAAGCACATGACATATTAATGGAAGCTTTTCCAGGTGCTCAAAAAGTTAGGGGAATTGGTGCTCAAGATGCGGTAGGAATAAGAAAAAAACGCAAAATGGATGAATTCAAAAAGAAGGATGGGAAAGTCAGATATAGAAAAGATTATGCCATGGATCATGAAACAGGTAGAGTACATGGTCATGATGACCCTAAAGGAAATGGACATGGTTCCAAACCGCACATAAATATTAAAAAAGCTGATGGTAAAATGGTAAGAATAGATATAGGTTAACATGGATAATTTTGATACAATAATAGAAAAAGGTAAAACAAGAGGATATTCTGAAACTTGTATTAAGGATAATCAAGAATATATATGTGAATATGCTATTAGGAAAAAAGATGGAAAATATATAGGATACTATTTCAAAATATTAAGTCATAAAATGGATCAATATGAAGATTATGCTCATGAAGAATATAAAAATTTCGAAACCGTTATAGATGCTGTAAATTTTATACAAAAAAAAGGGGGAAATATAGATCTATTCAAACCTATGAAAGGTAATAGTATAATATAAAAACTAGTCAGAATAGCCGCTTTCAAGCACGTTGGTTTTAAGGAGTACGCTCTCCGCGCCTTGATATTTGAGTACAAACGGAAATGGTAAGCATTTATAAACAAGCTAATAGTTAAAGTGCGGAATTGTATTCCATGCCGATTAAGAGTAAGTTTAACAAATAATACTAAAAGCAAAAAACCACGACACAAGTTGTGGTTTTTTAGTGGAATGCCTAGTTTGGTTATGACAGTTTTTAAAAGCGTATAGTTAAACACCATAAGATTACTTGGATATTTGATGAAGGTTCTTTTATTCCTTCTGGAAAAATAAAAGACAACAAAAAATTTAGTATTTTAGCTAACCATTTAGGCACACCTACACAAATGTATGATGAGGAAGGGGAGCAAGTATGGGAACGTTCTTTAGATTTAAACGGAAAAGTAATTAACGGTAGTAATGCACCCTGCCCTTTTCTATATCAAGGGCAATACTATGATAAAGAGATTGAATTAGCCTATAATAGGTTTCGTTATTACGATCCTGATGATGGCAGGTATATTTCTAAAGATCCGATTGGACTACTGAGTGGTGAATATGGGTTCTATAATTATGTTGGGGATTCTAATGGTTGGGTGGATGTTTTTGGGTTGGATACCATAAAACTTAGGCATTATACAAGTAATAAAGGTTTGGCGATAATGAAAGAAGACATGGTTATCAAAGCTTTTGAGAATGATCCTGTCCCACTATTTCCAAAAAATTAACAATTATAAAAAAAGCTTCAAATATTTGTAATATTTGAAGCTTAAATTTTGGTTGGCCTACAAGGACTCGAACCTTGAATATCGGTACCAAAAACCGGTGTGTTACCATTACACCATAGGCCAGTTGCTAATTGCGAGTGCAAATATATAAGATACTTTCGTTCCTACAAAATTTTTTTTCGATTTTTTTTATTTTTTTTATTTTAACAGATTTTTATCAACTTAAATTAAGATTTTTTTTTATTCTAGCAGCTCAATAAAACCTGATTATCAAATAGTTTGATATCACAGCTCTTGAATCCTGAAATACGATAGAAATACCTTGTTTATTTTAGCATTATTTCGACTAAAAAAGGCAAGCATCACTTTTTTGCTACTATTAAAAGTGATACTCGTTACAAATTGAAATTAACTTAAAAGGAAATGAGGATTTTTCTTTATATAGATTATAAAGAATGGTGTTTACTTGTATTTTTAAGGCATAAAAAGAGAGGGAGCTTTTTATGTAAGCTATTTCAAGTGGCAAATTATAGCGTTTTTTAACCGTCGATCACCTAAAAGGAATTAAATTATGTATAAAATTATTTAGGATAGCAATAATATTATTTCAATAACAATAATGTTAGTCGATCTTCTTTTCAATTTAATTAGTAAATTCGCAACTACATTTTATAAAAACTATGAACGCAGTACACTATAAAAAATGGAATACCATTCTCGGATGGGTTTCTTTTGCAATTGCATTAATAACATATACGTTAACATTAGAACCTACAGTGAGTTCTTGGGACTGTGGTGAGTATATTTCTACCGCTGTAAACTTAGAAGTAGGACATCCACCAGGAGCCCCCCTCTTTCAAATGCTAGGTGCTTTTTTTGCTATGTTTACGAATGATGTTACTCAATTTGCTAAAATGGTCAACTTTATGTCAGCCTTAGCAAGTGCATTTACTATTTTATTCTTGTTTTGGACCATTACAAACCTTGGTGAAAAATTAGCGTTAAAAACGAGTTCATTTTTAGATGGAGCCCGTATTGCTGTTTTAGGAAGTGGCTTGGTTGGTGCTTTGGCATATACCTTTTCAGATAGCTTTTGGTTTAGTGCAGTTGAAGGAGAAGTATATGCAATGTCATCTTTTTTAATGGCATTACTTTTTTGGCTAGGTTTAAAATGGGAAAGTGAACTAACAAGCCCTAGAGGTAATAAATGGCTTGTTTTAATTAGCTTTGTAGTAGGCCTCTCTTTTGGAGTTCATATTTTATCGCTTTTAGTAATTCCTGCCATAGTGATGCTATACTTCTTTAAAACATATCAGCAAATAAATGCTAAAACAACCGCCATAGCTACTTTGGCAGCTATCTTTGTATTGGCTTTTGTTTTTAAGTTTTTATTTCCTTTTACCTTAAAGTTTTTTAGTGTTTCTGAATTATTCTTTATCAATGCTATTGGATTGCCTTATAATTCAGGAACTATTATTGCTGGAATGATATTGATTGCTTTGTTCTATTTTGGACTCAATTATACACGTAAAAAACAACAAGTTCATGCCAATACCTTAATCTTATCTATTTTATTTATTATGATAGGATTTTCATCGTGGTTGATGCTCCCTATACGTGCCAATGCAGATACTATTATTAATGAAAATAATCCTTCAAGTGCTAGAGAACTACTGGCTTATTACAATAGAGAACAATATGGAGATGCCAATGTTTTTTATGATAAATATTATTCATTTAACTATAACCGAGAGCAAGACGCTGATACTCCTTATATAGATGACAAACCAAAGTATGAAAAAAGAAACGGTAAATATGAGATTGTAAATAACTATAAAAATGTAATTCCTAATTATGCTAGCAAACACAAAGGCTTTATCCCAAGGATGGTAGCTCCTGCTTCTGAACAAATGTATAAGCAAATTGCAGGAATACCACAAAACAGTAAGCGCCGTCCTACCTTTATAGAAAACATAAAGTTTATGCTAAGCTACCAATTTGGCTATATGTATGGGCGTTATTTTATGTGGAATTTTGTAGGTAAACAAAATGACAATCAAGGTCATTTGGATATTGCTAATGGAAATTGGTTGAGCGGTATTAATTTTATTGATGAAGCTCGCTTAGGTTCTCAAAAAAGCTTGCCTGATGATGTTAAAAACAATAAAGGAAGAAATACTTATTACTTCTTGCCGCTACTCTTGGGTATTATTGGACTGCTATATCAGATCAAATGGGATAAGCGAAATGTATTCGTATTGTCATTATTTTTCGCTTTTACAGGCTTTGCCATTATTTTTTACACCAATCCTAAGCCTTTTGAACCTCGTGAACGTGACTATGCTGTTGTTGGTTCTTTTTATATTTTTGCAATATGGATTGGTTTTGGAGTCTTAGCGCTATATGAATATTTAAAAGCTTATGCTCCTAAAAAAACAATGGCCTTTGTAGTGTCTTTAATTTCTTTAGTTGCTGTACCTACATTAATGGCTTCTGAAAACTGGGATGACCACGACCGTTCTAACCGTTATACTACCTTTTTAAATGCTCAAACTTATTTAGAAAGCTGTGACCCTAATGCTATTGTTTTTACCATTGGAGATAATGATACCTTCCCTTTATGGTATTTACAACAGGTAGAAGGAATTCGAAGAGATATTAAGTTAGTAAATACTAGCTTGTTTGCTACTGACTGGTATATTGATCAAATGAAAAAGAAAACCTATGATGCTGAACCTATCCCTTCTAAATTAACCCACGATCAATATAAGTATGGTACGCTAGATATTGCATATCATTATCCGCATCCACAGTTTAAAGATTCTATCATTTCTATCAAAGATTTTATGAGATGGATTGCTAGTGATAGTGATGTTACTTATATAGATCCAGGTGATGGTAGTAAAGAAAAGTTTTATCCAACCAATCATATTCGCATTCCTGTAAATAAAGAAAATGTTTTAAAAACAGGATTGGTGGCTCAAAAAGATGCTGACAAAATTGTTGATTATATCGATATTGATGTAGATGATAGAGGATTGACTAAAAATCGTATTTTAATGCTCGATATTTTAAGTAATTTTAATTGGGAGCGTCCATTATACTTTACAGGAGGCGCCAATGCTGATGAAGAATATATATGGTTAAAAGACTATTTACAGTTAGACGGTATGAGTTACAAACTCGTTCCTATAAAAACTCCTAACAAAGGAAAAAGTATGTTTGATATGGGACGTATTGACCCTGAAAAAATGTACAACAATATAAAAAAGTGGCATTTTAGAAATATCAACGATGGCAAAATATACTTAGATGAGCAAACAAAACGCAATGCTATTTCAATGCGTAATAACCTTATGCGCCTGTCAGAAGAGTTTTTAAAACAAGGAGACTCTATAAATGCAAAAGATGTTCTAGATTTATCGCTATATAAAATGCCTATCAAAGATTTTGACCACTATAGCATTTCCTTAGGATATCCTGAACTATATTACAGGATAGGAGATAAAGATAAAGCTAGAGAAACGACACAAATATTGATTGATATCTTTCAACAGAAATTGGTACATTACAGTACCTATTCTAATCGAGATTTTGAGTTTATTTTAGATGATCTTGACACGAATTTATATATGTATAGAAATCTAATCAACCAGGCATTGGAATATGAAAAAGACAAAGATTATGTCAACCAATTGCAGGATGGATTTATAAATCATATAAAATTATTTAAGCACCTGATTCCTTCAGAAGATACCTTAGAACAACAACCTATGGATACAATTAAGCCTTGATAAAAGTTTAATGAGCACAAAACGGTAATGGCCGCGTATTTCATGAGAATTTCTCAACGATACGCGGTTTTTTAATGACTCTTAAAAAGAAAGACAAGCAAAAAAACATACTTTTGCTTTCGAAACTTTTTTCTTTTATATAAAATATACGTTATACCTACCTCGTAAAAACACTTTTTAAAAGAGATTAAAAGAGTGTTTAGATCATGGATAAGTTGCTTTCTTTACCAACTTATAGTTATAAGTATAGCAATGTCCTCTCAGTAAAATTTATTGTTTTTGCTACTACAAAATCATAAAATAAAACTAAGTAAATGCATGTTTAAAAGGAGGCAAATATTGCTTAAATACAAATAAGCAACTTTCTTTAGTAACTTAAATAGTACAATATATGTAAGCATCCTACAATAATTTTTATTAGTTAAAAACTATAAAAATAAACTACAATAGGTTTGCTTCCTAAAAAGAAATCTAATGATAATCTGTATATATTTAAGCGCTAATCTTGGGTATGTATTTCTAGGGGAAATGCTTACAAAGCCTTTTAAACCATACAAAACAGGAGAAGTGTTATTGTTTTGTATAACCTATAAAATTTAATAAAACCAGATGGTATTACTACTTAAAACAGGGGCTTTATTCTAAGAAAGAGGTTATTATTAAAGTAATTATTTAAACATATTGTTGTACCAATCCTATTAATGTATTTGCATCTTGCTCTCCTGTTTGTCGCCACTTCATCTCCCCTTTTTTATAAATTATAAAAGTAGGATTTCCTTTTACACGTAAAGCATCAGCTAATACTTCATTTTGTTTGATATCAATTTTAATTACCTTAGCTTTGTCTCCTAATGCAGCGGCTACATTTTTTAAAGTATCTAAACTATCGCTGGCTTCTTCCCAGTCAAAATAAAAATCTATTAACACTGGTTTTTCTAGGCTTATTAATTCTCCAAATTTTGTCATAATATTTAATTTAAGTTAGAGGGAATAATGAAAATTATACATTATACATCTTTACAAATATAGCATTTCTTTCTAAATCAGCTAACTATCTGCTTTTTTTCAATTCTATTACTGTTATTTCTGGCCAAATTCCAACACGGCCAGGGAAGGCATGATAGCCAAATCCACGGTTTACATTTATATATCTTCCAAACTCTTTATAAAGTCCTGCCCATTGCTTATATACATATTTAGCAGGGCTCCATTTAATTATTCCAGGAATCTCAATGCCAAACTGTAAACCATGGGTATGGCCACTTAAAGTCAGTTGGTAATTAAAATCATCTTTTTTTACCTTATATTCCCAATGACTAGGATCATGGCTTAATAAAATTTTAAAATCTTTTTGCTGTATGCCTTTAGAAGCTTTTTTCAAATCACCCGCTTGATGAAATCCCTTTCCCCAGTTTTCTACTCCCACCAAAGCTATTTTCTCGCCATCTCGCTCAAGGTACCTACTTTCATTTAGCAGTAAATCAAAACCTATTTTTGGGTGAATCGCTTTTATCGCTTCAAAATTAGCTCGTTTATCTTCTTTAGACTTCCATTTTGCATAATCACCATAATCATGGTTTCCTAGAATAGAAAACTTTCCCGAAGGAGCTTCCAATTTTTTAAAAATAGGAATCCACGCATCCATTTCAGCAGCAAAATTATTAACAATATCTCCCGTAAATAAAATTACGTCTGATGTTTGCTGATTTACTAAATCAACAGCATATGCTACCTTTTCTTTATCATCAAAACTCCCAGAGTGGATATCGGTAATTTGTGTTATCTTAAATCCGTCAAATGCTTCAGGCAAATCATCAAATGCCAGTTGGTATTTTAATACCTTATAATTATACTTTCCTTTTAAAATACCATATAACAAACTAGCAAAAGGAATTGCTGCAATCCCTAAAGCCAACTGAGCAACAAACCTCCTCCTTCCTTGCAATGGTTGCGTTGCCGCTGAAGAGAAATAAGACACCAGTTTTTGCCCCCATCTTACTACATCTTCTCCAAACATAAAAAGTAGTAGTATTACTTTCGGAATTAAAATAGTTAACATCATTCCTACCGCTCGCTGAAATTCCTTCGTTTGCCCTGCCTCTCTTGGTGTAGAAAAAACAATATAAAAAAAGTTGGCATAAATGGTAAAACTCAGCAATAGCCACGCCCACTTTAAAACGTTGCGCTTTGCAATCTGTTTTATAGATTGAAATGCGTAAAACTCTAAAATAAGAATTAATGCTACTATTAGCAGTAAAGGGAGTACCCAACGTGGCATATGCTTAAAGATATTAAAAACATGACAAATATAACTTTCTTAAATGCTAAACAATTTTAACATCTTGTTAAAGTTTTGTAGTTTTAGCACCTTTAATTAGGCAGCTATCCCTTTACCATTTTTACCAGAGGCATTCTTTATTTGCTCCGTTTATAAAAACAGTAAAGGAAAAGATATATTTAATAAGTTTATACAATAAAATGGCAGATCAAAAACGATTATTTTTATTAGATGCTTTTGCATTAATTTTTAGAGGCTATTATGCCTTTATCAAAAACCCAAGAATCAACTCTAAAGGAATGGATGTATCTGCTATCTTAGGCTTTACAAATTCTTTATTAGATGTGATTAAGCGTGAAAAACCCGATCATATAGCGGTTTGTTTTGATCGTGGAGGAAGTGTTGCAAGAACAGATGCTTTTCCTGAATACAAAGCGAACAGACAGGAAACTCCTGAAGCTATAAAAATAGCCATTCCTTATATTGAGCTAATTTTAAAAGCTATGAATATTCCTGCAGTAGTGAAAGAAGGTTATGAAGCTGATGATATCATAGGTACTTTAGCTAAAAAAGCTGAAATAGAAGGATACCAAACTTTTATGGTAACTCCTGATAAGGATTTTGCACAACTGGTTTCTGAAAACATCTTTATGTATCGACCTCGTTTTGGAGGAGGCTATGAAACTTGGGGCATTCCTGAAGTTCAAGAAAAATTTGGTGTAGAAAGACCTGAGCAGGTAATTGACTTTTTAGGAATGATGGGAGACTCCGTAGATAATATCCCTGGATTGCCTGGCGTTGGTGAAAAAACAGCTAAGAAGTTTTTAGCGAAGTATGGTTCTATGGAAAGTCTTTTGGATAATACTGCCGATTTAAAAGGTAAAATGAAAGAAAAAGTTGAGGCAAACGCTAAATTAGGTCTATTATCTAAACAATTGGCTACCATAATGCTAGATGTTCCTGTTGAGTTTCATGAAAAAGATTTTGAATTTTCTCAACCTGACATGTCTGCTATTACTGAGCTTTTCAATGAATTAGAGTTTAGAAGGCTAGCCGAAAACTTGGCTAAGACATATGCAAATACTGCCAGCGATGCTAAAGAAGAAGCGCCTAAAAAAGCTTCAAAAGCTACTGAAGGCCAGTTCGACTTGTTTGCTACTCCAGGAGCGGGAAACACTTCCGAAACCACCACCAATGGCTACCAAAACATCAACACTGTTAGTCACTACTACCAACACATACATACTCCAATAGGCAGGAAGCTTCTTCTTCAAAAATTAATGCAGCAAAAATCTGTTTGTTTTGATACTGAAACAACTGGGTTAAAAGCGTTGGAAGTAGCGCTAATTGGAATTGCTTTTTCTTATGGAACTGGTAAAGGCTATTATGTGTCTTTTCCGGAATGCCAAGAAGAAACATCAACTATATTACAAGAATTTAAGCCTTTCTTCGAAAGTGAGGATATTGAAAAAATTGGGCATAACTTAAAATATGATATCAAAGTATTATCTAATTATGATATGCGCGTAAAAGGAAACTTATTTGATACTATGATTGCTCACTATTTGATTAATCCTGATATGCGCCATAATATGGATGTGCTATCAGAAACTTATTTGAATTATCAACCTGTTCCTATTACTGAATTGATTGGAAAAAAAGGAAAGAATCAGCTGTCTATGAGAGCTGTTGAGCTATCTAAACAAACTGAATATGCTGTTGAGGATGCTGATATTACCTATCAATTAAAAGAACATTTTTCAAAAGAGCTAGCAAGTAGCAAACTAACAACGTTATTTACGAATCTTGAAACTCCCTTAGTAGCTGTATTAACTGCTATGGAGATGGAAGGTATTAATGTGAATACAGAATTTTTAAAGTCTCTTTCTACCGATTTAACAAATGATATTGAGAAACTAGAAAAAAACATTTACGAGCAGGCTGGAGAAGAGTTTAATATTGGTTCACCTAAGCAATTAGGAATTGTATTGTTCGAAAAAATGAAACTGGTTGATAAACCTAAAAAAACCAAGACAGGGCAATATTCTACGGCAGAAGATGTATTGTCTTATTTGGCAAAAGACCATCAAATTATTAGAGATATTCAAGAGTACCGCCAATATAAAAAATTACAAAGTACTTATGTAGATGCTTTACCTAATGAAATTAATCCAAAAACAGGAAGAGTTCATACAGTATATGCACAAGCAGTTGCGGCTACTGGTAGGTTAAGCTCTAACAATCCTAATTTACAAAATATCCCTATTCGTACGAAACGAGGCCAGGAGGTTAGAAAATCATTTATTCCAAAAAATGAAAATTACATTTTACTAGCTGCAGATTATAGTCAAATAGAATTGCGTATCATCGCTGCTTTAAGTGAAGAGGAAACTATGATAAAGGCATTTCTAGAAGGGCAAGACATTCATGCCTCTACAGCTGCAAAGGTATTTAATGTTCCTATTGAAGAGGTAACAAGAACCCAACGTAGCAATGCCAAAACTGTTAACTTTGGTATTATTTATGGTGTTTCTGCTTTTGGGCTCAGCAATCAAACAGATCTGTCTCGCTCAGAGGCAAAAGAATTAATTGATACTTATTATAAGACCTATCCAAAATTGAAAAATTATATGGCAAATCAAGTAGATTTTGCGAGAGACAATGGATATGTAGAAACTGTTTTAGGTCGCCGTCGTTACTTAAAAGATATCAACTCACGAAATGCCATTGTTAGAGGTGCGGCAGAACGAAATGCCGTAAATGCTCCTATTCAAGGAAGTGCTGCTGATATTATTAAACTTGCCATGATTAATATTCATCAACGATTTGAAAAAGAAAACTTCCAATCTAAAATGTTGCTGCAAGTACATGATGAATTGGTTTTTGACGCTCATAAAGATGAATTAGAAATGATACGTCCTATTATAAAAGAAGAAATGGAAAATGCTTATAAAATAGCGGTCCCTTTAGAGGTAGAAATAGGCACTGGACAAAACTGGCTTGAAGCTCATTAAATTAATACCATTTAGCCATAACTGGCATTAAAACTTTATAAAATCGTTAAATGCAACATAATAAGGTTGGTCTTTAAAAACAGGAGCTTCTATACTCTCTGCATTGGCAATACCAACACCAGCATACCAAACTTTAGCGTTTTGGCTTTCTGCATGCTTTTTAAAAGTTTCCATCCATACCACATCATAGGTTTCTGGCGATTGGATATTATTGGTTGTTTTTACCAAAACAAAAATAGTTGGTTCTCCTTTTTTAAATAATACAAATTGCGGATGCTTTTTCAAAGTACTATTTACTGCCACAAACTCATAGCCCATTTCTTGTAGTTTCTTTCCTACAATATTCATCCCCAAATTATGTAATTCTTGCTCAGTAAGTACTTGCATTATTTCTTTTTATTACGTTTATTATAGTTCTTGTCTCCTCTAGTTTTAGGTTTTTTATATTTTTTTGCAATTTCCCTTCTATAAGAGCCTCCTTGATTGGTTTTTTTATTTTTTTCTTTCTTTTCATGAAAGGCTGGACCAGGTACATATTCTAAAGAAGTTCTGTTTTTAGAAATTTCTCTATCTTCTCTAGGTCTTTCTTCTTCTGTTAGCTGTTCTGATATTTCAACTTCTTCAGGAAAAGCTAATAACGGAATTGTATATTCCATTAATGCCTCTATTTTTCCTTTTGCTTCCTGTTCTTTTTCGGTAGAGAATAAAATGGTTTTTCCTTCATGCTCAGCACGTCCTGTTCGGCCAATTCTATGCATATAATTCTCAGGAAAGCCAGGAGTATCAAAATTAATTACATGCGTAATTTCTTCCAAATCTAATCCCCTCGCCATTACATCAGTTGCTACTAATATTCTATTCTTTCCTTCATCAAATTGACGAATTGAACGTACCCTATAGTTTTGCGTTTTATTAGAATGAATTACACATATTTCATCTGCAAATGATTCATCTAGCGATTGAAAAAGTCTATCTGCTCCGCGTTTATTTGATACAAAAACCAGCACTTTACTGTATGTTTCTTTATCAGAAAGTAAATGATTTAATAAATTAACTTTTGTATAAAAATTAGGTACATTATATGATGTTTGTGAAATATTATCCAACGGAGTTCCACTTACTGCAATAGAAACCTTTTCTGGCACTTTAAAGAAGTCATCTATTAATGCCTCCACATCTTCTGTCATGGTTGCTGAAAACATGATATTTTGGCGACGATCTGGTAATAAATCAAAAATATTTAGTAACTGAAAACGAAATCCTAGATCAAGCATTACATCAACTTCATCAATCACTAATTTTTGAATTGTCTTTAATTTTAAAACATTACTCAATGCCAAGTCATATAAACGTCCTGGCGTGGCTACAATAATATCTTGTCCTTGCGCTATGGCTCTTTTTTGAGTATTGATATTAGTTCCTCCATACACTCCTAATATTCTCAACGTAATATACGCTGTTAATTTTTCTATTTCTTCCACTACTTGAAGTACCAATTCACGAGTTGGTACTAAAATCAAAACCCTTGGGTGTTGCTGTTTTGAAAACTTTAAATCTCTTAAAATGGGCAACATATACGCAAATGTTTTCCCTGTTCCTGTTTGCGCTATTCCTACTACATCTTTACCTGAACGTACTACCGAAAATGCTTTTTCTTGAATAGGAGTTGGCTGTGTAAACCCCAAATCATCTATGGCATTTTGTAATTGTTTTGATAAGTCTAAGTCTTCAAAAGTCATCATCTAAAAAAATTTTAGACAAAGGTACACTTTCTAATTTTTAAAACGGATAAATTGCGAGTTATCAAAAGAATATCCAGGAACTTGTATAAGTGCATTCTTTTTTAAGGAATACCAAGGGGTTAAGCTAGCATTATTAAAGTTTTTAAGTAGGTGCACACTTTGAGCAGGGGTATTTCCTTGCGCTAATACAAATAGCTTTTCTCCTTTTTTATTAATAACTTCATCTACCAACATTAAAATATGCCCTGGAGTTCCTGGTTTTACTAACATATCTCCTAATTGTAAGTCTTCTTCTCGCACTACTTTTGGTAATTCATTGTATAATGAAAGCGTGCCTGAATACGTATAAATTAAATTCAAATACTTATAAAAAGCTGTTTTAGTGTAATTTGCTTTCGCTATTTTGTAAAAAGTAACTTTATTCCCTTCTATTTTAGGACGATATCCTCCTGCATACTTTTTCCATGAGCAATAGTGTCCGCTAGTAAACTCAAATCCTATTTTTTCTTTTTGATTCGTTTTCCATAGGTATTCTGCTCTCAAACGGATTAATGCATCTGCGCATTGCTGCAATCCATTTTCAGGAACCGAAAGCGTTAAAATTCCTATATGTCCTATCTGGTAAAAGTATTTGGTCTTATCATAGTTTATAATGCTACTTCCATATTCTTTGAGTGTATAGTTTTGGATAAAGCTTTCAAAAGTCCCTGCTTCATAAGATACTCTTTTATAACCGTAAGAAGGTTTTACTCTATTTTTTATAGTTATTCCTTTTTCGTTTATATGAGATGATTTTGTAATGACTGCAATTATTGGGTTCATTATTTTTTTTCTTTCGGTATATAATATTGAGCTAATAAGAATCAATAAGACTATTACAATTTTTTTCATACTTCTTTAAACGAAAAAACCGACACTTTCGTATCGGTTTTTTCATTTATATAGCAAATATTATATTCTTTTCGTTGTTAAATGAAACTCCTCATAAGTCTGTAATAAATTCATTAGACCTCCTAATAAATCTTTAGTTTCTAATAAAACACTAAAATATAAGGTAGTATTCTTAGGACTCGTTTCATCAGTTCTAATTCTAGCAACTTGCTTTTCAATAGATGCTGATACATCCTTTAGTAACTCTTGTTTATCTACTAAAATTCCATCTAATTTATCAAAAGAACGAGTTTCAAAAACAGTACTTACTTTCAATAAAATTTCTGTCAATTGATTGTCTATTTTCTTAAGATCCTTTAGCTGCCCCTTTTTTAAGTTTTTATGGTTATTATTTACATGCTTATAACTAGCTCTAGAAATATAGCTAATTGACTGTGCTACATCTTGCAAATACCCTAATACCATGATATAAAACCTGCTGGCCTCTACAGAAGTTTCATCTAATGATTTTATAAAATAGAAAACACCATCTTTTAAGCCATCAATTTCTTCATTTAATTTTCCAACATGTTTATCTGTTTTACGAAGTTTATTCAAATCATGATTTGCTAAGTCATTTACAACATTTGTATATAATTTATTTACACGTGATGCTACTTCTGCAATATGGTCTGAGCTTTCTTCTATCACGCCATTAATTGTTATCAACTCAGCTCTCTCTATATAACGTTGCTCTTTCTTTTCTTTCTTTTTCTCTCTATGTTTAAGGGTGTTTCTTCCTATTAATAATGCTACCACTAATAATAAAATTGGTACCATAACCATATTCCAACTAATTAAATATGCAACAACAGCAGCAGCTAAAAAAGCTACTATAGCTGTTAAAAACCATCCTCCCACTACATTAATAACTCCTGCTACTCTATATACCGCGCTCTCCCTTCCCCAAGCTCTATCTGCTAAAGAAGTACCCATTGCTACCATAAAAGTTACATAAGTTGTTGATAATGGCAGTTTCATAGATGTTGCTATAGATATTAAAATACCTGCTACAATTAAATTTACTGAAGCTCTTACCAAGTCAAAAGCTGGTGCTTCATAAGTCTTATCTTTCGAAAGTTCTATGACTGGTTTTTGAAACTTAGAATCAACAAAAGCTAATGTTTTTTTAGGAACAATCATGCTAATTCCTGTATTAATTCCCATTGCTGCTCTTACAACTATTCTCGATAAAGGATTAGGCTGAAATTTTTCATGTCCTTCTCCTTGTCTTGACAAATTAATCCCTGTTTCTATTACATTTTTAGCTTTACTAGAAGTCCATAAAGTAACTACCATAATAGCCCCTGCTATTAATAATAACCATACATTAGAAGGCACTTTCTTGGCTAAAATCCCCATAGAAAAAGCATCTGAAGCAACTCCTGAAACTTCCCAAGCTTGATACGAATTCCATGCTGCAATTGGCACACCAATAAAGTTTACCAAATCATTTCCTGAAAAAGCCATTGCTAGAGAAAAAGTTCCTATTCCAATAATTAATTTTAATATATTTATTTTAAAGATCTTAATTAATAATTGAGAAATCAATGTCCAAACCACAAAACTACCTGCTATAATGGCTAAAGTATTTCCTTCTATTAAATATTTTACGTCTTTATAAAAAGGAGTTCCTTTCATTCCTTTAATAATGATAAAGTAAGTAATTGCAGTAATTGCAAAACCACCAAATAAAGCATTTATATACACTGCTCTTTTTTCGAAGTTAAATGAATATATCAATCTAGAGAAAAACTGAACAATTGCTCCTACCGAAAAAGCCACTACTACTGACAATAAGATTCCGTTTATAATTTGAACAGCTTTTTTATGATTGATATAATTCCATATATCTGAGATAGATTGTGTTTCATTAGCAGCTATCTTAATTAAAGAAATACATACTGCTGCTCCTAATAGTTCAAAAACAATAGAAACGGTTGTTGAAGTTGGCATTCCTAGAGAATTAAAGATATCCAACAATAAAATATCCGTAATCATTACTGCCATAAAAATAAACATGATATCTTGGAACATAAACATGTTAGGGTTGAAAATCCCTTTACGAGCTACTTCCATCATACCACTAGAAGTTACTGCACCAAAAAACACTCCTAAGCTTGCAATAATCATTATATTTTTGACAGAAATAGCTTTAGAGCCTATTGCTGAATTCAAAAAATTAACAGCATCATTACTAACTCCTACAACTAGGTCGACAATAGCTAATACTGCTAAAGCCACTAACATTAAAATATATGGATCTCCCATTTCTTCGTATTTAATTTTTTCGCATGCAAATTTATATCCCTTACTTTGAGCTTATGTTAGGTTTATGTTATCTTTTTAGAAATGGATATCTACTTGCAAATGATACATTAATTGGTTTGGTTTTATGTCTAAATCTAGATAACTAACATCTGTTTGTATTTTTAATTTGTGCCCCGCTACATACTTAGAAAGCCCTAATGTATATTGGTTTTCGGGATTTTTAGCTGTAATAGCCTTGTCTAAAGATATATTGGTATAGCGTCCTGACAGCTCCCAATTACTAGGAAATAAATAGCCTGTTTGCAAGTTTACCCCGCTACCTACCTGCACTTGATCTCCTGTTAAGCTACCATCTGAGTTTTTTGCAATTGGATCTTTTGCATCTCTATATGCATATTCTCCCATAAAAGAAAAGCCTTTGTATTTGAACATTGCATCTACAAAAACCGTAGTGATATTAGTTTCATAAAACCCTATATCATTTTTCATATAACTACCTTGGTTGCTCCTATTTTTAACGGCATTATTATTAAAATCGTAGCTACCTCCAATAGCTAATTTGGGCTTTTTTTCTCTTTTTAAATCTCCTCCTTTATAATCACCTTTGCTACTAAACTCACCAAAAGGCAATACCTCTACCCTAGCCGTATATTGATGGCCTCCTAAATTTCCTGTAGTAATATTTCTCCCTTCTCCTTGCGCTATAGAAAGTACTTCTTTTACAATAATATTCTTTGACAGCCTAAAATGGTGCCTGAATTGCAAACCTAAATCTCTATCTATATTGAATCTACTATTTAAAAGCGATCTATCTACTAATTGCAGGTTTCCTGAAGAAACGACCCTTTCTCTATTTCCAGGAAGTTTTGTTTGCCCTGCCCACAACTCAAAATTATGATAAAAGTTCCATTTAACAACAGCATCTAAAATATACCTTGGAGCATTGTTTGTAAATTCTGATACCCCTCCTATATCATTATTAGTCAGCCCTAACTCTAACTTGTATTTCAATGTAGGTGAAAAAGCAAATCCGTTAAACTTTAATCGAGCTCTTCTGACTAGAAAAGATGACGAAGGGTTTGACAAACCATCTGCATCCGAGTCCCATTTAGCGATAGTCAAAAACTGCATTCTAGCCCCAATATTCATGGACCAACTATTCTCTTTTCCTACCAAATTAAACAATCCTTTACCAAACTTGGGACTTTGCTTTTGCTGTGCTTGCATACTACACAGCATCAACATACTTACTGAAGTAAGTAACGTTTTAAATTTCATCAATATAATTATTTAGTTGTCTGTTTTGTCGATACAAAGAACCAACACCTATGTTAATTTATTGTTAATGAAATATTAAATAAAAAACTGCCTTGGCCAAGGGCAGCTTGTCATATAAAACAGTTGACAAAACTAAATAACTTATAATGACTCCTCTATCTTATCTAAGATGCTACAAAAGTATTTCAGCCTGTTTTCTTTATGGTTATTTAAAACTTAACAAACTGTTATCTTTAAAAAGCAAAAAAGCCGATATACAAGATATATCGGCTTTTTTATTTGCATTTTTAAAAGAATTATCCTCCAAAGTCATCAAATCGGATGTTTTCATCTGGAATTCCAAAGTCTTCCCCCATTTTTTGAACAGCTTTATTCATTAATGGAGGGCCACAGAAGTACAATTCAATATCTTCTGGCGCATCATGCTTACTTAAATAGTTATCAATTACACAATTATGCACAAACCCTACAAATCCATCACCTTCAGCTTCCATACTATCTTTTACTTTCCAGTTATCCTCTGGTAAAGGCTCAGATAAAGCTATATGGAATTTAAAGTTCGGGAAATGTTTTTCTAAATCATAGAAATGGTCTAGGTAAAACAACTCTCTCTTAGAACGCCCTCCATACCAGTATGATACTTTACGTCCTGTCTTCAACGTTTTAAATAAATGATACAAATGAGAACGCATTGGTGCCATACCAGCTCCACCACCTACATACAACATTTCTGCTTCCGAATCATTAATAAAGAATTCTCCATAAGGTCCAGAAATAGTTACTTTATCTCCTACCTTTCTCGAAAAAACATACGAAGATGCTACCCCTGGATTCACATCCATCCATCCACCCTTTGCTCTATCAAAAGGAGGAGTTGCAATACGGACATTTAACATGATTTCACGTCCTTCGGCAGGGTAAGAGGCCATAGAATAAGCTCTTTCTACTGTTTCAAGGTTCTTCATTACTAAAGGCCATAGCTTAAATTTATCCCATTCTTCTTTGAATTTATCTGGTGTTTCATGCTCTTCTGGATGCGCTGTAATATCCATATCTGCAAACTTCACTTCACAAGCTGGTATTTCTATTTGAATATATCCACCTGCTTTATAATCCATATCTTCTGGAATTTCTACAACAAACTCTTTAATAAAAGACGCTACGTTATAATTTCTAACAACTGTAGCTTCCCATTTCTTTATTCCAAAAATTTCCTCTGGAATAGAAATATTCATATCTTGTTTCACCTTCACCTGGCATGCTAAACGAGCTCCATGTGCTAGCTCTTTACGTGTAAAGTGTGGGGTTTCTGTTGGTAAAGCTTCTCCTCCACCTGTATTCACGTGGCATTCACATTGAATACAAGTTCCACCACCACCACAAGCAGATGGTAAAAATATTTTTTCACCTCCTAATGTTGACAATAAAGAGCTTCCTGAAGGTACCTCTATTGTTTTATCTCCGTTAATTGTGATTTTTACAGGACCTGACGGTGCTAATTTTTGCTTTACAAATAATAACAATGCTACTAATAACAGCGTTATTACCAAAAAGGCAACCACCGTTACCATGATTGTTCCTAATGTACTTGTTGCTAATATCATTATTTTGTAATTTCTTTTGTATTATTCGCTAATTTTTCTGTTTCCTTAACCTCTTTTGTTTCCTCTTCAGTTAATTGCGTTTCTTTCTTAGTATTTTCTGGTTTCAAAATAGTAGCTTCTACTTTTTTAGTTTGTTTTGTATCTTCATCTCCACCTGTTAACATTCCTCCAAAACTCATAAAACCAATAGCCATTAAACCAGTTACAATAAATGTAATTCCTAAACCTCTTAAAGGTGCAGGAATACTAGAGTATCTAATTTTTTCACGAATAGCAGCAATTGCTAAGATTGCTAAGAACCAGCCAATACCAGAACCTACTCCATAAGTAAATGCCAATCCTAAAGTTGGTATTTCACGAGATTGCATAAATAAAGAGCCTCCTAAAATGGCACAGTTTACTGCAATTAATGGTAAGAAAATTCCTAGAGAGTTGTATAAAGATGGAGAAAATTTCTCTACAATAATTTCTACCAATTGTACCATGGTTGCAATTGTTGCAATAAACATAATAAATGATAAAAAACTTAAATCATAAGCTGCATATTCCTCTCCTAACCAAGATAAAGCTCCTGGTTGTAATATATACTGGTCTAATAGCCAGTTTAAAGGTATAGTAACTGCCAATACAAAGATTACTGCGGCTCCTAAACCTACTGCCGTAGATACTTTTTTAGATACAGCAAGGTAAGAACACATTCCTAAGAATACGGAGAATACCATGTTATCTATAAATATCGACTTAAAAAATAATTCTAAATGTTCCATATTTTTATAGTATTGAGTGCTGAGTTCATTAGCATTAAGGTTTTAAACTTTATGCTAAGAAATCTCTTTACTTTTTTAATCTTCTATTAATGCTGTATTTCTACTACGTTGTACCCAAATAATAAGCCCAACTACAATTAATGCCATAGGAGGCATAATCATAAACCCATTATTTTCATACCCTAGAGCATATACACCTGTTTTTTCAATTGGGTCTCCTAATACTTTATATCCTAATAATGTACCCGATCCGAATAGTTCTCTAAAAAAGGCTACTATAATCAAAATAACTCCATATCCTAAAGCATTTCCAATTCCATCTAAAAATGACTCCCATGGTTTATTTCCTAAAGCAAAAGCCTCAAAACGTCCCATGATAATACAGTTTGTTATAATTAGCCCTACGAAAACCGATAGTGTTTTACTCAATTCGTACGCAAATGCTTTCAATACCAAATCAACAATAATTACCAAAGCAGCAACCACGATTAATTGTACAATAATTCTAATTTTAGAAGGAATGATATTTCTCATTAATGAGATTACTACGTTTCCTAATCCTAATACAAATAAAACGGAAACAGACATTACAATTGCTGCTTCTAATTGTGCTGTAATAGCCAATGCAGAACAAATACCTAGTACTTGAATTGTAATTGGATTGTTATCTGCTAGCGGATCTGTAATTAAAGCCGCGTCTTTTTTTGATAAAAGTCCCATAGTTTATTTCAATGTTTTAAAATAAGGTACATACTGCTTTAGTTCTGATTTAAGCATTGCCGACACACCATCTCCTGTAATGGTTGCTCCTGCAATTGCATCTACCTCGTTATCATTTTTATCTTTATTTTTAGGATCATTGTTCCCTTTTGCTACCCTTATTCCTTTAAAATCACCTCCACTCATCATATACTCTCCTGTAAAGTCATCCATAAAAAAACGCTGCTTGATATTGGCTCCTAATCCCGCAGTTTCTCCTTTATGGTCAAAGAAAACACCTTGAACAACCATTTCTTTATCCATGGCTACATATCCCCAAATAGCATCCCAGAGTCCTTTTCCTCGAATTGGAGCTATATAATACGTTTTACCATCTTTTTCACCTATAAATAATGGCAACCTTCTTAAAATACCTGATTTTGCATTTGCTTGTTCCTTTTTAATATCAATTAAATAAGCCTTTGCATCTTCAATTATTTTATCTCCTTGGATAACAATTTGTTTTTTGATATACTTACTAAATTCTTCTTCTACCCTATTAGTAGAAACAAATTTCACACTCGATCCTTCATTTTCATTTACGCCCATGGCGTATAAAATGTTTTGCTTTTTTTCAACACGTTTATTAGCATCTATATTGGGCCTTAAATATGACGCTGTAAAAGCTAACAAGGCACCTACTACTAATACCATTCCAATGGCAAAAAGTACGGTATATAAATTACTATCTGTTCTCTTACTCATAATTAGACAGTTTTAACTTTAGCACGTTTTAATCTTTTCTTTATATTTCCTTGTACCACATAATGGTCAATAGTTGGAGCGAAAACGTTCATTAATAAAATAGCTAACATTACTCCTTCTGGATATGCTGGGTTAAATACGCGAATCATAATAGACATAAACCCTATTAAAAAACCATAAATCCATTTTCCTTTATTCGTTTGCGAAGCTGTTACTGGATCTGTTGCCATATATACCGCTCCAAAAGCAAAACCTCCAATAAATAAATGTTTCCAGAAATCTAAGCTCATTAATCCGTAAAACTTACTTGTTTCACCAATAATTCCTAAGCCCACTACCTGATTAAATACAAATCCCATTACCAAAGCACCAAGTACTGCTGATAACATAATTCGCCAGCTTCCTATTTTTGTAAATACTAAAAACAATGCTCCTAATATTATCAACAAAGTAGATGTTTCACCTACAGAACCTGGAATAAATCCAAAAAACATATCGGAAACGGAATAATTAAGAGGTTGTGATTGCGCCAAACTACCTAAGATTGTTTCTCCTGAAATAGCATCTGCTACAGCTCCATCCGCCAAGTTTTGAACTCGAGGATCTGCCCCCGTTACCCAAACTTTATCACCACTCATCCACGTTGGATATGCAAAAAACAAAAATGCTCTCACAGTTAAAGCTGGGTTTAAGATATTCATACCCGTACCTCCAAAAACTTCCTTTCCTATTACAACACCAAAAATTACCGCTACTGCTAGCATCCATAAAGGAAGATCTACAGGAACGATTAAAGGAATAAGCATCCCTGTTACCAAGTATCCTTCTTCTACTTCATGCCCTTTAATCACTGCAAAAATAAATTCTACAATCAATCCTACCACATACGAAACTACCACTAATGGTAAAATTTTAGTTGCTCCAATAAATAAGTTATCTAAATTCCAGAATTCTCCACTAAAGAAAGACATTCCAGAAGTAAAATTACCATTTACTGCTACGTGATGTTGAAAACCTGCATTGAACATACCAAATATCAAACATGGAACTAAAGCCATTATAACAATATTCATAGTACGTTTTAAATCGTCTGCTGCCTTTATATGAGTTCCTCCGTGAGTTGTCTCATTTGGCAAATATAAAAAGGTATGGATTGCATTAAATGCAGGAGCCATTTTAGTTCCTTTATATTTCTCTTTTAAATTATGTAAATTTTGTTTTAAGCCCATAATCTTATCCTAATTCTTCTCTCATTAAATCTAAACCTTCACGAATGATTTTTTGATGAGGTTGTTTAGATACACATATAAATTCTGTTAATGCAAAATCTTCTGGTGCTACTTCATAAGCTCCTAAAGCTTCCATTTCATCTAAATCTTTATACATACACGCTTTTAATAGCTGCATTGGATAGATGTCTAAAGGAAATACTTCTTCATATGCTCCAGTTACTACAAATGCTCTATGCTCTCCATTGGTATTTGTATTCAAGTCATATTTTTTCTTAGGGTTTAACCATGAAAATGTAAAAGCTCTAGAGGTTGACACCTTATTAAACACAGGTTTATTCCATCCAAAAAACTCATAATCATCTCCTTCTGGAATAGCGGTGATTTGATTATCATAGTATCCTAAATTTCCTTTTTCAGAAATTTGTGTACCACTCAGTACATTCCCACTAATAACTCTGGTATTTTCAGCCTCTAAATTCCCTTTTGCAAAAGTTTCAACAGCTGCTCCTGAATGTACACTTACATATTGAGGTTTGCTAAACTTAGACCCTACCAATGCAATTACTCTTTTTGCATTAAATTTTCCTGTTAAGAATAATTCTCCTATGATAACAAGATCCTGCGGATTTACAACCCAAACGACTTCTCCTTTATTAATTGGATCAATCTGTGCAATTTGCGTACTAACATTCCCTATAGGGTGCGGACCCGAAACTCTATGTAATTCAACTCCTTTTACAGTTGCCAAAGGAGAAAGAGTTGCTTCTTTGGCTATAGATACATGTACTTTACCTTCTGTTAATTTCCCTAAAACATTAATAGCCGTTTGTAACTCAGCTTCTTTTCCTTTTAACGTATAATCATAATCTGGTGCTAGTGGCGCACTTGCGTATGCTGAAATAAAAATGGCTTTGGGTGCTTGGTTAGGATTTGCAATTACATCGTATGGACGCTGCTTTACAAATGGCCAACACCCTGAATTGAACAGGTGATTTTTCACCTCCTCAGCATTCATGGCATCTACATTTTTCTTACCGAAATCTACTGACTCCTGCTTTCCATCAGCAAGAATTCTCATTTCTAATACTTTTCTTCGATCTCCTCGAATTATTTCTATCACTTTCCCGCTTACAGGACTAGGAAATAAAATGCGCTCATCACTTTTATTATAAAAAAGTGGTTCTCCTGCTTTTACTTCAGTTCCTTCTTTCGCTAAAATTTTAGGAATAACTCCGTGAAAATCACTCGGCTTTACCGCATAAACACCACTAACTGGAATCTCAGTAGTTACTTGTTCTGCTTCGCCAACCAGCTTAATATCTAAGCCTTTTTTAATACGGATGTCTTTTGACATAGTAGGTCTGACTTTAATTTTAATTATCTTAAAAACACGCAAATTTAAAAATTTTGAAAGTGACAGAAATATAAATCCTTTTTTATCTTTTAATTGAACTCTTATTTATACTAGTTCTAAATAAAAAATATCTAATTCCTTCAATATTTTATTAGGTTTGTATTACCAATAAAATCTGGTAAGATTTTTGCTATTAATTATTTTATGATACAGAAAATATTTCTTTTTATTCTGTTGTGTTTTACAGGAGCTTCTATTGCACAGACTAACAATTACCAACACATCAAAACAATTCAATTACGCCCTTTAAATACTTCTCTTTTTTCTCCAATTGTTCCTTTGGGAAGCACCTTAGAACTCTCTTTTGACGACCTACAGGGAGACAATAAAGATTATCAGTATAAAATTGAGCATATGACATATGATTGGAAACCCAGCTCACTGAGCGCTAACCAATATATTGACGGGTTCAATCAGAATGCCATTAACAATATTAGCAATTCCTTTAATACCTTGCAAAACTATACGCACTACACTGTTCAAATTCCAAATCAAAACACCATTATTACAAAAAGCGGAAACTACCTAATTTCTATTCTAGATGAAGACGATACGATAATTTTTACCAGACGGTGTACTTTCTACGAAAATATCGTCACTATCGGAGTAGCTGTTTACAGAAGTAGAAATACCGCTACCATCAACAAACAACAAACTGTACAATTTACCATCAATCATAAAGGCGTACCTATAAATGCTCCTTCTCAAGAAATAAAAATAGCGCTATTACAGAACAATAACTGGAATACTGCTATCTTCAATTTAAAACCTCAATTCTTAAAACCCAACCAACTTTTTTATCATTACACTAATCTTACTAATTTTTGGGGAGGTAACGAGTTTTTAAATTTTGACAATAAACACATACGTAGTACTAGTTCTAGTATTGCTAAAACAATTCAGAAAAATATTTTTCATAACTATCTTTATAAAAACGAATCTCGTGCTACCAAACCATATACCTACAATCCTGACATCAATGGCCATTTTGTTATAAGATCTATGGAAGGAAATGATAATGACACAGAAGCAGATTATGCGTTTATCCATTTTTCTTTAGACTCACCTACACCTTACGAAAACAAAAAGGTATATATTTATGGCGCTTTTAATAATTTTGAGTTAAATAATGAAAACCAAATGACCTACAATAAAGAGCATAAAAGTTATGAAGGAGCTATCTTATTAAAACAAGGCTTTTACAACTATTTGTTTGCCACAGAGGATACAGAGGAAAACGTAAATTTAACAGAAATTAGCGGAAGCTTCTATCAAACTGAAAATGAATATACTGTAATCACTTATTACCAACCTTTTGGAGGGATGTATGACAGAGCTATTGGAATAGGAAATGGGTTTTTCAATCAAAATAAATAAACCATTCTATAAATTTTGTACTATCCAAACAAAATATCTACCTTTAGTCTATGGTACAACAAGTAACAAACGGAATTAAAATTTCAGCTAAATCTACTTATAATGGCATCTTGCAACAGAATAATCAATTATATTATTCTTTCAATTACTATATTTCTATAGAAAATGAATCGCAAGATACAGTAAAGCTAACCCGACGCTTTTGGACGATTTATGACTCTTTAAGCAATATTGACTTTGTGGAAGGAGAAGGTGTTGTTGGTCAAACCCCTATACTACGCCCTAAAGACCAATATACGTATAGGTCTAATTGCTTTTTATCTTCTACATTTGGTGCTATGAAAGGGTTTTATAAGATGATTGATATTCATACCCAAGAAGAGTTTCTGGTAGCCATACCAACTTTTCAACTTACTACAACTCCCTCTTTAAATTAATGATTGGAAATAAAAAAGATGCTATCGTAAAAGACGTAAGTTGTCTGAATTGTGGGTATCCTTTTTCTGGACAAGAAAATTTTTGCCCTGAATGCGGGCAAAAAAACAAAGGTCTCAAACTCACCTTTAGCAATTTTATCAAGGAGGTTTTCAAGGGGTTCATTACTTGGGACTCTAAGTTTTGGAATACTATTATCCCATTATTAATAAAACCTGGAAAGATATCGAAAGACTATATTGAAGGGAAAAGGATAAGATACGCAAATCCTTTCCGTTTTTATTTTACGGTATCTATTATTTTCTTTTTAACGATAGGTATTACAGACAACTATATAAAATTTAATAATTTCAGAAAAGGAACTAGTTCTTCTTCTAAGAAAACCATTTTAGCAAATAACATCCTTGAACCTGAAGAGCAAATTACCCTAGACTCTATCCAAAAAGCGCTTTCAATAGCTATAGATAGCGCTAATAACAAAATCACTAAAAAAACACTAAGAAAAACAGATTCTTTAGAACACAAAACTGTAAGTGATTTTGAAGTACTCTTTAAAGAAAACAGAAATATACTTCCTTTTTTAAAATTTCAAAAAGAAAACCCAAACCTATCCATTGATGAAGCACTAGACTCCTTAGGCCTTAAAAAAACATTTCAAAATAGATTTTGGTACTCTCGATCATCCGTTATTAATTCCTTTATGTCAGACAAGGAAAGTGAGGATAAATATAAAAAACAGATGATTTCATATTCCTCTGTAGCTTTATTCGTTTTACTTCCTTTATTTACTTTATTCTTAAGGATTATTTATTTCAGAAAAAGAATCACTTACGTAGGACACCTAGTATTCGTATTCCATATACAAACAGTGTTTTTCCTATTATTTACCGTCTTTTACATTATCAATGTGGCAAAAAACACCAATCAATTCATTCTTGTATCTCTAATCATTTTTATGACATATTTATTCATTGCCATGAAAAAATTTTACAATCAGAGCTACTTAAAAACCTTTGTAAAGTACGTATTAGCTAATATTTTCTTTATGATCCTTGCCTCTTTAGGAACAACAATCATTTCTGTTATTGCCTTTGCACTATACTAAAAGTGCGGTTATTTGAAAGATCTGTATAATGCATACTTACTGCTCCCAACTCCTTCTTCACCGAAGTAACACTTACTGTTTCTACATGCATTCTCTTCATTCTTAAAGAAGTGTCTGTTGTCCCTTTTTCTGTATCCTTATGAAAGCGCACAATATCTTTTTGTTCAAAGCTCTCCTTCCCTATCAACCATTCCGAAAACCAATCCTCTCTCATCTGCTTAATTTCTTGAGTGTACAACGTTGATGAAGACCAAATTTTAGGTGCTTGAGGCAACTCCTTAAAATGCTTAGCGCTTCCATCCCAAACGAGTTCATAAGTTTTTAATTTTTTACTCCAATCTACTAATATAATTGTAAAAGGCTCTATTTCTAAAAAATCAAAGCAATTAATAATTCCCACAGGATCATCTACCTGCAATAATTGTTTCACTATACCCCCTCTACTCATCCTATATGAACCTCCTCTTTTATGCTTTTCAAACCCTCCATTTAACAAACAAATCAATCTATTTTTTTCACTTACTCCTATCCAAGTTCCTCCGGCTAATTCATCCTTCGGGTATAAAATTTTAATCCCATCTTCATCATACTCCTTAGGAATAATTGTCTTTCTAGTCGGATTTTCATCTCTATTAGACGTTAGTATAAAACCATTGTTTTTTAAAGGTAAATAGGTTACTGTGCACATATTGTATTCTTTTTTGATAACTAAGACGTAAACACTGCTTAGTTATTACTAAAAATAAGTGTTAACTTTGCTACTCAAAAATAATCTAAATTAACAAACAACATCATAAAATGGCAAGAGGATTTTTTAATGTTCCAAGAGCAGTTAACGAACCAGTTAAAGGATATGCCCCTGGATCTGCAGAAAGAGAAGAATTATTAGCAACTTACAAAACTATGTTCAATAGTAACATAGACGTACCGATGCACATTAATGGAGAGGAAGTTAGAACAGAAAATACTAGAAATATCACACCTCCACACGACCATAAACATGTGGTAGGGCAATATCATATTGCTGAAAAATCTCATATAGATACCGCTATTTCTACAGCTTTGGCAGCAAGACAAAAGTGGTCTAGCACTAGTTGGACGGAACGTGCCTCTATATTTTTAAAAGCCGCAGAATTATTAGCTGGTCCTTATCGTGCTAAAATGAATGCTGCTACTATGATAGCGCAGTCTAAAAATGTACATCAAGCAGAAATTGATGCTGCTTGTGAAATGATTGACTTCTTCCGTTTCAATGTGCAATATATGACTGACATTTTCAAAGATCAGCCTGAATCTGCTCCTGGAATATGGAACAGAGTTGAATACAGACCTTTAGAAGGTTTTGTGTATGCCATTACTCCTTTCAACTTTACTTCTATCGCTGCAAACTTACCTGCTTCTGCTGCTCTTATGGGAAATGTTGTTGTATGGAAACCATCTGATCACCAAGCTTATTCTGCACAAGTAATTGTAGATTTATTTAAAGAAGCTGGATTGCCTGATGGAGTTATTAATGTAGTATATGGTGATCCTGTAATGATTACCGACACCGTATTAGCTTCTCCAGATTTCTCTGGGTTACACTTTACTGGCTCTACACATGTTTTCAAAAGTTTATGGAAACAAATAGGAGAAAACATACACACCTATAAAACATACCCAAGAATTGTTGGAGAAACTGGCGGAAAAGATTTTATATGGGCACATAATTCAGCAAATCCATTACAAGTTGCTACAGCAATTACAAGAGGTGCTTTTGAATACCAAGGCCAAAAATGTTCTGCCGCTTCACGTGCGTATATCCCTGCTTCTATTTGGGAAGATGTAAAAAAGCACCTAATAACTCAAACTAACGAAATTAAAATGGGTTCACCAGAAGATCCTTCTAATTTTGTAAATGCAGTAATCCACGAAGGTTCTTTTGATAAGATTGCTAGCTATATTGATGCAGCTAAATCAGATACTGATGCAGAAATTATCATTGGTGGAAATCACGATAAATCTGTAGGGTACTTTATTGAGCCGACTGTAATTGTTAGTACGTCTCCGAAATATGCTACAATGTGTACTGAATTATTCGGACCCGTTATTACAATATATGTATATGAAGATGCAGCATGGGAGGCTTCTTTAAAATTAGTAGATGAATCTACAGAGTATGCTTTAACTGGAGCAATTTTTTCTACAGATAGATATATTGTTGAGAAAGCTTCAAAAGCTTTAGAAAATGCTGCTGGGAATTTCTATATCAATGATAAACCAACAGGTGCCGTTGTTGGACAACAACCTTTTGGAGGAGCTAGAGCTTCTGGTACAAATGATAAAGCTGGTTCTGCCCAAAATTTATTACGCTGGACTTCTGTTCGTTTAATTAAAGAAACTTTTGTGACTCCTACTGATTATAAATACCCTTTTCTAGGATAAAAAAAAGGATTCTTTTTCAAATACTTAAAAGAGGTCGTCTGAAATTACTTTTCAGACGACCTCTTTTCCTTAGTAGTACAAATTATTTTGCATTTCAAAGGTGAATTTTCTTTACAACTTCTACTTCCTTCCCCTTATGTAATTCATATATTCATACCCTCTATTATCTTAAACTTATACATATTTCTTATACAGGAAATTTTATAATGTAGCTAACTTTAACCCCATCCATCCATTCATTTTAACCTACCTTTGCAAAAAACACTATCAATGCAGTTTAAAGAGCTACCCTTAGACACATCTATTTTAAAAGCAATTACTGAAAAAAGATACCATACCGCTACTCTAGTACAACAGTGTGCAATCCCACTTATACTTAACAAAAAAAATGTAATTGTAACTGCTCAAACAGGTACTGGAAAAACAGCCGCTTTTGCTTTGCCTATTATCAATGAGCTATTAGAGGAACAGAACTCAGAAAAAGGGCAAAAAAAAATAAAAGCGTTGATTGTTACCCCTACTCGAGAACTCGCTATTCAAATTGACAAGAACTTTAACACCTATGCGAAGTACACTAACCTAAGAACTACTGCTGTTTTTGGAGGTACCTCACTAGCTCCTCAGAAAGACCTCTTAAATAAAGGTATCGATATTCTTACTGCAACACCTGGTAGGTTAATTGATTTATACAAACAAGGTTCTATAAACCTAAACTTTGTAAAAACAATTGTTTTAGATGAGGCTGACTTAATGTTAGACATGGGATTTATAAGCGACGTAAAAAAGATAGAGGCCCTTTGCCCTCCTAAAAAGCAAACGCTACTATTTTCTGCAACCATGCCTGAAAAGATAATTGAATTAACTACTGCTATCATCAAAAATCCTGAAAGAGTCATCATTTCTCCAACAGAAACTACTTCTTCAAATATTGGTCAGTTACTTTATCATTTGCCTAAAAAGAATAAAACAGACTTATGTTTACACCTACTCCGCAACATGATACACGGGCGCATTATTATTTTTCGTCGCACGAAATTTGGAGTAGATAAACTTACACAAACATTGTTAAAAAACAACTATAAAGTAAGTAGTATTCATGGAGATAAAACACAGGCTATTCGTAACAAAGCTATCGAAGATTTTAAATCTAAAAAGGCTACGATCTTAATAGCTACTGATGTTGCTGCTAGAGGGATTGATATTCCTAATGTAGATGCTGTTATTAATTTCGATATGCCAAACATACCTGAGACTTATGTTCATAGAATTGGAAGAACTGGTAGGGCTGGAAAATCTGGTATCTCCTTATCATTTTGTAGCCCTGATGAAAAATTATACATAGAGCATATTGAAGCTTTATTACAAAGAACTATTAAAGTTATAAATGACCACCCTTATCCATTAAGCAAACCTAAAAAAATAAAGAAACAACCGAATACTATTAGCAAGCATAAAAAAGGGCGCAAATCATCAGCCTCTAAAAAAAAGAAAAAACGTTGGTACTAAAACATTAACAAATGCATATAGATAATATTCCCGAGATTTATTTAGAAGATCAAGCAACCACCCCAGATCTTTTTGCCTATGACTTTAAAATGACTCAAGACAGCATTAAAACTAAAGTCAACCTAAACATGCATATGTTCAGCTTTTTACAAACAGGGAAAAAGCAAGTCCATTTTGCAGGCACCTCTGTTTTAGTTAACAACCAACAATCACTGCTCATAAAAAAAGGAAACTGCCTATGGAGCGAACTATTAGGCGATAATGCAATTTACTTTTGCAAACTTTTATTTTTTTCAGAAAAAAAACTACGAGAATTTTTAAATAAACATAATATTTTAGAAGAAAAAAGCCAAAAAGAAGCTTCTTTTTTCGTTATCGAAAACGACGCCTATATCACCTCCTATTTAAATTCCTTATCTTCTATTGTTTCGAACACTTCGGTATTCATAGAAAACTTATTAGCTATTAAATTTGAAGAACTCATGCTATATCTTATTAATAAATATGACGAGACTTTTAAATCTTATCTATATTCTTTAATTTCCAAGCAAACTTCCGCTTTTCAAAAAACAATAGAAAAAAATATTTATGCTGCTTTAACCTTAGAGGAAATTGCCTTCTTATGCAATATGAGTCTCTCTACATTTAAAAGACACTTCATCAAAGAGTATAACGTTTCCCCTGGAAAATGGCTTAGAGAAAAACGCTTACTAAAAGCAAAGGAGCTACTCGAAAAAGACGGATTAAAATCCTCAGAAATTTACCTTCAATTCGGATACAATAACCTTTCTAATTTTAGCAATGCTTTTAAAAATAGATTCGGAATAAATCCTACAGATATTAAATAACGCTCCAATTAAAAGACCTTTTTTCACAACTTACTGAGCTAGATTCGTAACCTAAAAATATTACTTCTACCCTACCTTTGCTATCTAAATAAAAACAACGTCTAAAAGTAAAAATATAATGAATATTACGTTAACACAAGCAGAAAAAATTATTGACATTGCAAAATCAAAGTCAGTAGAATTGAACACTAAAATGAATATTGCTATTGTAGATGCAGGAGCTAATCTAGTAGCTTTTGTACGTATGGATGGGGCATGGCTAGGATCTTTAGATATTGCTATCAAAAAAGCAAAAACAGCTCGATTTTTTGATATGAACACAGGAATTATAGGCGAATTATCTCAACCAGGAGGGGCGCTATTCAATATTGAGCATTCTAACAATGGTTTAATTACTTTTCCTGGAGGAGTACCTATTAAAGATGCAGAAGGCAATATTATTGGAGCAATAGGTGTAAGCGGTAGTAGTGTAGAAAATGATCATGAGGTAGCTCAAACTGGAGCTAATGCTATTTAATGTAAATTCTTAAAAAAGAACAAGAGCAGCATTGAGTTGCTCTTTTTTATTTATAAAAACATGTAACTTTCTTAAATACAATTATTTTTAAGCTCCCCAACGATAAATTAGTTCCTAATCACTTCCACATTACAGAAATCAGTCGGTTTAATTACTAAAAATTTTATCGATTGTGGAGGAGTTATAAGAAAAGAGGAAATAGCCAACTTCCAACTATGAGAAGCAACTGACTATACTCATAAACTCGCCCCTAAAAAACTAGCTTAAATTATACAATTATCAGGAAAAACATTAAAAACACCTAATGTAGAAGCACAAGTAGAATATCAAACAGATACTATTGGAAAATACGGAATTGATTTCAACGGTGTTAATTTTCTTTTAACTACAAAACAAACAAGCTTGCTTAGCTAAAGATGATTGTGGGACTCCAACTAAAAAAACAAAATCAATGCGATCCTAACTCAGGATGCTGTTAATCAACCTCTGTATTTCATTGGTAAATGAACCACCTTTTTAGTTTCAAAAAACTCTTCCTTAAAAAAGTCCGACAAATTATAAATAGTGGCTTTTGGAAAATGCTGTAATTCTTCTACTAAATCTCCTCCTTTTAAATATAAAATTCCATTTTTTAAATCGTGTTGCTGTTTTTTATGCACTTTATTCTTTACCCAACGTTCAAAAGTCTCCATCTGCGCAACCGCTCTACTTACAATAAAGTCATACGTATCCTTCACCTCTTCAACACGCCCATGAGTCGTCCTAACATTTTTCAATCCTAAACCCTCAACTACCTCGTTTACGACCTTTATTTTCTTTCCAATAGAATCCACTAAGTGAAAATCTGTTTCAGGAAACAAAATTGCCAAAGGAATCCCAGGAAACCCTCCTCCAGTACCTACATCCATTACCTTTGTTCCTGCTTTAAACTGCATCACCTTTGCAATACCTAATGAATGTAATACATGACGCAAATACAGTTCATCAATATCTTTCCGAGAAACAACATTTATCTTCAAATTCCAATCTTTATACAACTCTTTAAGTTTAGAAAATTGTGCCAATTGAACTTCACTAAGGCCATCAAAGTATTTTAAAAGTATATCCATGAGTTTTGAAAATTTGTTTGCAAAAATAAAAAACTAATCACGCCAATAGATATTTATTAAACAAAAGATCTACATATCGTTAAAAACTTCGATTTACACAGTAGCGATGAGATAAAAACGTTTACTTTTGTAATATATAAATCATTTATCATGAAGACTATAAACTTCTCAAGAACAGATAAAGCTAAGTTTTTCAGAACTTTAAATAAACGCGTAAACGCTTATTTTAAAGAAAACAATATAAAAAGGACAGGAAATTGGAAGCTATATTCTAAGGCTATTTTAATGTTTGCTATTTTTTTAGTTCCATTTATTTTAATATTAACAGTAACTATGCCTAGCTGGGTCTTATTAATACTAACCATTCTCATGGGAGTTGGTATGGCAGGCGTAGGAATGAACGTAATGCACGATGCTAATCATGAATCCTTTTCTACTAAAAAATGGGTCAATAAACTAATGGGAAGTAGTATATATATCCTTGCAGGAAATGTATATAACTGGAAAGTACAACATAACGTATTACATCATACTTATACCAATATTCAAGACCACGATGAAGACATCGACGCTGGCAGAATCATTAGATTTTCTAAACATGCAAAGTGGTTATGGATTCATAAATTCCAAAAATATTATTCTATTTTTTTATATGGCTTACTCACTATTAATTGGGCCATAACTACCGATTTCAAACAAATGCGCAGGTATTTAAAAAGAAAGCTTTCTTACGGAAAATTTCCTAATCCTACTACAGAATGGACAAAACTAGTTATTTCTAAAATAGTGTATTATTCTCTATGGATCGTTTTACCTATTTTGGTTTTAAATATAGCTTGGTGGAAAGTAGTAATTGGTTTTTTTATAATGCACTACACCGCTGGTATCATTTTAAGTGTTGTTTTTCAATTAGCACACGTGGTTCCTACTACAGAGATGCCTTTGCCTGATGAAAATGGAAACATGAAAAATACATGGGCCATACACCAATTGCACACTACCGCTAATTTTGCTCCTAAAAATTGGTTAATCAACTTTTATACAGGTGGTTTAAACCACCAAGTAGAACATCATATTTTTCCTCATATTTCTCATATTCATTATAATAAACTTGCTAAAATCGTAAAAGAAACCGCCAAAGAATTCAATCTTCCTTATAATGAATACAAAACTACAAGGCGCGCTATCATAGAGCATTTTAAACACCTTGCAGAACTAGGAAAACAACCTAAATTAGCATAACATAAACAACATAAACACAAATGCCACACCCGTTATCTAACAGAATTAACAGTTTACCTGTTTCTCAAACTTTAGCCATGGCTGCTAAAGCTAGAGAGTTAAAAGCTGAAGGAAAAGACATCATCAGCTTAAGTTTAGGAGAACCTGACTTTAACACTCCAGATTTTATTAAAGAAGCTGCTATTGAAGCGATCCATCAAAACTATAATTCCTATACTCCTGTAGATGGATATGCCGAATTAAAAGAGGCTATTTGCACCAAATTCAAAAGAGACAATAACCTTACCTATTCTCCTAATCAAATTGTTGTTTCTACAGGAGCTAAGCAATCTATCGCTAACATTGCTCAAGTTTTATTAAATCCTGGAGATGAAGTTTTATTACCAGCTCCTTATTGGGTAAGCTATTCTGCTATCGCCACTTTATGCGAGGCAGTTTTTGTAGAGATTCCTTCTTCTATTGAAAATGATTTTAAAATTACTCCCGCTCAATTGGAAGCTGCGATTACTCCTAAAACAAAAATGATTTTCTTTAATTCTCCTACTAATCCAAGTGGTAGCATTTACACAGAAGCCGAATATAGAGCTTTAGCTACGGTATTAGAAAAGCACCCACAGATATACGTCTTATCGGATGAAATATATGAGCATATAAACTATGGTGAAAAACCTTTCAGTTTTGCTGCTATAGAGAGTATGTATGACAGAACTATTACTGTAAATGGCTTAGCAAAAGCTTTTGCCATGACAGGTTGGAGAATTGGTTATATTGGAGCTCCTCAATGGATTGCCAAAGCATGTACAAAAATGCAAGGACAAATTACTTCAGGAACAAACTGTATTGCACAGCGTGCAGCAATTACAGCAGTATCCGCTTCTCCTGAAAAAATACAATATATGGTTGATGAATTTAGAAAACGTAGAGATATTGTTTTAGAATTATTAAAGGCTGTTGACGGATTCAAATTAAATGTACCAAAGGGAGCTTTCTACATTTTCCCTGATATTTCTTATTTTTTTGGAAAAACTCTTAAAGGTAAAAAAATAAACAACGCGTCTGATTTCTCAATGCTCCTCCTAGAAGAAGCCAATGTAGCAACCGTAACAGGAGATGCTTTTGGCGCTCCAAACTGTATTAGATTATCTTATGCAGCCTCTGAGCTTCAATTAAGAGAAGCTGTTAAACGAATCAAAGAAGTGGTAAGTTAATTGTATCATACACAAAACTCACTCAAAAAAACCTCATAGATTTTTCTATGAGGTTTTCTTTTTTATACAAATTATGTACAATCTCATACTTTATTGCAATCTATTAGCTTCGTAAAGCACTGAATATATCCTTTCCTTTCTTATTTTGCTCAACAAGAAAAACATTTCTTCTCTTACTTTTATACCGAAGCGTATTCATAAACCAGCTTAAAACTTAAGCTTCTTGAGCTTTTTCACTTTCTTTTTTTTAGCTTTTTTCAGATACAGCACTTTTTTATTATAATCTATAAAAGCTTTACCCTCTTCAAGAATATCTGCTCCTATAATTCCATGAACCTCTTCCGCTTCATGCCTCATCAAAGCAGCGTTCACATGCTTTAAATCAAACAACACTAAATTACACTGTTTTGTTTTCCACTTTCCTATTTTCAATAAATTACCTTCTGATTTCTGAGTTTCCATATCAGTAGCACCTGCTCCAGCAGCTTTTACTTCACTTTCTTCTGAAACCAAATTAAAATGGGTTATCAAATCCAATCCTACACACGAATTTGAAGCTCCTGTATCTAAAATAAACCTTCCTTTCACTTTATTAATCTCTGCACTCAACTCTAAATGATTTGTTACCATTTTCTTCAATTTAATCTTAAGGTATTTCTTTTTTGATAATACTTTTTTCAAGCTTGCCATTTTCCAGTACTTTTGCGGTTTGTTTAACAAAAATACATTATTAGAAAAGAAATCACATACTCTATCTAAAAAATGAATTTAACTTATAGTAATTAAATTATCTCCTATCAGATAAGCTTTATTTTTTTGATAGAATTATTCAAATAGCAAAATATGATTACCGATACACATACGCATTTATATTCAGAGCAATTTAACGACGATAGAAGCCAAGTGATACAACGCGCAAAAGATGTTGGAGTTTCTCGGTTTTTTATTCCTGCCATAGACAGCTCTTATACAGAAAGCATGTTAGCATTAGAAAGAAATCATCCTGATGATGTTTTTTTAATGATGGGGCTCCACCCTACTTCTGTAAAAGAGAACTATAAAGAAGAACTGGCACATGTAAAAAAATGGATTCATCAGCGTAATTTTTATGCTATAGGTGAAATTGGAATTGATTTGTACTGGGATACCTCTTTCTTAAATCAGCAAAAGGAAGCTTTTAAAACTCAAATACAATGGGCCAAAGAAAAAAAACTTCCAATTATAATTCACTGTCGAGATGCTTTTGATGAAATTTTTGAAGTATTAGAGAGTGAAAAAGGAGAAGATCTTCATGGAATATTCCATTGTTTTACAGGAACTCTCGCCCAAGCAACACAAGCTATTTCATACAATATGAAACTAGGTATCGGGGGAGTAGCTACTTTTAAAAATGGCAAAATAGACCAATTTTTGCATGAAATTGACATCAAGCATATTGTTCTAGAAACAGATGCTCCTTACTTAGCTCCAACTCCTTACAGAGGAAAAAGGAATGAAAGTGCTTTTATAACCCAAGTCATAGAAAAATTAGCTACCATTTACAATCTTACTTTCAATGAAGTTGCTGAAATAACCACTAAGAACTCTAAAGAGGTTTTTGGAATTTAATCTTTATATATCATTTCATTTTTCAAAACCTACCTTTATCAAGTAGTTTTAAAATTGAGATGATACTTCTTTTAAAATCAAAAAAACAACTGTAAAAAATTATTAAAAAAACACTATCTTTCTACAAGAAAAAAACAACTAGTTCATTTCTTGGAAATTCAAACCACATACTATAAAACCCCTATTGGGTTTGCTAAAATTACTGGCAATAAAGACGGCATACAAACTGTTTCCGTTTTAGACGCCATTCCTAACACATTCAAAACAACACCTAAGGAAATTGCATATGAGCTCCAAGAATGCGTTACGCAATTGGATGAATATTTTAAAGGAAAGCGAATTCAATTTAACCTAAAACTTAACCCTCAAGGCACCTCCTTTCAACAAAGAGTATGGAAAGAGCTACTGAATATTCCTTACAACAAAACAAAAAGTTATTTAGAACAAGCAAAATCTTTAGGAGATATAAAAGCTATTAGAGCTGTAGCTTCTGCAAATGGTAAAAATCCTATTTGGATTATCATTCCTTGCCACCGTGTAATTGGATCCGATGGTTCTTTAACAGGATATGCTGGAGGTATTTGGCGCAAAAAATGGCTATTAGCACATGAAAACCCCGTAAAACAACAAGCACTCTTTTAATTTAAATTCCGCTTTTCAATAAAAAACTTTTTTAATAAAAAACTACATTCCTCTTCCAGCACCCCTTTCACAACCTTGGTTTTAGGATGCAACTTTGTGCCTAAAATACGATACCCTAATTTAGGTTCACTTGCTCCATACACAATTTTACCCACTTGTGTCCAATAACTAGCCCCTGCACACATTTGACAAGGTTCCAAGGTAACATATAACGTACATTTTTTCAAGTATTTCCCCCCTAAAAAATCAGCAGCAGCAGTAAAAGCCTGCATCTCGGCATGTGCAGTAACATCATTTAAAGTTTCTGTAAGATTATGAGCTCTCGCTATAATTTTATCTTCAAAAACAATGACAGCACCTACTGGAACTTCCCCTTTATGAAAGGCCACCTCAGCTTCTTTCAGTGCTCTTCTCATAAAATAATTATCATCAAAAGGAATTATTCTTTTATCCATTTTTCGAAATTCTTTTTTCTATATATTTTTCTACTATAGTCGGATTATTCTTACATTTTTTAAGTTGCTCAAAAACGTCATTGCTCTTAACAAAACCGCTTTGAATGACTTTAAAATACAAGCCGCTTCTTGTTGTATTCCAAAATTGCTTTACGATTTTCATATCACCAAATCTGACCCCTAATTTCATGCAAGGTTGGCGGGGTTTAGTAACCTCTAAAATTGCTCCTCCTACCTTATAAATAGCTCCTATATGAATCATTGTTTCATCCAAATCATCAATAGTCAAATTTTCCCCAAACATTCCTAAACTCCAATCTAAATCAGGATACAATTCTTTAAAATAATTATAATGCTTCAAAGAATATCCATAAACAGCCTGTTCTATTCCTCCATGATGTACCCTATCTACAACATCATCTTCAAGAACATTTTCAGCATCTAAAAAAATGGGAATTTCCACAGGATACTTAAAAATACCCGTCGTTACTATTTTTCCTTTCCAGTTAATTTCCTTTTTCTTTCCGATATTTGTTGAAACGATTTTCATTCTAAAGTATATTTTTGCAAAGTTAGCCAAATAAAATAGCTATTTTTGCTCAAAATTTTGATTTGAAATTAATTAACACCTCCAATAATAAAAAAGTATATTTTGCTTCCGATCAGCATTTAGGTGCTCCTACCAGTGAAGCTAGTTTTCCTAGAGAAAAAAAATTTGTTGAATGGCTTGACCTTGTTAAAAAAGATGCGGAAGCTATTTTTATTTTAGGCGATTTATTTGACTTCTGGTTTGAATATAAAACGGTAGTTCCTAAGGGATTCGTAAGAGTTCTTGGAAAACTCGCAGAAATTAGAGATAGTGGAATAGCTATTCATTTCTTTGTTGGAAATCACGATTTATGGATGCATGATTACTTTCAAAAAGAATTGAACATTCCTGTATATCATAAACCACAAGAATTCTTTATAAACAATAAAGTCTTTTTAATTGGGCATGGAGATGGACTAGGACCTCATGACAAGGGATATAAAAGAATGAAAAAGGTTTTTACTTTTCCTCTTTTCAAATGGATGTTTAGATGGTTACATCCTGATATTGGAGTTAGAATAGGCCAATATATGTCTGTAAAAAACAAGCTAATTTCAGGTGATGAAGATGCTAAATTTTTGGGAAATGAAAAAGAATGGCTAGTACAATATTGCAAAAGAAAACTAGAAAGCAAACACTATGATTATTTTGTGTTTGGCCATCGTCATTTACCTCTAGAGATAGCTCTAAAAAACAACAGCACCTATGTTAATTTAGGAGATTGGGTGAATTATTTCACCTATGCTTCTTTCGATGAAAACAATATGAATTTGACAAAATTCAACTGATTATCAACCTCTAAAACCTGAAAACATAAGCTTCTTTAACCTAGTTTTAACAATAAAAAATTTATTATTATTGTAGCTTTGTTATTCTTAAAAAAATAAATACGTAATAGATATAGAACATTATGGATGTAGACGTAAGAGCAATTAATGAAAAAATAGAAAGAGAAAGTGCTTTTGTTGATTTATTAACAACCGAAATGAACAAGGTTATTATTGGACAAAAGTATATGATAGAACGCTTACTCATCGGATTATTAGGAAACGGGCATATTTTGTTAGAAGGAGTACCTGGTTTGGCAAAAACCTTAGCCATTAATACCCTTTCAAAAGCTGTTCAAGGTAGCTTTAGTAGAATTCAATTTACCCCAGATTTATTACCTGCTGATGTTATAGGTACCATGATTTATAACGTAAAAGAGAATGATTTTTCTATTAAAAAAGGACCTATTTTTGCAAATTTCGTGTTAGCAGATGAAATAAATCGTGCCCCTGCTAAAGTCCAATCAGCTTTATTAGAGGCTATGCAAGAACGCCAAACTACTATTGGTGATACTACTTTTAAACTAGATGAACCTTTCTTAGTAATGGCTACTCAAAACCCTGTTGAACAAGAAGGGACGTACCCACTACCAGAAGCTCAAATGGATCGTTTTATGTTAAAAACAGTTATTGACTATCCGAATTTAGCTGATGAGCAAATTATCATGCGTCAAAACTTAAGTGGCAGTTATTCAAAGGTAAATCCTGTAGTTTCTATGGAGCAAATAATAAAGGCTCGTAAGGCTGCAAATGAAGTATATATGGATGAGAAAATAGAAAAATACATCCTTGATATCATTTTTGCCACTCGTTATCCTGAAAAATATAATTTATCACAATTACGTCCTTTAATTAGTTTTGGATCTTCTCCTCGTGGAAGCATCGCTTTAGCAAAAGCAGCAAAATGTTACGCTTTTATCAAACGCAGAGGGTATGTAATTCCTGAAGACGTAAGAGCTGTTGTAAACGACGTACTTCGACATAGAATAGGCATTACTTATGAAGCTGAAGCTGAGAACATTTCTTCAATTGATATTATCAATTCCATTATTAATGAGATTGAAGTTCCTTAGCAATTAAAGACTCCAATAGTAAAAAGAAAAAAAAGTCCTTCAACTAACCCCCTAACAATGAATTATCAATTAATAACTTATAAAACGTTAATAGGAACCAAGGAAATTGTTAAAATCCCAAAAAGAAAAAGCGCAGAATGGATTGTTTATAAAAACGGAAAACCAGCTTTTCATGTAAACTGTTTTGATTTAAAAACAGAATCTAATATTATTATGAACGGATTGGTTTTATGTCCACAAAAAACAATACAAGAAGTTATTAAAAACATTGCTAAAAAGAATGATGTAAAACTATCTATTGAAAAACCACCTATTATTGCTTTAAAAAAAACAATAGAAACTAAAGAATTAGTATTACCACCATTGCCAGAAGCATGGTTAAACTAAACAATGGAGACTAAAGAATTACTTAAGAAAGTTCGTAAAATTGAGATTAAGACACGTCGTTTGTCTAATCATATTTTTGGAGGAGAATACCATTCTACATTTAAAGGCCGTGGTATGACCTTTTCGGAAGTTCGTCAATATCAATATGGAGATGATATCCGAGCTATTGACTGGAATGTCACTGCCAGATACAATGAACCTTATATCAAAGTTTTTGAAGAAGAGCGAGAGTTAACGATGATGTTAATGGTTGATATTTCTGGTTCTGAATTCTTTGGAACAACGAATCAATTCAAAAAAGACACCATTACTGAAATTGCAGCGACATTGGCTTTTTCTGCTATTCAAAACAACGATAAAGTCGGGCTTATTTTATTTTCTGATACTATTGAATTGTATATTCCTCCTAAAAAAGGAAAAAGTCATGTATTACGAATTATCCGTGAGTTAATAGAGTTTTCTCCTAAAAGCAAGAAAACGGATATTGGTATGGCTTTAAAATTCTTGTCTAATGTTATGAGGAAAAGGGCTATTGTTTTTATGCTCTCTGATTTCATAGATGATAATTATGAGCGTAATTTAAAAATTATCGGAAGTAAACACGATTTAACTGGCATTAGAATTTATGATAAGCATGATGAAGAAATCCCTAATATGGGAATGATTCCGATGCTAGATGCTGAAACTAACAACATCCGTTTGGTAAATACCGCTTCAAAAACAACTCGAAATCAGTACAAAGCCAATGCTTTAAGATTGGCTGATTATTTTACGAAAAATTTTAAACGAAGTGGTGCTGGTACAATTAATATTCGCGTTGATGAAAGTTATGTAAAAAAACTATTAGGCTATTTCAAGCATAAAGGATAAAACCCTATCCATTACAACTCCAATTAACCTAGCAGTAAAAAATGAAAAAACAAATAATATACATATTCTTATTAATCACTAGCATGGGTTTTTCACAAACCCCAATAATAAAAGCTAAAATTGATACTACAAACATCCGAATAGGAGAACAATTTTTATATCAAATTTCTGTTGACAAAACGAAGCATGTAATTCTTCCTAAATTAGAAAACTTAAAAGGACTAGAAGTTGTTTCTGAAAGTAAAACAGATACCATCAAAAATAGTCTTATCAAAAAGTATATTTTAACAGGATTTGACAGCGGTGCTTTTTATATTCCTCAACAACAAGTATTTGTTAAGAACCAAGCATACTTAACCGATTCTCTATTAATTAATATAGCAACCATACCTATTGATACTACTAAAATTAAAAAATTCCCTATAAAAGGTATCAAGGGAGAACCTTATGAGTTTATTGACTTTCAGCAATATTTATGGTGGCTTATTTTTGCTATTATTTGCATTGGAGGTATTTTATACTATTTCATTATCAAAAAGAAAAAAGGTGCTGAAGAAATCGTTATTGAACCGAGTATCCCTCCTTATGAAGAAGCTATCCAAAAACTGCATCAACTAGATCAAAAACTTTTATGGCAAAATAATAAAGTTAAAAGATATTATAGTGAGTTAACAGAAATCGTTAGGGCTTATATTGAAAGAGAACTTAAAATACCTGCTTTAGAAAGTACTACTGATGAGCTAATTAATGTTTTAATAGATTTTAATACAACTAAATCAATTGAAACAACTGAAGAAACCATCCAAAAGCTCAAAAAATTACTACAAGAAGCTGACTTAGTGAAGTTTGCAAAATCAAAACCGCTAGCTCATGAAATTGAAGATGATCGAAAAAATGCAGAAAATATTGTAAATTATTTAAAACCTAAACCTATTGTAGTAGAAGATGAAGTGGAATAATTTTGAATTTTATAGTCCAGAGTTTTTATGGTTATTAATACTAATTCCTTTATTAGGGACTTGGTTTTTCTTTACTCGTAAAAAAGACACTGCTACCTTAACGGTTCCTAGTATTAAAGGCTTTACTCCCGCTAATGCAATCTTACCAAAGCTAAAACCTCTTTTATATTTGCTACGATTACTTGCTTTAAGTTTGCTGATTGTGGCTTTAGCACGCCCTAGAAACGTGGCTGTAAGTAAAAAGACAAAAAGTAACAGAGGAATTGACATTGTTATGGCTATAGATGTTTCTGCGAGTATGCTTGCCAAAGATTTAAAACCAAATCGTTTAGAAGCGTTAAAAAAAGTTGCCAATAATTTTGTAAACCGTCGCCCCAATGATAGAATTGGAGTTGTTGTTTATGCAGGAGAAAGTTTTACACAAACTCCTATTACAAGTGATAAATCTATCGTAAAAAGAACAATATCAGAAATTAAATGGGGACAGCTAGAAGGAGGAACTGCTATTGGAATGGGCTTGGGCTCTGCTGTAAATAGATTAAAAGGTAGTAAAGCAAAAAGCAAAGTTATTATCTTATTAACAGATGGGGTAAACAACGCTGGATTCATTGATCCTAAAACGGCAACAGAACTTGCTAAGGAACTAGATATTAAAGTATATACTATTGGGATAGGTACAAATGGAATGGCTCCTTTTCCTTGGGCAAAAGATCCTAGAACAGGTAAATTATCTTTTAGAAATCAGCAAGTAGAAATTGATGAAAACTTGCTAAAGCACATTGCTAAAGAAACCCAAGGAAAATACTTTAGAGCCACTAACAATAGTAAATTGGAGGCTATTTACAACGAGATTGACAAATTGGAAAAAACAAAAATAGAAGAATTTAAATACTATAACTATCAAGAAAAATACCGCTTCCTAGTAATGTTAGCTGGCTTATTATTATTGATTGAATTTTTATTAAAAAACACCCTTTTTAGAAGCTTTATATAAATGTACAAATTAGAAGAACCAATATATTTTTACCTTTTCACAATTATACCAGTAGTAGTTGTTGTTTTCCTATTGGTTTTATGGTGGAAAAAAAGTATTCAGAAAAAGTTTGCGGCTCCTGAATTATTAGCCAAATTAGCTCCAGATGCCTCTACTTTTAAACCCATATTAAAGCTCGTTGTTTTTTTACTCGGACTTTCCTTTCTGATTATTTCACTTATAAATCCCAAAATGGGAACAAAATTAAAAACAGTAAAACGCGAGGGAGTTGATGTCGTTTTTGCTTTGGATGTTTCTAAAAGTATGCTTGCTGAAGATGTTGCTCCTACTCGATTAGAGAAAGCGAAACAAATTATTTCTAAAATCATAGATAAACTAGGAAGTGACCGTGTAGGTATCATCATTTACGCAGGAAATGCGTATCCTTTGCTCCCTATTACTACCGATCATGCGTCTGCTAAAATGTTTTTGCAAAATGCTAATCCTGATATGGTTTCAAGTCAAGGAACAGCTATAACGGAAGCTTTAAATCTTGCCAAAACATATTACAACAACGATGAGCAAACCAATCGGTTTTTAATTATGATCTCTGATGGAGAAGATCATCAAGAAGAAACCAAACAAATTGCTCAAAACTTATCTAATGATGGGGTTAAGGTATATACCATTGGTATTGGTACCGAGAAAGGAGCCCCAATACCGATTAAATTAAATGGGGCTTTAATTGGTTATAAAAAAAATAGAAAGGGAGAAACAGTAATCACTCAACGTAAACCCGAAGTTTTACAGGCAATCGCGGATGCTTCTAACGGAAGTTATATTGATGGAAACAAAACAAACAAGCCCGTAAATACCATTGAGAACATTATTGCTAACGCCCAAAAGAGTGAATTTGAAACAACACAGTTTTCTGATTATAAAGATCAATTCCAATGGTTTGTTGGTTTTGGTTTGCTGTTTTTAATCTTAGATATTTTTCTTTTTGATAAGAAAACTAAATGGCTTAAAAAAGTAGATTTGTTTAATGAAGAAAATAAATAATATGAAAGTGCTACAAAAAATACTATTACTATGTTTATTTTTTGCCGCTGCAACGATAAATGCACAGCAAGATACGCTTCAACTACAACGTGAATCTAGAGCATTGCTTCGAGAGGGTAACAAACTCTACAATTTACAGAAATACACAGATGCTTCCGTTGCTTATAAAAAGGCACTAGGAAAAAACAGCAAATATGATAAAGCTAGTTATAACCTCGGAAATGCTTTTTACCAAGAAAAAAACTACAAAGAAGCCATTCCTCAATTTGAACTAACTGCTAAAACAGCCAAAGATAAATTCACAAAAGCAGAGGCTTATCATAATATTGGAAATGCGATGCTAGAGCAAAAAAAGTATCAAGAAGCAGTAGATGCTTATAAAAATGCATTACGAAATAATCCAAATGATGACGAAACCCGCTATAACTTAGCTGTTGCCCAAAAATCTTTGAAAAAAGAAAATCAAAAAAATAAAAACAAGAACAAAGATCAGCAGGATAAACAAGATAAAAATAAAAAAGACAACCAGCAAAAAGAGGAGCAGAAAGATAAAAAAGACCAGCAAAAAGGAGGAAAAGATAAAGATCAACAAAACCAAGACAAAAAAGATGACCAGCAAAAAGAGAATCAGAAAAATAAGAAAGACGAACAGCAACAAAAACCTCAACAGGGAAAAATGTCTCCAGAACAAGTAAAGCAATTGCTAGAAAGTCTTAATAATGAAGAGAAAAAGACCCAGAAAAAAATGAATGTTAAAAAATCAAAAGGTAAAAAAATCAAACAAGAGAAAGATTGGTAGTTTTGACTTTTCTTAAATCTAATTATTTTCACAAACTTTGAAAGCCAATATGACGTTGAAATTTTACATATGCTTATTTATAAGCCTACTTACTTTATCTATACAAGCGCAAGATGCTCAATTAACAGCTACTGTTAGTAAAAACAAATTAGGGTTAAACCAACGATTACGAGTAGAGTTTGCTATTAACAAACAAGGAGCTGATAATTTTACAGCTCCAAATTTCCAAAATTTTAAAGTTGTTGGAGGGCCAAGCCAGTCTGTAAGCCAATCTTGGATTAACGGAAAAGTAAGTTTTTCTCAGTCTTATACTTATATTATTCAGCCTAAAAGAAAGGGAGAACTTAATATTCCTCCCGCTAGTATTGATATAGATGGTAAAACAATTACATCTAAACACATAAAAATTATTGTGCTTGATGCAGTTGAGCTTCCTAAAGACCCTAATGACCCCGAATATGTTGCTCAACAAAACATCCATCTAGTAGCAGAAATTTCAAAAAGAGCTCCATACGTAGGAGAAGGTATTTATGTAGAGTATCGCTTATATTTTAGTAAAAATGTAGGGATTTATGATAATGCCATTACGGAATCACCTCAATACAATGGCTTTTGGAACCAAGAGATTAAAAGAAATGGGACTCCTGTTAAAAAAGGGACTTATAACGGAGAATCTTATCGATATGCAGTATTACATAAAGCTTTATTGATTCCAACAAAATCAGGAAAACTAACTATTGATCCAATGAAAATGGACATTGTGGTAGCAGTACCCACTGGGCGCGGAGATTTCTTTGGAAACCCTATCACAAAACAGGTTCGGAAAGAATTTTCCTCTGCCAAAAAAACAATCAATGTCAAAGCCCTCCCATTGCAAAATAAACCGGAAGGGTTTGCTGGGGCAGTGGGCGAATTTTCATTTGAAGTTACAGCCAATAAGCACACATTAAAAGCAAATGAGTCGGCACAAATTAAAGTAAACATTCATGGAAAAGGTAATTTAAAATTATTTGAATTACCTAAAATTGAAACTCCTAAAGCATTAGAAGTATATCAACCTGAAAGAAAAGAAAAAGTGCAAATTACTTCTACAGGCTTAAAAGGAAGTGTGTATGACCAATATACCATTGTACCTGAATACCAAGGAAAATATAAAATACCTAAACTTTCCTTTTCTTATTTCAACCCTAAAGAAGAACAGTACCAAACAATTAGCAGTGAAGACCTCTATATTGAGGTGTTAGAAGGTAAAAAATTACCCTCTAACTCTGATAAAAATACCGTTATAAAAGAAACTGTATCTAGCACAGGTAAAAACTTCAGGTACATACAAACAACCAGTAATTTTACACCGATAAAAACAACTCCTTTTTTCAAATCTAATTTATTTTACGCATTGCTAATATTACCGTTAATCTCTATTCCTATAGGAATATTTATTGCGAAGAAAAAAGAAGAAATAGCTGGAGATATCAATAGTAACAAAGCTAAAAAAGCTGATAAACTAGCTAAGAAATATTTATCTGAAGCTCAAAAACAATTAGGAAAAAAAGAAGCTTTCTATGAATCTTTGGAACGTGCTCTTCACAATTACCTAAAAGCCAAATTAGGCATAGAAACCTCGGATATTTCTAGAGAAAAAATTACAACTATTTTAGAAAGCAAAAAGGTTAAAACCAATACAATCACCCAATTTATCGAAGTTTTAAAAGATTGTGACTTTGCTAGATATACCCCTATAACCAATGTTGAAATGGAAGAAGAATACGAAAAAGCAAAACAAATAATTACCAAATTGGATAAGCAATTATAATATGAAAAAACTATTTTTCTTTTTATGTATCATCTCACAGACTCTTCTTGCTCAAAGTAGTAATGAGCTATTTAACGATGCTAATATTTTATATAAGCAAGGAAATTATGAAGAAGCTATTGATCTCTATAAAAAAATAGAAAGCCAAAAAGAAATTTCTTCTGCTTTATACTATAACCTAGGAAACTGCTATTACAAACTTAATAAAGTAGCACCTACTATTTATAACTACGAAAAAGCATTACAACTAGATCCTTTAAATGAAGATGCTTTAAACAATTTGGCTTTTGCCAAACGCTTAACATTAGATAAAATAGAACGGCTTCCTAAATCTTTCTTCCAAAGATTTAATAAAAATTATTTACAAAAACTAACCTATGACCAATGGGCTATTTTTTCAGTGCTTTTCTCTATCTTGACATCTTTGCTTTTCTTTTTCTTCTTTTTTGCACAACAATCAAGTAAGAAAAGGCTTTTTTTCACGACTTCTATGACCAGTTTATTACTATTAACAATTACACTAGCAATTAGCTACAATCAGTATAATTTTTTCAAAAGTAATAAAGAAGCCATCATTTACAGTGAAAAGGTAGCTATTAAAAATGCTCCCACGTTAAACTCAAATGATGTTTTTACCTTACATGAAGGCACAAAAGTAAATGTTCTTGATAGTGTTGATAACTGGAAAAAGATTAAATTAGCTGATGGAAAAATTGGGTGGATAACCACCAATGATTTAAAAGAATTATAATACCGTTGATTACACCATTGAAACATATCATTTTTAAATACCTACTTCTAGTGTTTTTATCACTAAAGGTAGGTATTTTAATTTCTGATAATATTACCTGCTTTAATAACTGTACTCACGAAACCAGTGTCTGCTGTGAAACTGATTTAGACGATTTCGAAAATGAAAATGACAAAAAGGAGTTTGATGAAAACCAACAAATCTATCAAATGGTTACATTACCTCTTTTTTATAAATCTGATATCCCTTTGAAAAACCATTTTTCAATTGTAAAAAACTATCGAGATTTTCATTTTGAATTCACCCCTCCTCCTCCTCAGGTAGTGTAGATATTCCCCTAAATCAAAACCTATTATTATTATCATACATTTCTCTCATTTAACTATAAATGAGACCCAATTAAACACATCTATATGAAAAATTTATTTAGTAATCTTAAAGGAGATTTATTCGGTGGTATTACCGCCGGAATAGTAGCTTTGCCGCTAGCACTTGCTTTTGGTGTTTCTTCTGGACTAGGACCTAGTGCAGGACTATATGGAGCTATTTTTATTAGCTTTTTTGCTGCTTTGTTTGGAGGAACAAGCACTCAAATATCGGGCCCCACTGCTCCTATGACCGCAGTAAGTATGGTTGTTATCGCATCTATCATAGCTACTAATGATGGAGATGTATCTAAAGCATTACCTGCTATTTTAACTGTTTTTTTACTTGCTGGATTCTTCCAAATTGGACTTGGAGTTATTGGACTTGGTAAATACATTCGCTATATTCCATACCCTGTTGTTTCTGGATTTATGACTGCTATTGGTGTGATCATCTTAATCACTCAAGTATTACCTTCTTTAGGTTATTACCCAAAAGAGGATACGGATTTTGTTGCTAATTTTAAGCCACAGGCAGAAGAGGTAATTCTTGAGAATATTTTAAAAGAAGAAGCTGGAGAAGGTATTTTAGTTTTAGAAAACTTTAAAGAAACAATTAATAGAGCTGAAAAAATTACTGATGCCGATATTTTAAAAGAATCTAAAACATTGGCTGGAAAAGAAGCTTCTGGAGTTTTAGGAGCTATAAAAGTATTGCCTAGAGCTTTAAAAAACATCAATCTTTTAGAACTTCTTTTAGCCTTAGGTACTATCATCATCATTTATGGTTTTAAACGAATTACAACTGCTATCCCTAGTACTTTAGTGGCATTGGTAGTGATGACTGGAATAGCACTGGGCTTTGGCTTAAATTACCGACCTATTGAAGAAATTCCTGGAGGATTGCCAATACCTAATATGGGTATTTTTGCAAACTTCAGCATTAGCGGACTTACTCCCTATATTTTTACTGCTTTAACATTGGCTTTATTAGGAGCTATTGACTCTTTATTAACATCTGTTGTGGCAGATAATATGACAAAAACAAAACACAAACCTAATCAAGAGTTAATTGGTCAAGGAATTGGGAATAGTATTGCTGCTTTATTTGGAGGAATTCCTGGAGCGGGAGCTACAATTCGTACTGTTGTAAATATCAATTCTGGGGGAAAAACAAAACTTTCAGGTATGATTGCAGGTATCATGTTATTGGTTATTCTATTAGGCTTAGGACCTATCGCTTCTAAAATACCCGCTGCTGTTTTGGCTGGAATTTTAATTACTGTTGGTATTGGAGTAATGGATTATAAAGGGCTACGTGCAATACCTAGTTTGCCTCGCGATATAAAATTAGGTCCTATTAAGTTAAGCTCTGAAGTATTAATCATGCTTGTTGTTTTATTTCTTTCTACTTTTTGGAATTTAGTATATGCCGTTGGTATTGGATTGGTTATTGCTTCTTTAATGTTTATGAAAAAAATAGGAGATTTAACTGCTACAAACTCAAATGTAAAGCCTCTAAATGAAGAAGCATGGCCTGATGAAATCAATTTTCCTAAAAATCTTGTAGAGGAAGTTTTTATTAAACATATTAAGGGACCTCTATTTTTTGGATCAACTAGCGATTTCCAACAAATTATAAAACAAATTCCTAATACTGCTTCAACCATCATCATCCGTATGGATAGAATGCAGTACATAGATCAATCAGGGTTATATGCCTTAGAGGATACTCTTGTTGATTTAAAAAAGGAAAACAAAAATGTATTATTAGTAGATGTACAGCAACAACCTCGCTATATGATGGAACGTATTGATATTATTCCTGATTTAATAGAAGAAAAGTTTATTTTTAATACCTTTAATGAGTGCCTAACTTGGGTACAACAAAACGTAAAAGAAAATCTTTAAAATTATACAAAATGAGAAACACAGCTATTACAAAAGATATACAAACAGCATTAACTCCTAATGCTGTATTGCAAGACTTATTAGCAGGAAATACTCGTTATACGAGTAATAACCTAACGGCTTCTAATGTGAATGATTTAGTAACGCAAACTACGGGAGGACAATTTCCTAAAGCAGTAATATTATCATGTATTGACTCACGTGTGCCTGTAGAAATGGTGTTTGACCAAACTATTGGCGATGTTTTTGTAGCACGTGTGGCAGGAAATTTTGAAAATGTAGATATTTTAGGTAGTATGGAATATTCTTGCGCTGTTGCTGGAAGTAAATTAGTACTTGTTTTAGGACATGAAAGCTGCGGTGCTGTTAAAGCTGCTTGCGATGGCGTAGAACTAGGCAATATTACTTCTATGTTAAATAATATTACTCCTGCTGTAAAATTAGCTTCAGAGCAGGTAGCTGGAGAAAACAATTCTTCTAACAGCGATTTTGTTGCTAAAACTGTTGAAAACAATGTAAAATTAACCATAGATCGGATTCGCGAAAAAAGTAAAATCTTACAAGAAATGGAAGACAATGGTGAAATTGCTATTGTTGGCGGAGTTTACTCTTTAAAAACAGGACAGGTAACTATGTTATAGATACTTAATATTTGTAAAAGATAAAAACCGAGTTTGTATAACTTCGGTTTTTATCTTTTATATCCATTATAATTCAAAAAAGAATGCACTAATTAGTAAACGACCTTACATCAATTACTGTTTTATAAGACTCTGTTAAACCTGAAAATTCTCCTTCTAAAAAAACCTCCCAATAAATAGATACATCTCCTTTTGAAAAAGGCGTTAAGTTTTTAGCATTGGGATACTCAAAATAAACTTCCTCTTCATTATTTTTTGATAACTTGGTAATCGGAGACTTATATAGTTCCTCTGTATAATGACTTCTAGAAGAGCCTCTGGTATCTATAACACTCTCTGTAATTTTATAATATATTTTTGGGTTTTTCAGCTTAAAGTCTTTTTTATAAACTTTACAAATAAAGCCTTTTTCAGCCTCCACTAGCTTAACACTAACCTTTCCTATTAACTTACCTTTATAAAAAGTTATAATAGCTACTATAAAAATTAAAAAAATAACGCATATGAATATATGAAAAAACTGAAGCTCAAAATTAAATATCTTAAAGAGAATTAAATAAATAAAACCTACTAAAAAAAAAGAAGAAATTCCCGTTACACTATTTCCTTCTAAGGTTAAAAAACTTGTTTGGCTAACAACTTTATATCTTTTATTTATATTCTCTTTTAAAAAATACGCTGATTTTTTCACAGAATGCATTGAGTTCATAGTAGATTTCAACCTAGAAAAAAAACTTCTCTCTAACTTTTCTACCTCATTACTAGCAATTCTCAAATCAGCCTCAAAACTATATAGCACCTCAAAGTTTTTTCCCTTATAAGATTCAATACTATTCTTCGGAACTTCAAACCAAAAAGGAATTGTATGCAACGTATTTTTTAAGGCTACCACATTTTCATCAATATTAAAAAAAAACATTTCTTCTTTAAATCCCCCCATTCTACCTCTCAGTTCCATATATACAGTTCCTACAACTTGGGCTATTTTTATAGTCGTAGTGGTGGCTATAGTTATATGCCCTTTTATACAATTATTTTTACGTTCTTCTAAATGTATATTTAATACTAATGTTGACTTTTCCATTGAAATTTTTCATATAAATGATTTATAATACCTCTATAATCATCTCCAAATTTTTTTATTAAGAGGCTTATTTCTCTTTGGGTAAATACTCTTTCATAGCTCCCTTTTTCTCTTTCTGCTACTTTTAGTCTATTTTTTACTATATTTTCAAGAATTTCTATTGAAATTCCCTTAAAATAAATTGTGTGTAATTTTTTCTTAGCAAGCATACATTCTATTTTTTTACTAAAATGAGTTGTATAAATAACTACTTTCTTTTCCTTAAATAATTTATGCCTTTCGCTAAAACTCAAATGCGCAATACCATCTATAAAAACAACCTCCGAATCATCTTCTAAGACACTATTTACCGACACCTTATTTTCCAATAAGAAAATAGGAAATTCAGGTACTTTTTGTTGAAGTGCTATTAAATGAGTGGTCTTTCCTCTCCCCTTTTTACCACTAAACTCAATAGCTAGAGACTCCTTCGTTTTAATTTTGAGAAGTAATTTTTCAAAATTAAATATCGGAACTAAAACATCGTCTAAATCTTCTTCAAAAACACCCGAAAACGGATTGAATTTAAATGCATCTTTCAATAGCTTTATTTTTTTATATTATTATTTATTTTTTTCTACCTCTTCCTCACTTTTTATAATAGAAGGAAAAATAATAGGCGCTATTTTTTTTACTGGTTTATAAAGGATAGATTCTTCCAAATTTTCTTCTGCAACAAATGGAATTGCATCATTCATTTTTCCAAAAAAAATAAAAACCACGCTTAATATCAATCCTATTTTCAATGCACCAAAAACCCCTCCTAAAATCTTATTTAAAATCCCTAATGATGCAAAATCTGCTAATTTTGTAAAAATTTTACCTAGCAAAGCTATTACTAAAATAATAATCACAAAAGTAGCTGCAAAAGCTGCCAAGGAAATATATTTTTCATTCCAGCTTACACTATTTTTTAACCAATCTCCTATAAAATAAGAAAAATGAATCGCTCCATACACCCCGGCAACTAGAGCTACTAAAGAAGCTACCTCTACAAACAATCCTTTCATCAAACCACGGATAAAACCAAATAGCAATAATGCTGCTATTATAATATCAAATGTATTCATTCTTTTAATTTTAGAAACCAAATATACACAACTCATTCGTATCTTTGTTGCTTCGAAAGAGACTTCATATGACTAAAAATACTGAACTAAGAGAAAAATGGACCCTTATAGTAAATCAGCTTTCTAAGCAATTTGCAGATGGTGATGAGCTAAATGTTGACGGAATTATTTATTTAGTTGGCGTACAAGAATTGGGGCAAGGGCATCGAAAATTTAAAAAAGACGAAAAAGTTAATTTGATGCATATTGCTATTTGCAAGCTACTAGAACCTTATGGATATTACGAGTTTGATTTTTTTGATAATGATGGTTGGCCTCATTATAAAATATTAAATGAACTCCCTAGTTTAAAACCAGGAGAGCAATCAGTATTAATCAAAGAAGCCATTATAAATTATTTTGAGTCTATTTCTTTCTTTGATTAAAGTGTTTACCCTGTATAACATTTTTAATTATCATTCATTTTAACTGCTGTAAACATCTAGCTAACCTCTCTCCTATTACCACGCTAAAAAACTCTTTATTAAATACATATAATTATTCAGAGTATATATTTCTTTAACTATTGATTAGCGGATAATTTTCTAATTATTTAGAAAAAAATCTATATGATACCCTCCTTAGAAAGCCTTATTACGAGTCATTCATTCGTATCAGGGGAATCCATCGTTCTCAAATTTATCTTATTTTTAAAATTCATTATTAATAAAATTTGCTACAATGTACTTAAATTAAATAAGAAACATTAATTTTGGTATGTTTCTTGGAATAGACAGGAAAACGATTCGTTTTTGGGTAATAAAAACAATAAAATAAAAACTTATTTAAAATATTATGTTGAAAAAATTACTTTCTTTATTAGTGTTCACAACATCAATGGTTAATGCACAATACATTGTAAAAGGAACCATGACTCCCCCAGGAAAAGGAGATTGGGCAATTTTATATAAATTAGAGGGGGCTAAACAAAAATTCATTACAAACACTACTGTAAAAGTTGACACAGTTAATATCAATGGGGAAACAGAAATCTTAGGCAAATTTCTCTTTACGCTACCTGAGGATGCAAAAACTGGAGCATATCGAGTAAGTTATAGAAATAAAGGAGCTGGATTTGTTGATTTCTTATTCAATAAAGAAAATGTAGAGTTCATTTTCAATCCTCTTTATCCTGATCAATCTGTGGTATTTACCAGCTCTAGAGAAAACAAATTATACAGCCAGTATTTAGAAGCTATTGGACTAAGTCAAAAAAAGGTAGATGAAATTCAAGCTAACTACATAAAAAGCCCTACTAAAGATGCCAAAAAAGCTTATAAAAAGGCCTATAAAGATTTAGAGGATGTTCAAGATATCTATGAAAATAAATCGGAAGGAATGTTGGTTAGTCATTTTATCAAAGCCTCTAAGCGTTATAACACTTCTAATCCTACTGAAGATATTCAAGATTATTTAAACTCAATAGGAAAAAACTTTTTTAATAATATCGATTTTAAAAGTAACGAACTTTACAACTCTTCATTTTTAATAGATAGAGTGACAGATTATATTTTTGGTTTTAACTTTTCAGATGACCAAGTATTACAACAAAAATTGTATAAAGAAGCTATTATCACAGTAATGGATAAAGTTTCTAAAGATAATTTAAGGAAAGAAGTTACCGAATACTTAATTACTACTTTTACAGATAAAAGAAACTCAGAAATTGTGGATTGGGTTTTTGCTGAATATTATAAAAAACTACCTAAGGAGCTTCAAGATTCAAAATTCAAACAGAGTAAATTAGACTTATTAAGAGCTACAGTAGGAAGAGTTGCTCCTGACTTTTCTTGGAAAGAATATGGCACAAGATATGGAAGAACTTATGAAAAAGATTATAAACTTTCTACCCTTAATGATGGCGAAAATTATTTGCTTATATTCTGGAGTACGGGGTGTTCTCACTGCTTAAAAGAAATTCCTGTTTTATACAAGTTCATGAAAAACCACAAAAAAACTTCTGTAGTTGCTTTCGGTATTGAAAATGATGATTTGGATTGGAATGAATATATCAAAAAATTACATGGTTGGCACAATGCAATGGGAACGCATCCAGAAAACAAATGGGACAATAGAATTGTACGCACTTACCAATTAATAGCTACTCCTGCTTATTTTGTACTTGATGCTAATAAAAAGATAATTGCAATGCCAAATACGATTGAAGATGTTGAGAAATATTTCAATAAACTGAACACAAAGAAAAAGGCAAACAAAAAACAAAAAAAATAATTCAATGTAATTCTTAGTGGTTTTTCTACGGTGAATAACCTTGATTGAGAAATATCACTAGCATTTAAATTACAACAATAAAACTCATTTGAACTTTACGGTTTAAATGAGTTTTTTTCTAAAAAGAAAAGTCTTTGTTTATTAGAAAAATAAAAAGGCATCTTTCAAATGCGCTATCTTAAAACCTCCTTGATGTTTAGTAATTGCAACAATATCAAACCGAACATCAACCTCTAAATCTTGCTGAACCACATAAGCATCCATAGCTATTACTAGCAATGCTATTTTTTTAGCGTTTACGAATTCTTGAGGGGCTCCAAAGTAAGTTGTTGTTCTGGTTTTCACCTCTACAGCTATTAAAGTAGCTCCTTTTCTTGCTATAATATCGATCTCAGACTTTTGAAACCGATAATTCTTTTCAAGAATTTTATATCCTTTTTCTAATAAGTATGCTACTGCTAAACCTTCTCCTTCTTTCCCTAATTTATTATGATCTGCCATTACTTCTAAAAATTAATGCAATTAAAAAACCCCTTATGCTTATTGCGATTTGAAATTACCCTAAAAGAAAATAGTAGTTTTTTTCTTACAAATTATAGAAATAAAGCATTCCCTTTATTTTCTTTTTCTTATTAAAAGAATCCTTTTACATGCACCTCAAAGAATTATTACTCTTCAAAGAGTAACAATGCTTTATTTTCTTCAACTTCTAACACAACCTTTCTCCCTAAAATCAATGCCCTATTATCAGAATCATGACCTGCTGGAAAATTGAACATTACAGGTATATTTTCAGGAATGATATCTAAAATTAATTGTTCTATACTACTTCCCCAAGGGGTCGTATTTTTTTTTATTTTAGTCATACCACCAACAATTACTCCTTTTAATTTTCTAAAATACCCTGCTCTTCGCAAACTCTGCAACATTCTATCAATACTATACTTATATTCCCCTATTTCTTCTATAAATAAAATTTTCCCATCGGTATCTAATTGACTTTCTGAACCTAACATAGAAGCCAAAACAGCTATATTTCCTCCTACTAACTCTCCTGATACTTTTCCTTTTCTATTGTATCTAGAAGCTCCCACCTCATATTTTAATTGCTCTCCAAATAATGCCTTTTTAAAAGTAGCTATTGTTTCAGTAATCATCGCAGCTTTATCCTCCAAGCTAACTCCCATCATAGCGTGTAATGTTTCTACCCCTACATTATTTATATGGTTATGAAAGGCTGTAAGGTCTGAATATCCTATGATCCATTTAGGTTGTTTCTTAAAAATAGTAAAATCTAACCTGTCTAAAATACGTACTGAGCCATACCCTCCTCTTGCACTCCATATTGCTTTTATTGTTGGATCGTCCAATGCTTTTTGAAAGTCTTCACACCGTTGCTCATCTGTACCTGCAAAATGATTTCCTTGCTCAAACATATGCTTTCCATACAAAACTTTTAAGCCCCATTTTTCAGCTAGTATCTTTGCTTTATCAATAACCAATGCCCTATTTTTCAAAATTCCTGCCGGCGCAAGAATGATAATAGTATCTCCTTTTTGTAAATAAGGCGGCTTTATTTTTTTTAAAGAAATAGACTGTCCGAGTAATGATGAAGCTATCATAAATAAAATAAGTACTAGTATGTTTTTATTTGTATTCAAAATACTGTTTTTTATTTTAGTAAAGTACTAAAAATATAGATTAAAATAAATATACTTTTGGCTTGTTTAAAAAAACGTCCTTTATTTGCTTTTTAGTATTTTTGCAAGTCAAAAATTAGTCCAAAACTAATAATTAAAAAGAAATTAATGAGTACTCCTAAAAGATATACGATTACTGCAGCATTACCCTACACTAACGGCCCCGTACATATTGGCCATTTGGCAGGTGTATATGTTCCTGCTGATATTTATGCACGCTATTTACGTTTAAAAGGTGAAGATGTTGTTTTTGTTTGTGGTTCTGATGAGCACGGAGTACCAATTACTATCAAAGCTAAGAAGGAGGGAGTTACCCCTCAAGAAATTGTAGATAAATACAACGAAATTATTAAAAATTCATTTGTTGATTTCGGAATTACTTTTGATAATTACTCACGTACCTCTGCTAAAATTCATCATGATACTGCTGCTGATTTTTTCACCAAATTATATAACGACGGTGAATTTGTAGAAGAAGTAACGGCACAGTTATATGATGAAGAAGCCAATCAATATTTAGCCGATCGCTTTGTAATAGGTACCTGTCCGAAATGTGGTAATGAAGAGAGTTACGGAGATCAATGCGAAAAATGTGGTACTAGCCATAACGCAACTGATTTGATCAATCCTAAATCGGCTATCACAGGAAATGTTCCTACTTTAAAAGAAACAAAACATTGGTTTCTTCCCTTAGACAAACACGAAGCTTTTTTAAAAGAATGGATTCTAGAAGGTCATAAAAATGACTGGAAACCCAATGTGTTAGGACAAGTAAAATCTTGGATTGATGATGGTTTAAGACCAAGAGCTGTTACACGTGATTTGAACTGGGGGATTCCTGTTCCTGTTGCAGGTGCAGACGGAAAAGTTTTATACGTTTGGTTTGATGCTCCTATCGGATATATTTCTGCTACCAAGGAATGGGCTGAAAAAACAGGAAAAAACTGGGAACCATATTGGAAAGATAAAAACACTAAATTGATACACTTTATTGGAAAAGATAATATTGTTTTCCACTGTATTATTTTTCCTGCAATGCTAAAAGCTCATGGAAATTATATTTTACCTGAAAATGTACCTGCTAATGAATTTTTAAACTTGGAAGGAAATAAACTATCTACTTCTAAAAATTGGGCTGTTTGGTTACATGAGTACTTGCAAGATTTTCCTAACCAACAAGATGTACTCCGTTATACATTAACAGCCAATGCTCCCGAAACAAAGGATAACGATTTTACTTGGAATGATTTTCAAGCAAAAAACAACAATGAATTGGTTGCTATTTTCGGAAACTTTATCAATAGAGTTGTAGTCTTAACTAATAAATATTATTCAGGTATAGTGCCCCAGCCTAATGAGTTTTCTGAAGTTGATGAAGATACGCTAGCTGCACTTAAGGAGTATCCCAATATCATTGGTAAATCAATAGAACGTTATCGTTTTAGAGAAGCCTCTCAAGAATTAATGAATTTAGCCCGTTTAGGAAACAAATACTTAGCAGATGAGGAGCCTTGGAAAGTGATTAAGCAAAATGAAGAGCGTGTACAAACCATCATGTATGTTGCTTTACAAATAGCCGCAGGGTTATCTGTACTATGTGAACCTTTCTTACCTTTTACTGCTCGTAAATTAAAAGCTATCTTACATATTGACGCCGATTTGAGCTGGGGAGAAATTGCTTCAAAAGAAGTTTTACTACCAGCTGCACATCCAATAAATAAAGCTGCATTACTGTTTGCTAAAATTGAAGATCAAGAAATCACAGCGCAATTAGAAAAACTACAAGCTACCAAACAAGCAAATGAAGCTGAAAACAAAGTTATAGAACCTCAAAAAGAAACTATTGATTTTGAAGATTTCACAAAATTAGACATGAGAGTTGGTACAATCTTAGAGGCTACTAAAGTACCTAAAACTAAAAAACTTTTACAACTAAAAGTTGATGTTGGTATTGATGTACGTACAATTGTTTCTGGTATTGCTGAAACGTTTAAACCAGAAGATATCATAGGGCAACAAGTAACTGTACTTTGTAATTTAGCTCCTCGTAAATTAAGAGGAATTGAAAGTCAAGGAATGATTTTAATGACAGATACGCCTGATGGAAAATTAGCATTTGTAGAGCCTGCACAGCCTGTAAAAAATGGAGAAGCAATCGCTTAAATAAAGAATTTCTTTTATACAATACAAAAGCCTCACAAAATGAAATGTGAGGCTTTTTAGGTTTGTTGTCATAATTTCTTTTGATCTCATTAAAATTCAACAACTAAAAGCTAAACATACTTAAAGTCTATTATTATATTTGAAACCTCATGTAAAAGTGAGGTTTTTCATTTCAAAAATATCCTATGCAACTCATACCTTATATCATTTCTCAAACATCAATTGCAGAAAAATCAATTAAACATACTATTGAACTACTTAATGAAGACTGCACAATTCCTTTTATAGCTCGCTATAGAAAAGAAAAAACAGGAAATTTAGATGAAATTGAAATTGGTCAAATTGTGCAACTAAAAGAACAATTTGAAGCGCTTGAAAAAAGAAAGCTTGCTGTTTTAAAAGCTATTGAAGAGCAAAACCTTTTAACCAAAGATTTAAAAGACAAAATAGAAAAAGTAGAAGATCTTACTGTTTTGGAAGATGTGTACCTTCCTTATAAAAAGAAACGTAAAACCAAGGCTGAAACGGCTCGTAAAAACGGACTGGAACCTTTGGCTAAAATGATAATGAGTCAACGTATGAATGATTTGGAGCATACCGCTTCTAAATACCTTCATAATGGTATTGATTCTAAAGAGAAAGCCTTGGAAGGTGCTCGTTTTATTATTGCAGAGTGGATCAACGAACGTACTGATATTCGCAACTATATACGCCATCAACTAGAGCGTTTTTCATCAATTAACACCAAAGTTGTCAAAACAAAAATAGCTGAAGAAAAAGCGCAGAAATTTAAAGATTATTTTGATTGGTCTGAAAGTCTAAACAACATTCCTTCTCATAGGTTATTAGCCATACTCAGAGCCGAAAAAGAAGGGTTTATTCGTATTAAAATTGAATTAGATAATGAAAGAGTCTTGCAAAGAATGGAAAGTAAGATCATTCGTTCTCATAATGCATGCGCTGACCAAATTACCTTGGCTATAGCTGATGCCTATAAACGATTGCTTTTTCCTTCTTTATCTAATGAAGCTTTAGCCATTGCAAAAGAAAAAGCCGACGCATCGGCTACTAAAGTATTTGCTAAAAACTTACAACAATTACTCTTAGGTGCTCCTTTAGGTGAAAAACGAATTTTAGCAATTGATCCTGGTTTTAGAACTGGCTGTAAAATAGTTTGTTTAAACGAACAAGGTGATTTAATGCATAATGAAACCATATTTCCACATGCTCCACAGAACAAAACTACTGAAGCTATAAAGAAAATTAGTTCTTTAACCGATGCGTATCACATTGAAGCTATTGCCATAGGAAACGGAACTGCTTCTAGAGAAACAGCACAATTTATAAAACGTATCACTTTTAAAAATAAGATTGAAGTTTTTATTGTAAGTGAAGCTGGAGCCTCTATATATTCTGCATCAAAAATAGCGAGAGAGGAGTTTCCTAATTATGATGTAACCGTTCGTGGAGCTATTTCTATTGGCCGTCGTTTGGCTGACCCTCTCGCTGAACTTGTAAAGATTGACCCTAAATCTATTGGAGTAGGACAATACCAACATGATGTAGATCAATCTAAATTAAAAAAATCACTCGATACTACTGTTGCTCACTGTGTAAACAAAGTTGGTGTTAACATCAATACTGCTAGCCCTTCTTTACTTAGTTATGTTTCTGGAATTGGACCTAAATTGGCGGAAAATATTGTTGCTTATAGAAACGAACATGGTGCTTTTCTTAATAGAACTGCTATAAAAAATGTAGCTCGTTTAGGGGGAAAAGCTTTTGAACAAGCTGCTGGTTTTTTACGTATTAAAAATGGCGACAATCCTTTAGACGATTCGGCTGTTCATCCAGAACGCTATAATCTTGTTAAAAAAATAGCGAAAGACCTTCATAAAAATGTTTCTGATTTAATTAACAATGCTGCTCTCATACAACAAATAAACCTGCAAAATTATGTTACAGATACTTTTGGGTTACCTACCTTAAAAGATATCGTAAAAGAATTAGAAAAACCAGGTTTGGATCCTAGAGAAAAAGCAAAGGTATTTACTTTTAATCAAGCTATAAAAACAATCAACGATTTGCATGAAGGGCAACTGTTACCTGGAATTGTAAATAATATTACCAATTTCGGGTGCTTTGTTGATATTGGTATTAAAGAAAGTGGTTTGGTGCATGTTTCTAATTTATCCAATACTTTTGTAAAAGATATTAATGAACATGTTCGTTTACATCAACAAGTTATAGTACAAGTTTTAGAGGTAGATGTTTCAAGAAAACGCATTCAATTAAGTATGAATTTTAATTAAAATTCATACTATTTTTTTTGGATAATATTGCTATTAAGCTTTATTTTAGTTGTGTTATTGCGCTTTTAGTTTTGACTTCCTTTTTATAAATGGCACGGTCATATATTTTTAGCCAATAGTATCGTTATATAAAATTGCTTTGATATGAGTTTAAACACATTAAGTTTTAAAGAGTGTACTACTAACCGAATTAAAAATAGAGCAGGAAGGAGTTTTCTGGATGTGCATACAATGCTTGAACATTTTTGTATTATTTCTTATAAAGTTCCTGTAAAGAAAATAGCGCATTTTATTCCAGAACCTTTTAAACTTTGGACATATATTGACAATGGTGAGGAGTATGCTTTGGTGAGTGCAGTTCCATTTATGGATCAAGATTTTTGTTTTTACAAGATATCAAAACGGCTTACTTTTAGTTTTTTTCAGACTAATTTTAGAACTTATATTATTGACAAGCGCACTCATAATCATGCTGCTTGGTTTTTTGGAACCACATTGGGCTCTATGAGCTCTATTATTCCTAAAAGAATATGGAATATGCCTTGGCAGTATGCTACTTATAATTTTGAATTTGATAGGAAAAATGGGCTATACACAAAATATCAAATGTACTTTACCTCAAAAATGGGTAACGGAACTATTGCTATTAAAAACACAGGAAACAACTCTCCTTTATTAGAGGGTTTTAATACCATTGATGAACAAATTCATATTTTAACTCATCCTGTTATTGGCTACTACAATATATCTGACACAAAATTAGGTACTTATGAAATTTGGCACCCAAAAATGGACTTAAAGGAAGCTTGTTCAGAAAACTTATATTTTGAATTGTTCGAAAAATTAGGCTTCCTAACAAAACAAGAAATGAATAGCCCTCATTCTATTTTAACAACTCCTTTTATTGAGTTTGACATACTACTCCCTCCTAAAACATTAAAAAGGTCTTTGCTAAAAACACCTAATTGAAAACCATTTTACTCCATAAATCATTCTTATAAAATTAATTAACATAAGCTTTATGTTTTACTTAATGGAAGTGGCCATTAAAAGGATCTCTTTATTAATTATATCAGCATTTGCTTTTTCTGTAATGATAGTTCCATGGCTAGCATCCATAATAAACTGTTTTCCTCTAGTGGATAATTCTTTAAGTTCTTTTTGCATTTGCAACCACAATTTAACTTGTGCTTCTGGATCAATACCTTCTCTTCTATATTTTTCCTTTTGAAATGTACTGTACTGCTCTGTAGCCGTAAAAACCAAAACAGGTAATGAATCTAAGTCACTAGCTTGCCCCGATCTAAAAAGAATCTTATCATTGATATCGTTTTCTTTTAAATATCTAGCGTATCCTCTTCCTGAGTAAGAATTTATAGCCCTAGAACGGATATGGCAATCTTTAGGCAAACCGTCATTTCTAAATTTCGAATTAAACATTTTATTATAAATTCCAACAATTCCTACATCAGCAAGTATTGAATTCAATCTTATTGAGTTTATGTATTCCTTAGGAATCAATTCTTTTTGCGCCAATCGTTTCCATTGCTCAGGATGACTAGCATCTAAGAAAACCATTCCTATTACTTCAGTTGGGAATAGCTCTCTAAATATTCTATGGTATGGTCCTCCCATGGAATGTCCTACTAAAATATAAGGGGGTTTCTCTCCATTTCTTTCAAGTAACTCATGTAGCTGGCGCGCATAAAACTCTGGTGTAATACGCTCGCCGCTTGATTCACTAAACCCTTTTCCTTCTCTATCATAACGCACCACTCTCATTTGTGCCTTCAACCCTTCTGCAATCCAATGAAACATATCAGTAGAACCCCCTGCACCTGCTTCTAGTACAAGCGTTGGTAAATTATTTCTTTCTCCCTCTGCTCTTATATGAAGTTTAGTTCCATTAACATCAACAAGCTTACCTGGCGGAATTGGTTTTGAATTTAACAGTCGGTAGCATATTCCAGCTACTAACAATAAAGTAGCAACTCCCGCCAAAAACAGTCCAATCCACTTACATATTTTTATGATTAATTTCATCATAGCCTTCATCAACCCAATGCAATTTTAAATTATTACCAATGTTTTCATTATGAAAAAAATATTTTCAAAAATAACTTTTTTACAATAAAACACATCAAAATACTTTCGTTTTATTTGAAGTAATCCTCCTTTAAACCAGCCTGTTTTTACCTAAAAAAGTTCTTCTCTATATTTTTCTTTAGGATATACCTTCCTTAAAAATAGAGGTTCAGTATTGCATGAAAATTAAAAAAGTCCTTTAAATAAATAGTCTCCAATTTATTAGGTAGTCCACTAATTACCATACTAACATTTTAGTACAATAGCTTCAATAAAAACATGGTATTCCAACCATGCTATCTTTCACTAGCTGATACTTTTACTTTCTGTAAAGGCTCGTTAATTTTTTCATAATCTCCTGCAAGGCTACCTCCTCCTGAGCAGTAGTAATTCAGTATAAATCTATCCTCAAACTTTTCTGTCGTTATTGAAATCCCGTTGCTTTTGAAAGTAAACAAAATTGTTTTTCCATCTACCACGGTTGCAAATGTATTGGCTTTCATTTTTTCTGCAATAGCATCAAACGTACAAGTTTGTTTTTTTATATCAGCACGTGAACAAACGGAAACGGCAATCTCTTTTTCTGAGTTTTGCTTTACAGAAACAGCTATCCAGTCATAACCTTCATTACGTTTCTTATAAGATGCTGTTACATAGTTTCCTGAGAAATCTGTAATAACTACTGGTTCTTTTTCTTGAACAGTATTTTCTTTATCTTTCGGATTATTTTTACATCCTATAACTACCAAGCTCATTATACTTAACAAGGCGATTGCTTTCATTAATTTCATTTTTTGATCTTTTTTAGATTTATTAAAATAGTTTTACATATAATTGTCTGCATAAAGAAACAACTATTTTTTAGTATTCATATCCTATCACCTAGTACTATTTTTTAATTTCTCAACCTCCTTCGTTACCGAAGTTAATTTTGACCTCCAGTACTATAAATATTCACTAAGCTCAGTTTTTTCTTTATTACGTTCACTTAATCATTTTTCATACTCCTCCTTATTTTTCTTGATGCAATTTAAATAATCAACAGAATTTTGTAGCATATACCCTGGTCCACTACCCCACAAGTATGGAATGTTTTTCCTAAAATATGCATACCCTTTACAATATTCCATGCTTTTATCTTCTCTTTCTGAAAAGCTCTAAATTCAATGCCAATCGTATTCATTTCAGCATTACAATCAGAACACTTATATTTTTTTGTTCAGGTACCGCTGTTCAAAACGAGCAATTCGCATTGGGTGATCAGCCTTAAACTTCACCGCTTTTTCAGCATCATAATTTAAATATGTCTTTTTATAAACATCCCAATCGCTATTTTTTACTATAATCGCTTCAAAAGTAAGTTGCTTGAACGTTTTTCTACAATTAAAACAAACATAATGATATATATGTTTTAAGTCCATATCTACACATATTTCCTAATTATAAGATCGTACACTAACAAGAGCTTTGCCTTATTTTTTTTTGACCTTTAAATTTAAAAAAAATTATTACACTAGCTTAAATAGACCTGTTACCTAGAAAAAAGTTTTGCTATTTGCCTTCTATTTTTTTCCACTCTTAATATTCACAACTAATAACCTAGATTTTTTTGATTTTGGCAATTTGCAAAGTTATAGAAGCGCACTAAACTGTTGCAATAACAACGTAGTATTGAATTTAAAAAAGGCAGGTTCCGCTCTAGTTACACTGAGATCCCCCTGATTAACAATACTTATTTTAGAAAAATTCGATGGTAGTTTTTCAATTTACTCAAAAAAAAATAGTTTGAAACTATAGCGTTTCAAACTATTCTAAAGTACAGGCGGAGAGACTCGAACTCTCACACCTCGCGGCACTAGATCCTAAGTCTAGCGTGTCTACCAATTCCACCACGCCTGCAAAACGAGTGCAAATATAAGCAATCTTTCTAAATAGCAAAGAAGTTCTTTATAATTTTTTAGTATTTTTGAATTTTATCAAAAACAACCTAATGCAAAACGTTAAACAATACATACAAAATAATAAAGATCGTTTTATAAACGAGCTTATCAATTTATTAAAAATCCCATCAGTTAGCGCCGACCCTGCCTATAATCAAGACGTATTAAATACTGCTGATGCTATTAAAGAGAGCTTAGAAAAAGCTGGTTGCGATAAGGTGGAACTTTGCGAAACTCCTGGATATCCTATTGTATATGGAGAAAAAATAATTGACCCAAAACTTCCTACAGTTTTAGTGTACGGGCATTATGACGTGCAACCCGCAGATCCTATTCATTTATGGGACGCTCCTCCTTTTGAGCCTGTTATTAAAACAACTCCTATTCATCCTGAAGGTGCCATCTTTGCAAGAGGTGCTTGTGATGATAAGGGACAAATGTATATGCATGTAAAAGCATTAGAATATATGACCACTACAGGAAACTTACCTTGCAATGTAAAATTTATGATTGAAGGTGAAGAAGAAGTTGGTTCCGAAAGCCTTGCTTGGTTTGTTCCTAGAAATAAAGAGAAATTAGCCAATGATGTCATTTTAATTTCTGATACTGGAATGATTGCTAATGATATTCCTTCTATTACTACAGGCTTACGTGGACTAAGTTATGTAGAAGTAGAAGTTACAGGACCTAATAGAGACTTGCACTCTGGTTTATATGGAGGTGCTGTTGCAAACCCTATTAATGTACTAACAAAAATGATTGCTTCTTTACATGATGAAAACAATCGTATTACCATTCCTGGGTTTTATGATAATGTTGAAGAATTATCTCGTGAAGAACGTGATGAAATGGGCAAAGCTCCTTTTTCATTAGAAGCTTATAAAAATGCCTTAGACATAGACGATGTATATGGAGAAGAAGGATATACCACAAATGAGCGAAACGCAATTAGACCTACCTTAGACGTAAATGGTATTTGGGGAGGTTATACTGGAGAGGGTGCAAAAACAGTAATTGCCTCTAAAGCATACGCAAAAATATCTATGCGTTTGGTACCTAACCAAAAATGGGAAGAAATCACAGCCTTATTTAAAAAACACTTTGAAAGTATTGCACCAAAATCAGTAAAAGTAAAAGTCACGCCACATCATGGAGGACAAGGTTATGTTACACCAATAGACCATATAGGTTATAAGGCCGCTAGCAAAGCTTATAACGAAACTTTTGGTGTTACTCCAATACCTCAAAGAAGTGGAGGGAGTATTCCTATCGTAGCTTTATTTGAACAAGAATTAAAAAGTAAAACTATTTTAATGGGATTTGGATTGGATTCGGATGCAATACACTCTCCAAATGAGCATTTTGGAGTTTGGAATTATTTAAAAGGTATTGAAACCATCCCTCATTTTTATCAGTATTTTACAGAGTTATCTAAATGATAATACAACTTATAGTTTAACTATTAAAATCCGTTCCTTCTGAACGGATTTTTTTGTTTATCTCTCAAAAATACTTTTTTAAAAATTCAACTCCGATCCATTTCCTGTATAAACTTTTCAACCACCTCCAAAAAGTTGGTACAAGTTTTCTACCCTTTTTTCTGTACAAACTTTTTAACCACCTCCAAAAAGTTGGTACAAGTTTTCTACCCTTTTTTCTGTACAAACTTTTCAACCACCTCTAAAAAGTTTGTACAAGTTTTCTACCTTTTTTCCTGTACAAACTTTTCAACCACCTCTAAAAAGTTTGTACAAGTTTTCTACCTTTTTTCCTGTACAAACTTTTCAACCACCTCCAAAAAGTTTGTACAAATTTTCTACTCTTTTTTCTGTACAAACTTTTCAACAAATGTAGACACTCCATACTTGGAGAGTATAAAAACTTAAATTTCTATTGAGCTAAACTTAAAAACATTTGATATAGTTCTTCTATTTTTTTATTAACTTCTGGTTGTTTATATGCTTTTAAAACTGGTATTCTATTAGGTTTTATTCTTTGAGTATAACTCTTAAAAGCTTTTTCAACTTCCTCTTTAGATGGAAACGTAACTTTACGTTTGTATGGAGATGAGTCTATAGTTTCTAATTGCTCCTCACAAAAACTTAACAAATCTTCTGTAAGATGTTTTTTTTCCATATTTATCTTATAGCTAACAGCCATTGCATAAGGAATAACCTCCCTGATTTTTGAATATAGATTAATTTCGTTTAATTGGTCTGTAACATCTTTATTTTGTTCTCTTGATTTCGTTAAATTCAAAATTCTTTCGCTCTGTTTCTCGCTTGGCGATAAAATTTGATATTCAATTTTCTCTACTAATTGGCGATAAACAGATTCTTCTATAGATAAATGTTTTTTATAGTCATTATCATAATTTGACTTATCTTCAGAACGAATAGTTTCGATTCTTTTTTTTAGAACTTCCAGTTCCTTTAAAAGGCTATTCATATTAAGGTATATATGTTAATTTGATTACTCTAACTATTGGATCACTTTCAGTAAATCTAGGCTGAAAAGTAAGTTCGTCAACCCTAAATTTAGAGCCTGATTTAAAAAATATTTCGGCTTCATTTGGAGAACAGGATATGTCACAGATATTATACCCTTTAGGGTTTGATATTTCATAAATAACATCACCTCCTCCAGAATTCATAAAACCTTCAGCTATTCCTTCATTAACACTTGAAGATTTGAAATCTTTAAAAGTAATTTCATCTCCAACATTCCAAGTCTTTGCTAATTGAGATTCTGCTTGACCACAACCTCTAAAAACTAAATCGCCATTATGTTGAGTCATTTTACCTAAACCATCATTCAAAAGATGATTAAGACCTTGATTATAATCATCTAAACTACTCGATCTTAATTGACTATTTAATTCTGAGTAAATCTTTACACCATTTCTAACTTCATCACTTGTATAAACCTTTATTGCGGTTAATTCATCTATTGATAAGCTTGGAAACTGAGAAGGTAAAGTTGAATTAACCACTTCTGCTCTCTTGGATAATACAAAAGCATCATCTAAGAAGTGAGATAAATCCTCCCTCTTATTAACCAAATCCTTCCACTTAGCAAACCCACCAGCCTTCTCAATTTCTTCTACAACTGATTCTGGTATTTTTTGAAATTCTTTTAAATGAATACTTAAATATTGTAATTCATCAACATTTGTTCTTAAGGCTGTTTCTCCAACCTCATCCATGATCCACCAACTAGTAATTATATCTGAATTCTCATCGATAGCACTCACTAAAGCTTTACTTGTATCTGTAATTCCATTTACATCTTTGCTAAAACGATCCCAACGAAGTTCACAAGCTGTTTGACCATAAGAAAAAATGGTACTAAATATAGTTAGTAATACTATTAACTTTATTTTTATTTTATTCATTTTCATCTAAACAAATTTTATTATTTCTCAAGAATTCTTTCAAGTATCAAATAACCTTCTTCATTTACAAAACTTTTAATACTTACATCTTTTAAGAATTTCACAAATCTTTCTTGTATTTCATCACTCTTAAAATGAAGTCTAATAATTTCCCTTTCATATTTATCATCATAAAATATATTGCCAAAATTAAATATAGGGGCATCAATTCCTCCATAGAATATTTCTACAACATTAAGTATATCAAATCTATTTATAAACTTTCTCTTCTTTACCCCTTTTTTAATACCCTCTATTGTTGGAGGTGCTTTTTTAGGCAACAATTCTTGCGGAAAAAACAAAGGATGTATCTCTTCAAACCGCTTTGTTTCTTTTTCTATACGAAAAATAGCATGTCTTTCTGGTACAACACGATCATCATGTCCGTTTTCTTATAATTCTTTTGTTGCTCTTATAACATATAAATACTTTTTATATTGGTAAGTATTTCCTATTATATCCCCTTCTATAAAAAAGTCTTTTAATAATATTTTAATTTCTTTATTTGTCATTTTTATCTTTAAGACTGCTCAGGGACTCTTGTTATAACTAACCAACCATCATCTTCTACCTTACATTTTACATTAAGAACTTCTAAAAAGTTTATCATTTTATCTCTAAGCTCATTCTTTTTAAATCGTAAGCTAAGAATCTCTAAATCCTTTTCTAAATCATAAAGTACTTCTCCAAAAGTAAACTTTTCATTTCCTCTATAATTTAACTTTAAAAAATTATATACATCACTTTCATTTACATATTGTCTTTTTTTAATCCCTTTAGCAATATCATCGATGGTAGGTTCAACATAATGTTTTTTATGTAATTCCGAAGGAACATCCATATAATGAACTCTTCTAAACTCTTTCGTTTGTTTGTCAACTACTATTGGACCTGGTCCCCCTAAGATTGCATATCTATCATCATGATCTATACCTCTTAATTTTTCTAACTTGGTAAATACATAGATATAGGTTTCATCTTCAAAGGTTTTATAAATATATTTACCTTCTTCCATGATATCTTTTAATAAGATTTCTAATTCCTCAATGGTCATATTATTTCTTTAAGACTGCTCTGGGACTCTTGTTATAACTAACCAACCATCTTCTTCTACTTTACATTTTACATTAAGAATATCAAAAAAGTTTATCATTTTATCTCTAAGCTCATTATTTCTAAATTGTAAACTTAGAACCTCTTTATCTTCTTTATAATCATAAATAGCTTTCCCGAAATTAAATTCTGAGAAATCACTATTTTCTTCAAATTTTAATTTACAGAAGTTATAAGTATCATTAAAGTTTACATATTGTCTTTTTTTAATCCCTTTAGCAATACTATCTACTGTTCTTTTTTTAGAGTTTCTTTTTCGTAATTCCGAAGGAACATCCATATAATGAACTCTTTTAAACTCTTTCGTTTGTTTGTCAACTACTATAGGACCTGGTCCTCCAACTCTTCCGTATCTATCATCATGATCTATACCTCTTAATTTTTCTAGCTTGGTAAATACATAGATATAGGTTTCATCTTCAAAGGTTTTATAAATATATTTACCTTCTTCCATGATATCTCTTAATAATATTTCTAATTTCTCAATGGTCATATTATTTCTTTAAGACTGCTCCGGGACTCTTGTTATAACTAACCAACCATCTTCTTCTACCTTACATTTTACATTAAGAATATTAAAAAAGTTTATCATCTTATCTCTAAGCTCATTCTTTTTAAACCGTAAGCTAAGAATCTCTAGATCCTTTTCTAAATCATAAAGTACTTTTCCAAAAGTAAACTTTTCATTTCCTCTATAATTTAACTTTAAAAAATTATATACATCACCTTCATTTACATATTGTCTTTTTTTAATCCCTTTAGCAATACTATCTACTGTTCTTTTTTTAGAGTTTCTTTTTCGTAATTCCGAAGGAACATCCATATAATGAACTCTTTTAAACTCTTTCGTTTGCTTGTCAACTACTATTGGACCTAGTCCTCCCAATCTTCCATACCTATCATCATGATCTATACCTCTTAATTTTTCTAACTTGGTAAATACATAGATATAGGTTTCATCTTCAAAGGTTTTATAAATATATTTACCTTCTTCCATGATATCTTTTAATAAGATTTCTAATTTCTCAATGGTCATAATCAAAACTTATTTATTTACATATTACACGTTTTGCATTTTGCAAATTGGTTATTTTAGTTCTAATACTTACAGGTATATTTGGACTTCTTTCCATAGCTTCCCATACCTTAAATAAAAGTGGATCTTTATTAAACTCTGATAATATTACTACTTTATTATCGAACTCTCGTACAAATTGCTGTAATTTTGTATATGGTACTTCTTCTAAAGTATTAAGAAACTCTTTGGGCATTTTATCTACCCATACATGTACCTCTTTAGGTAAATCTCTTTTTAAATTGTTTCTAGAAATGTATGTATGGTCTTTATACAAAACTTCGAACACTTCAATGGAAGTAAACTTATCATCTATATAAGTTTTATCATATTTTGCTCCGTTTTGTATATCGATAATTTCCCACTCTCTATTTGCCACTCTTCTTGCATTAAAAGCATGATGTGATGTAAAGTCTTCTATAAAATCTTCTTCATACTTTCCAACAAGTATAACACTTTCTTGATGAATACCATCTAATTTAATAGTTAAGTTATCAAAATCAAGAGCATTATGAATTTTTACATTATCAAACCCAAATACATCATAAATTAATTTATTTATCTCTTCTGGAGCAACACCTGCATGGTATTTTTTGGCTATTTTTTCAATAACTTCATTCGTCCCTTTTGTAAATTCATTTTGATATTTAATAGCACAGGTAAAACAATTGTGATTAAGTTTATTGGGATTATGAATATTCCTCAACTCCAATAATTCATCTACTTGTAGTTTTATAATGTCTTCTCTAAGTCCTCCGACTAAACTAAGATATATATTCCCATTAGATGAGCTTTCTAAAATTCTAATATCTGAAGCTTTATTTACACCGCTAACATTAGTTATTACGTTAGGAATGATAGCGATTTCTGTAACATCTTCTACTCCTTCTGGTAACCATTTTGAAGATTCTACAAGACTTACAGTTTTATCTTCATTTAATATTATTTTACCTAAACCTAGTCTTTTGTTATTGTAATCTATTGCTAAGGATACTTTATACGGTGTATTTGTTGCATTAACAACGATATTAAACTGTTTTGGTGTACTAAAAATGATATTACATTCCATTTTTAATTCAACCAAAGTTCTATAAAGAATACGTTTCCCTAAATTACTGAGTTCAGCTTCTTTCTTTACCGCTAATGCCAAATCATCCAATCGGAAAATTACATCAAGTTTTTGCTCAACACTTAATTTTTTAAAAGCTTCTAAAAAGTTAGCCTTATTTGTTGGATCAATTATTAATTTTTTAAAATGAGTTTTTGTACCAACTAAATCCGTGGCATATTTAAAAATAGTTTTACTTCTACTACCAACAGTAGAAATCAAAGATGGCAAATGTCTTAAATTATAAACTCCATATATAGCTGTCCAGGTATTGAAAAACTTTTCATTGCCTAAAAGACTTTGATTATCCACATTATTGGCGATGGTAAATACAATATCTGCTGTAGCTAAAGTAGCATCTATTGTTAGAAGTATTGATGATGCTCCTCCTGTTAATGGTATTGCTGCAACTGCTATTACTTCTGTAAATACTCGTAAAAAAGCTTCGTTGTTTTTACCATTAATATTGGTAGCTAACCAATGAACAAATATACTTGGAACTAATAATTGTCCCTTCTTTATTTCTTTTCCATTTATTATAAACCCTTCATTTACATCTAAAACTACACAGTCATAAGGTGAATAAATATTTTTAAATGTTGTACCTGTTATGCTTCCTCCTGACTCGGTTCCTGTCCTAACTGTTATATTAACTAAACCTTCTTTTAAAGAGGTTTTCATTTCATATGGTAAACTATTAGATCCTGCAAAGCCAAACATATTGTTCATTGCTGTAGGAACTACATTGAGTTTGCTATAATTTTCATAATTAAAAGGAATTTCTCTCCATGACTTATATTTTTTTATGGTTTCTATATAAAATTCTTTTGAACTCCTTTTTATTAACCATTTAGAAATATAAGCTATTATCTCTTTAAATTGAGGATTATTATTATCCGCCCAATCATTAGTTATATTAACTACTTTATTTAATAGTCTATAGTTTTCAACTTTTAATATATCTAGAATCTTTTGCTCTCTTTCATAATTACCGTCTGCTAATTTGAAAATTTTCATTAATAAATTTTCGGTCTCATTACCCCAATCGTCAGCATTCGAAAGACTTTTTAAAACTATTTTTAATTTTTCAAAACCTATCTTATCAAAAAAACAGTCCCAATTATCCGAGGTAACATTTTGATAACTAATATTCATTATACTTCTAAATGCCTCTATCAGATCATCATGGTCAGCGTCATCTAATATCTCAAAGTTTTTAACTTGTTCTGCTACTATAGGATAATAATTAAGATCATATTGTTTCCAATGATTAATCAAACTTTTAGCATTATTTGTAAAAGGCACCTCTTCATGTCCTTCATCAAATTGGGGTGTGGTATATGAGGCAGCTCCAGTTCTTTGATTAAAATGAGTTTTTACAATAAGTTTTAATAAGCCCCCTGGAATTCCTCTTTTAAAACACCCTTTTAAAATCCCATGTTTTTCAAGTTGCGTAGCATGTATAAATACATAGGCATCATTATCATATTCCTTTTTACCATCGAAACCACTCTTATCAATATTATCTATTATGAATTGTTGCACCTCTTGACTTAATGAGGGTTCAAAAGTTGCTACGGAAACTTCATTGAACTTTGTTACCTCTTTAAGACGTTGCGATAAAAAATCATATTCTTGATAATCTCCCTGAGAAGTGTAATTGTTCCCTCCCTCCTCAGGAGTTATAGAAAGTTTTCCAACCTTAAATATTATTGCACTATTAGCTACTGCCGGAAATCCAACAATAGCACTATCAATTGATTTATTAGTTTTAGTATCAATATAAGGTTCATCTTCGGAAGTCATGTATCCCATAAATTTCTTTGAAACACATTTCCATGCAGCAGTATAGGTTTTATCCTTTAATTTAAATCTAGTTAGGGTTCCAAATGGTTTAATTCTAAAAGGATCTTTTGTATCCGCGGAACATATTTCAGAATCACCTGTGCTAAAAATAACCTCTGTAATATCTCCAGAAACTGTAATAGGTTTTCCTGATCTCGATATAAAAGTATAAGTACCATCAGCATTAGCGAATTCTTTTAACTCACTTATATCAGTTATTGTAACTTGCTCCCCCTCCTGATCACCATCAAAAATCCCTATACGTAATTTAGGGTTATGTATAGCTTGCCAGTGTACAAAAGGAAGTTTTGTTCCTTCTTTATAATCTAACAACCAATTGGTCGCTTTTTCAGGATACTGGTAACTATGGGTAGAAAATGGATGCTTTAACTGGAAAACTCCATGTCCTAACTCGTGAGCAGCTGTAAGTGGTATGCAATTAGCAGTATTACAGTTGGCAGTGTATATGTATCCAAACTGCCTACCAAGTGGCATGAGTCCTCTTTCTGCTGTCGAAGTAGGTTGCTTATTTGTTAAAATAAGGTAATATGCATCATTTTTATATTGTGGATGTTCTTTTAACTTATTGTTTATAGCTCTTTGTTGCTCAGTATATTGTGCTGCAAAGCCACTTTCTTCACTTTGTATAACTGCATCAGGAACTATAACATCTAAATCCTCCTTAAAATCGTTAATTTCGGTAATGGTAAGATTTACCATTGCCTGTTTATAGATGTCTTGTAGTTCTTCTTTTATTTTATCAGTGTTAGTTTCAGCCGTATTTACTAAAACTACGTTTACATTTTTTGGACTGGCTTGGTATTGTATAAATGCCCCCGCAACTTCATATTTAGCTCCTTGTTTTACTAAGGCTTGGGTTTCTATTGCTGCATCATCAAAAACTCCTTTTAATTGTAGGGTATATGAAGTAGCTGTACTGTCTATTTTAGTAATTGCTATTCCGTCTTTTGTTTTAAAAACTAAATCTTGCGGCTTAATCTCACTATCTGTAATAGACAAATTAGCTACTATGGTTTCAGTATCATGTTTAGCAACAGCCTTGTAAGATATGTAATAATCCTTTCCTAGTTTTCTGTATAAGTTTTTGGTAGCACTATAACTATTTTCATAAGTATCAAATCCATATTTACTATTAGACGCTTTCTTAAAAGTTACCTCTACTCCTTTTGCCGATATCGCAGTAGCTTCACCTTGGCTGTTTACTCCATTCGTATTTTCTGAATTACTAGCCCCACCTTCAGCTACTGCTCCTTCGTTGCTAACATTTCCTTCTTCATCAACTGTCCAAACCTGTCCATTACTGTCCGTAATTACCATATCTTCTCCTCCTGGCAATTCTAGTACCTCTCCGTTTTCTCCTACTACCAGAACATCTCCATTAGAATCTATTTGTACCTCTGAAACCACAAAATCCACATTCGAAGATGCTGTATTTCCAACACCTCCATGTGTCCAATCATTGACATCTTCCACATCACCCCAAGTAGTATCATACGTCGTACTTACTACCCCCTCTATCAATTGATAATCTGTATTGATACGAATATTAGTAAAACTTACCGCTAATTTTGTATCTGCTAAATAAGGCACTACAATATAACCAACTCCTCTAAAACGACCATTACTCCCTGATACTTGCTTGATCGTTACTGGAAAATCACCCGCTGTAAAAGTTTCATTAATCCCTATATTTTGCAAAGGCTGGGTATTGCTTATTTCTATTTCTGGTACAATACCACAAGTATAGCTGCTACTCTTTTCATTTTTAGCGGGCAGACTAAACTCATTAATGGCACTATAAGCATACAAAGGGTTAAAATCATTCAGCTCATTACAACTACCTCCGACTCGAAAAACATAGGTTTTGCCTGCTCGTAAATTGCTAATTTGCACCTGTGTATTGTAAGTATATACCTCAAACCATTCCGCATCAGGAATGTCTGCTCTTTTATACTGAACATGGTATCTTTTATGTTCAGGCATCCCTTGCCAACGTATTTGAACACGCGCTTTACCTACTGCTTCTGAAAGTACATATCTAGGTGGGTAACAAGCCGTATTATAGGTAAAATAATAGATCTCACTATACCCATCATTTTTAAAAACCGAGTTCTTACTTAGCCCTGTTCTTGATACCGCTCTTACCCGCCAACCATATCGTTTGTTCGGCAATAATGTTGGCTTACCAATATGGTATAATAGTGTAGTAGTAGCTGTGGTTTCTGTATAATAATTAGGGGACGTTAAAAAAGCTGCTTCCGGAGCTATTTGAGTGTCCCATAATTCTCGTAATTCAAATTCATATGATACATTGCTCGCATTGGCATGTCTGGGTGTCCATTGAAAAATAATATTCATTGGATCTTGTGCCACGACTTGGTCGCCTTTATAAGGAACGTTTAAAAAAGGAGGATCGTTTAAAAGCAAATAAATATTAGAACAGCCTAATGTTGGGTGATTCAATTGTTCGTTGGTAAACGCATCATATACTTCCCAACAAAAGGTATATACTCCCTCGGGCAAAGATTTCTGGTATTGCCGTGGGGTGATTCCTATTAAATTATTGGGTTCAAAATAGGAACTTAAATCGATGTTTGTATATTGATTTGAAACACCTCCATTTAAAAATATAGGACTTGCACCATGTACAAAATCTACAGAACGTATATCAAGTCCATTACCTTGGATACGTAATTTTAGACGTACTTGCTTATTATTGGCTACCACATCGGTTAACAATAGATGTAAGCGTAGTTTGACATCGCTGGCACTGGTGTAATCACTCAGTTTGGTCGTATAAGGAGGAATGATTGTTTGCGTTACTTGTACTGGATAGCGTTGGGCATGGGTCAGCGATATGCATAGTAAAAAGTAAACCGTAAGCAATAGGCTATTTTGTAGAAAGTGCCTTTTTAAGAATTGATCGATGGTACCTTGTCTTTTTGCCATGAAATTACCTATGGTTTCTTTGCATACTGCGTATGGCTTCTCAACACACCATACCATGGCCATCATATATTGAATCCTCTTTTTCATCTTTATTTATTTTTTTTTAGAAGGTTATATCATTGAAGTGATTTAAACCTTCCTTATCTGATTAATGTTGGATATACTTCTTTTTTGATTGCTGGATCACCTAGCAAATTTGACAATCCATTAGCTCCCAAAATACCACCATCAATACCTGCTGCTAAGGTAAATTAATTATTCCTATTTTAAAAAGAATCGTTTGTTTTTTGCTTCCTCTTTCCTGTACAAACTTTTCCATCACCTCTAAATAGTTTGTACAAGTTTTCTACTCTTTTTTCTGTACAAACTTTTCAACCACCTCCAAAAAGTTTGTACAAGTTTTCTATCCATTTTCCTGTACAAACTTTTCAACCACCTCTAAAAAGTTTGTACAAGTTTTCTACTCTTTTTCCTGTACAAACTTTTCAACCACCTCTAAAAAGCTTGTACATATTATCACTGTATATCAATAGGTTATGTTTTTTTAACTAAAATAATTCTCTCTTTTTTTTATAAGAAGTTTTTGGAGTTTTATAGAGGGATTCGAATTTAATCATGGATTTTTTAGATTGATAAGATGAATTTCTCTGCATTTTTTTGAGAATAAAAATGGAGGAAGTATGGTCTATTTTAACCAACAGTTTTTTACCAAACTTACCAAAGCCAACTATCGCCTTTTATAATGTTGCTAGTATTTTCTGCAATGCTTTAAAAGTAGCGGAGGTGATTTTTCCTGTTTTTAAAAATCGTCACAACAAAACTAGACATTCCACAAACTTTTCAACCACTCCTAAAAAGTTTGTACAAGGGTTAGTGATTAAATAGCGATTATTACTGAAAAATGCGGGTAATATAGTAAGTAAATAGGCTTGCTAGGCAGTTTATAAATACTCTTTCTTTAGCTTCTCAAGAATCTCTTTATACACTTGCTCAAACTCCATTTTATCATCTTTTACATAGTTATTTAAATAATCATAAACTATTTTTGATTTTTTCGGTTGATGATTTATTTCATCTTCACCAACTCTTTGCCCATAGTTTAATTCCAATATTTTGGCTGTAATTCCACGAACCATAATTTCATCAATATCACAATATTCATTTTTAAACTTCTCCTGATGTATCAAAGAGTCAAACTCCTTATCATAATACTTTTTAAACAATTCACCTGTATAAATATGACTATTCTCGTGAATAACAATTCTTCTATAATCTTCATTCCATTCCAACTTTAAAGGCTTTATAGCATCATTAGCTCCTTCACATAAATAAGTCATCAGAAACAATCTTTCATTTTTAGGGGTATCGGTAAATGTTATCGCTTTATTAGTAATTCTATTCAATGGGTCAAACAATATCTTCAAGCTTGTTTTTTTATTCGTTCTATAAAATTGATTCAGTTTTTCTGAAATTCGACTTGAATTTATAGCTTCTAAAAAAGGTTTAAAATTCACATGATAGTCATTTTTAAATTGAATTGTTTTCTTGAAATCAATTAATAGTTTTGAAAGAGTATCAATATTTTTTCCATACCAGCCAAACTGCTTAGAAATTTCTTTCTCATTTAAATTTTCTTTGGGTTTTAAATTTTCATCAAAACAAAGTGCAATAGTTGGTAAGTCAGCATTCCATTCATCTCCACTTCCAATTTTTTGAACCAATGGATGATTTTTGAATTTTTTATAGCCCTCAAAATTTGCTTTATAGAAATCCGTCTTACAAGGTTTTAGAGATACCTCAATACTATCTTCAAGCGCCAAAAAGTACGCTACTCTCAATAACTCTATCCGATCATCTATTCCTATTGAAATGGTATTTTTACTTTTTTCAATCTGAGGCTTATTTGGGTTACAACTTAGTAAACAAAAACCTAAAACTAATACTATATATATTTTCACCTCTGTAATTAGCTTAATCATAAAAAATAACACTATAACTTAATGACTGTAGCATTTTTAACTTCACCAATTGTAAAGATACTATGCGTACTTCCAATATGCTTTAATGCCGTTAATTTATCAACCATAAACTCTCTATAAGCTGTCATGTCTTTCATATAAATTTTTAAAATATAATCATAATCACCACTCACATGAAAACACTCCGTCACCTCCTCTAATCTATTAATTTCTTTTTCAAAAACAGCAATATACTCTTTAGTATGCTTTTCTAACTTTATATGGCAAAAAACCAAAAAAGATCTTTCAATCTTATCCTTATTAACCAAAGCCACATAATCTTTTATAATTTTTTCTTTCTCTAATTTTTTAATTCGCTCATAAACAGCAGTTACTGAAAGCCCTAATTGTAAAGACAATTGCTTTGTTGTTTGCTTACTATTTATTTGAAGTAAATTAATGAGTCTTTTATCGAGTGCATCTAATTTCATTACTTAAAAAATATTATATTCCTTTCATTCTTCTCCAAAGTTGTTGCATAACCTCTAAATACGTTACCTCTCTTACCATATCATCTACATATTTACGATTTTCCCATCGTGTTCCTTTTTTTTCCAATTCAAAACTAAATACAGAAGAATTTACATTTTTTGGATCTAATAAAGGATACCTCAAGTCATTATATCTAATATTTTTTGAAGCATGTATAGGCATTAAATTATAATACCCATTACTAAACCATGCTAATTTTTTTAAATCAGGAGCTTGCATATTTAATAAATCATGATTTTTAGGCAAAACCACAAGCTGCTCAGCCCTATTCTCTCTATCAAATAGCGAATAAAAAGCAACTTGATACGTTTCCTCTGTTTCTGCAATCCCATACCATAAAATATTATTTAATAACGTAGGTTGTACACTAAATCTATGAAAAGGAACGCCTGCTTTTTGAAACGATTTTTCAAAAACACTATCCATATACAACTTATTTCCAATTGTAAATACTATATAAATACTACTCATATAAATACCCATCTTAGTCCACCAAACTCTCTTTACATTACTTCTATTATAAAAAAGTGTCGCTATTAAACACACTAAAAAAGGCAGTGTATATAGAGGATCAACTACTGAAATAGTATTCAATGCAATTCTATGGTTAGAAAAAGGCAATAACATTTGCGTTCCGTAAGGCGTAAAGCTATCCAATATAGGATGCGTAAAAATAGACCAGAAAAATAACCAAGTCCAATCGTTCCGCGTTGTAGTTCCTCTCCTTCTCTTAGTATCATACAGTTTGTACACCAAAGCACCTATAACAAATGAAGCCAAAATAGCAAAAACAATAGAATGCATAAATCCTCTATGAAAAGCCAGCCTATCAATTCCATTTGAATAAAAAAGGGTTCCTAAAATCACATCTAAATCAGGAATTGTTCCTCCAATAGCACCAAAAAGCATTGCTTTATTTCCAATTTTCTTTCCAAGAACTACCTCTCCACAAGCAGCTCCTAAAACAATCTGTGTTAATGAATCCATAAATAATGCAACAGTATGTTTTAAAAAATTAATGAATATGCGAACTTAAGTGAAATAAAATGAATAATCAAAAGTCATACAAAAAATCAAATTTGCATAAAACTTACTAAAATCGTAACATTACAAACCGAAAAATACCATAAAATGCAAAACGACAACAATTTAACCGAAATAGAAATTGAAGATCAGAAAATAATAAACAATAGTGAATTAAATATATGGGAAGCTTTAATTCCTGTATTCATTTTAATGTCTTTATTAGCTTATAATATTTTCGTTGCCAAAGGCGAATGGTTCGGAACTTACTCTAACCAATATATTTTATTATTAGGAGGAGTAGCAGCCGGAATCATTGGTTTTGTAAATAATGTACCTCTCAAAAAGATGGTTGCTGAGGTATGGGAAAATTGGAAGAGCGTTTTTATTCCTATTACTATTTTATTTTTAGTAGGAGCTTTAGCAGGTACATGGTTAGTAAGCGGTATTATTCCAGCCATGGTATATTATGGACTACAAGTATTAAGTCCTGAAATATTTTTACCTGCTTCCGTAATTATTGCTGCTATTATTTCATTAGCTACAGGAAGTTCTTGGACTACCTCAGCAACAGTAGGAATTGCTTTAGTGGGGATTGGTAGTGCATTAGGTATTCCTACTGGAATGATTGCTGGGGCTGTTATTTCAGGGGCTTATTTTGGTGATAAAATGTCTCCTCTTTCAGATACTACTAATTTAGCACCTGCAATGGCTGGAACAGATTTATTTACACATATAAAATACATGACATACACTACAGTGCCTAGCATTATTGTTACACTAATTATTTTTACCCTTTTAAGTAGTACCATAGACACTTCTGGAACGGCTGATATCAGCAATTTACTCGCTTCTATAAAAAAAACATTTCATATTTCTCCATGGCTATTCATTGTTCCTGGAGTTGTAATTGCTATGATTTTAATGAAAACTAAACCTTTAATAGCTTTAAGTATAGGTGTTTTTTTAGCAGCTATCTTTGCCTTTATTTTTCAAGGTGATGTTTTACAAGGTTTATCGGAATCAAACTTTAAATCAATTATTACCGCTGTTTTAACCGATACTCAAATTAAAACAGATAATGAAAAACTAACCAAACTTTTTAGTGCTGGTGGAATGAATGGAATGATTTGGACCATTTTATTAATTGTTTGTGCTATGGTATTTGGTGGTATCATGGATGCAATTGGCGCTTTATCTAAAATTACAAAGTCATTACTATCTATAGCTACTTCTGTATTTGGTTTATTTGCTAGTACTGTAATTAGTTGCCTTGGACTAAATGCAATAGCTTCTGACCAATACTTAGCATTGGTAATTCCTGGAAAAATGTTTAAGAAAGCTTTTGAAGATAAAAATTTAGCTCCTGAAAACTTAAGTAGAACCCTAGAAGATAGTGGAACTGTTACTTCTGTTTTAATTCCATGGAATACTTGTGGAGCGTACCAATCAGGTGTTTTAGGAGTTAGTGTTAGTGAATACGCTATTTACGCAATCTTTAATTATTTAAGCCCATTTACAACCTTGTTATTTGCTGCTTTTAGCATCAAAATCAGAACATTAGTAAAAAAGCAATAAAAGAGAAAGCAAGTTAGTTCGTTAACCATTGTCAATGGTACTTTATATCATTTGGAACTACCGAAATAAAAAATTATGTTTTTTGTTTCGGTAATTTATATGTAGTTACATAATATTTTTTTATAGACATCTATTTTTCTAGCAATGAAAAATGACACCATGCTTTTAGTAAGTACATAAAAGAATTACGTGCTCAAAAACTATAGCATTACTCTCACACCCTCTATTAAATAAACCAATTCCACACCAAGCCAAAACGAATTACAAAATCACGATATGGGTAATTAGGCGCTGAAAAATAGTTCTTCTTAGTAAGGCGAGAAGTAGCGTTATCCACCTTAAAATAAATACGTGTTCTACGCACCCTAGCATTAAAAAATAAATCAACCGTCGGATATCCTATTTCAGTAGTATCTTGTAAAGTAAACTCCGCCAATAATGGATTATAAGCATTTGCCTTATACTTCGTAAAATACTTAAAAGTTGCTCCTATTTGAACATACACAGGATCTCCTTTAAACCAACTGTCGGCATAATACAATGTGTTTCTAGTTACGAATTCAGGAACCCTCAAAACAGTACTATTTTTTACCTTTTGATACATCAATGTATTGTCTAACGAAAACTTTCCGAAAGTAAATTCTTTTGCTATTTTAGCTTTCAAGTAAGTTAAATTTGACGAAGCCTGCTTAGCAATACCTGCTGTATCAAAATAAGTATAGTTATCAATATTAGCTAAATCAACAGAAGCACTTCCCCATTTAGAGGTTATTGTTCCTCCTATATTACGAGTATCTATTGTTTTAAAATCATGCTGCCAATTGTATTTATCATAGGTACTTTGATGTAACAAAAAGTTAAAATTAGGCGATTTAGAACTAATGGCAAGCCTTCCTTTAATAGTAAATAAGCTGTCTTTTTTATAAAATGCTTCTCCATAAAAATCATTTCCAGACAAACGCCCACTTCCTGGGGTTAAATTAGCCGCTGCATTAATGTGGAAATTTCCAATTCTTCCATTCCAATCAGCTCCCATAGAAACTGCCTGTCCTTTTAATTTACTTTTAGAAACCGCAGCAACCGCATTTATATTTAATAAATTATCATACCCATAATTATATGTTGTATAATTTGCTTTTACACGAAAACGCCCCAGTATATATTTTGAATTAAAATCTAAAAACAGTTGATTATTATATAGCAGGTATGTTGTTTTATCATTGATGCTATTATTTTCATTTGCACTTCCAAAAATAGCTGTTGTAAATGTTGATTGATTAAATCGATAAAATTTTGAGTTTCTTAAAAAAGAATGACCTAATTTTAAATTTGAAAAGTCCTTTTGATGCAAACTATCTTTTGATCCGACAATTTTAAAAGTATGCTCAAAAAACAATCGCTTCCCTTCTAAATTATTCTCTGCATCATTCAACGCAACATCCAACCTTCCTCTATCATTAGAAAAATTAGGATTATCATTTATAAAATTAGCCAATGAAATTTCACTAAGCCCTCCGTTTTCTTGGTTAAATATATCTTGATTTACAATTTGTCCTCTGATACCATACTGTCCTTTTGGAGATTCGTAATGAAAACTCATTCTAAAATTTCCACTGCTCGCTAAAGCTCTACGATATTTCCCTAATGATCGAATTCCTTTATAAGCAATACCTACATTAAATCGTTTCGAAAAATTCAATGTAAAAAAAACATCCAATACTTGACCTTGCTCTAAACCTGTACGATACATTATTTCGGTAGTAGGTGTCGGAACCTGATAATAATTGACATCCTCCAATCTATAATAATTAAATTGCTTTGCTCTAAATCCCATATCAGGAAATGGAGATATGCCACTGAAATCGTACCCTAAATTATTAAATGTTTGTCCTTGATTATGAAAAGCTAACAATTCAAAATTATCTTTTCTTAAAAAATTGAATTGATATTGCTTTTGAATTGTTAAGGTAGTATCTACAACAGTGGTATCATTCTTAAAAGAAATAATTTTATAATCAGTGTACTTTGTTTTTCCACTTAGCTTAACATTTATTTCATTAGTAGGTAAAGAGTCTACATGTTGATTACCTCTAGTGCCAAGCCTTTCAAAACCATTACCAAGTCCTTTAATTTGAGCAAACGTAATTGGAGTTCCAAGCAACAAATAAAAACTTATCAAAATAAATTTCTTCATAACGACAAATGTAAATAATTAAACAAGAAAAAAGAGGATTAATTTATTTGAAAACTGTTAATTTGTGCCATGTTGAAATTGAATTACAGTGGCTTTTCCTTAGAAGCAGGAACCGATGAAGCTGGCAGAGGGTGTTTAGCCGGCCCCGTAGTTGCCGCAGCAGTTATTTTACCAAAAAACTTCTACCACAACATTTTAAATGACTCCAAGCAACTTTCTGAAAAAAAAAGAAAAGAATTGCGTCCTTTTATAGAAAAAGAAGCAATTGCCTTTGCCGTTTCTTTTATTCATGAAAAAGAAGTAGATTCTTTAAACGTACTCCAAGCTTCTATTACAGGAATGCATCGTGCCATTAGTGACTTACAAATCTCTCCTGAGTTTATTATTGTTGATGGAAATAAGTTCAAGCCCTATAAAGAAATCCCACACGAAACCATTGTTAAAGGAGATGCTAAATACCTAAGCATAGCTGCCGCTTCTATCTTAGCAAAAACATATAGAGATGACTATATGGAGCAACTTCATGAAGAATTTCCTCAGTATAACTGGAAACAAAATAAAGGTTACCCTACAAAGCAGCATCGAAACGCTATTCGAGAATTTGGAATTACCCAATACCATAGAAAAACCTTTAAACTACTACCAGAGCAACTAAATTTAAAACTATAATGAAAAAAAATGTTGTTTTAAATGAATGCTTAAAAACAACATTTTTTTCCATAAACTTATTTAGATTTCTCTCCCACAAAATTATCTGACTTTAACTTAAACAGTACGTTAAACGTAGTCAAACTTCCATAAATACGCGTTATATATTGCTGTAAATCTATTTTATCTTGATCGTCAATTTTCTTATTCGAATTTATCTTTTGCTCCATAACACGAATACGATCACGTACCATTACTATTTTATGAAAAAAGGTATCAATAGGAATTTCTTTTGATGCTAAATTAGCATCCGCTGGAGCTATTATCAACTTTCCTCCTTTAAATTTATCTGCTATGGGAACCACCTCACTAACATCACTCCATTGTTTTAAAATTTTTCTTAAAGAACTCTCTATTTCATAAAAACTTACTGAATCAACTTCTTGATCAACTGCTTCAATAATTTCAAAAGTATCATTTAACGCAATCGTTTCTAAACCTTTTTCCTGAAAAGTAACCCAATAATGCCTGCTATCTACATTGGTTACAACACCAAATCCTAATTCTGGATGATTAATTCTTGATCCAATTCCTAATAATTTCATCTTCTATTATTTTTAACGATACTAAAATACTTATTTTTGTGAACCAAAATTTATAAAATGATTAAAAGAACACGCGCTGAACTTAATAAATGTATTATTCATAAAGTTGCTAATAAATACAATAGTGGACAAAATACGTTATCAGAAAATTTAGTTCGTTTTGATGAAGAAAGCTACGAACTACTAATGCCTTTCTTGTTAAAACCTTTTGCTAATGTAACACAGAGTTACCGTTTTAATCATCATGCTGACGTTCGATTAAATGAAATAAATAATTATACTTCTGAAATTTTTGAAGACGAAGCGTCATTTATAGAGCATTCTAAAAATATTGTCAATCATTTATATGAACAATCAAACTCCGCTCAAATAAAAAAAGGGGATGTGCTGGTTGCTTATTTCGAAGGACTTGAGTATAAAGATGTACTTACAGAGGCCGTTGGTATTTTTAAAATTGAAAGTAAAGTAGATTTTTTTCAAACCTATTTGGAAGATGATAGCTTTGATGTGGTTGTTCAAAAAGGAATCAGTACCAAAAAACTAGACAAAGGCTGTCTTATCTTAAACTCTTCTGACACTGAAGGGCCTGTTATTTTAAGCGTTGATAATAATAATTACGATGCGCAATATTGGATTAAAAATTTCTTAAATGTAAAGTATGCAGATGATCGAAATTTACACACGCAACATTATTTAGAAATGTGTAAAGATTTTTCCGAAAACATCATACAACCAGAATTCGGAAAGCAAGAGCAAAGTAATTTTTTAGCCAATACCGTTGATTATTTTAAAGAACATGAAAGTGTAGATTATCATGATTTTAAACAGGAAGTTTTTCAAGAAGATAAACATAAAGATTTATTTGAAGATTATAAAAAACACTTTGAAAAATTAAATGATGTATTAATACGAAATAATTTTGATGTATCTGATGCTGTTTTAAAGAAAGAAAAAAGTAAATTTAAAACAGAAATTAAATTAGACACCAATATCCAAATTAAAATAGATATTGACGCACCTGATGCTTCTTCTGAATATCTTGAAAAAGGATATGATGAGGATAAAAAAATGAAATTTTACAAGGTCTATTTTAACGATGAAAAATAAGTAAAAAAGGTTCCGTAGTTAATTACGGAACCTTTTTTATTAAATTTATTCCTTTTCTGCCATTTTCTTTACATAATCCGTAACAATCACAATTTGCGTAGCACCTACCTTTCCTTCAATATATTTTGCATTCTCACGATCTAAAGATATTCTACGAACTGCGGTTCCTTGCTTTGCCACCATACTAGAACCTTTTACCTTTAAATCTTTAATTAGCACAACCGAATCTCCTGCTTGCAAAATAGCTCCATTAGCATCTCTATGAATTACCTTCTCGCTTTCATCCAGCCCTTCTCCTGTAGCAGCTGCAAAACGCAAATCAGCATCTTCTAAATACAACATATCTAACAAGTCTTGTGGCCACCCTTCCTTTTTTAATCGAGATAGCATCCTCCAAGCAATAATCTTTACGGCTCTAAATTCACTCCACATACTATCATTTAAACACCTCCAATGATTTGCATCTGTTTTATCTGCATCATTAATTTGCGCCACGCATACCTCACAAGCTAATAAACTGCCATCTACCCCTCCTGTCGAAATTGGAGGAACTTCATATATATTCAAATTCGTAGTAGCAGCACATAATTCACACTTTTTACCGCTTCTATCTTGCAATTCTTCTAGTAAACTCATTTCTTAAAATTTAAGTCTTACAAAAATACCATTTTAAATTGACCTACTTATTCCTATAAAATTATTTTGTAAAGAAAACAACAGCTTAATTAATACCAACGGTCATTTGTAAATTTCACGATATAAAATAAGTCTTCCTATTTTTTACACTGGTTGTAAAAAACAAATACAGCCTTTTGCAAGCTCAAACGGAAAGCTTCCAAGTTTCTTTTTACAATGTTAATTTTAAATAAGTTACGAACACAAGAAAAATCTTATGCTCTTAAAAAAGTAAGAGATAGCCTTATAAAGTTACACCTATTCTTGCATGTATAAATCTATCAATCCTTCGGGAGTTTCTACTTCAATAATACGACGATCTCTATCAACTTTCTTAATAAAGTTATCTATCATTGGTATAAAAATTTCATGATTCCCCTTTTCTATTTCAAATAAAGGTTGTGCTGCTTTATCATTAATATGAACTATTGTTCCTACCTCTCCGTAAGCAACATCTATAATAGTAAAACCAATAACTTCATGGTAATAAAATTTATTTCCTGTTAACTTTGGCAATAAAGACATCGGTAAATACACTCCTGCTTTCAATATCGCTTCTGCGTCTTCTTCTGTAGAAACATCATCAAACTTAACACGTAATAAAGTTCCTTTACTCAAAGAACTCTTTGTAATAAAAAATGGAATCAGATTATTGCCTAAATCGACAAAAACTGATTCCATATTTCTATAGAGTTCAGGCTCGTCAGTATCTAACTTGATAACGACTTCCCCTTTAAAACTGTGTTTTTTAACGATGTTGCCTAAATAAAAACAATCTTCTTTACGCATAATCGTTATATTTTTTACTCCTCGCTTTTAGCTGCTGCTTCAGGAGCTTCCTCTGTAGTAGCTTCGCTTTCTTCTTCTACAGCAGGAACAGCCGCTGCAATTCTAGCTTCATTAACTGCTTTTTCAGCTTCTAATGCTTTTGCTTTAGCTGCTTCTTTGGCTTTAGCTAAATCAGCTTCTTTAGTTGATACCTTACCTTCTTTTTCTTCTAACCAAGCTTCAAATTTAGCTGCTGCTTGCTCTTCAGTTAAAGCGCCTTTTCTTACTCCTCCAGCTAAGTGGTTTTTCAATAAAGCTCCTTTGTAAGATAATAATGCTCTTGCCGTATCAGTAGGCTGAGCTCCGTTTTGCAACCATTTCACAGCACTATCCACATCTAACTCAATAGTTGCAGGATTAGTGTTTGGGTTATAAGTTCCAATCTTTTCTAAAAAACGACCGTCTCTTTTAGCTCTTGAATCAGCAGCTACTACCCAATAAAATGGTTTTCCTTTTTTACCGTGTCTTTGTAATCTAATTTTTACAGGCATAATTCTTAATTTTTAAGGTTCGCGACCTTGATTATTAATATAAGGCTGCAAATGTATTAAAAAATTCCTTATCACACAGGAATAATGCACACAAAAAAAGAGCTTGATAATCAAGCTCTTTCTTAAAATTAAATGATGTTGTATATTAAATTACTCTAACGTCTACAGCGTTTAATCCTTTTCTTCCTTCTTTTAAGTCAAATTCAACAGTATCACCTTCTCTAACCTCATCGATTAGTCCTGATACGTGCACAAAGTATTCTGTGTTTGATCCTGACTCAGTAACGAATCCAAAACCTTTAGATTCATTAAAGAACTTTATTGTTCCTTGTTTCATTGTAAAAAATATTATATTAAAACACAAATGTAGCTTATATATTCGAGTTACCTCCTCTAAAAAAAATATATTTTACACCTAGTTTTATTTTTATTTCAAGAAGCGCTAAAGCCGTTAATATCTTTTCACCAGACATCCACCTTATTTTTGTAATTTTACCTCCAATTTTTGACACTTTTTTTCACGAAAACTGCTTATTATGTATTTGATTTTTGACACGGAAACAACTGGTTTACCAAAAAGTTGGAATGCTCCTATTACTGATACAGACAACTGGCCTAGATGTATTCAAATAGCATGGCAATTGCATGATGAATTAGGAAATTTAATTGAGCATAATGATTTTTTAATTCGCCCAGATGGATTTAATATTCCTTTTGATGCAGAACGTATTCATGGTATTTCTACAAATCTAGCAGAAGAACAGGGTATTTCTTTAACAGAAGGGCTAGAATTATTCAACGCGGTTTTAAAAAAAGCGAAATTTATTGTAGGGCAAAATGTAGGCTTTGATGTAAACATTATGGGCTGTGAATTTCATCGTTTAGGAGTTTCTAATAACTTAACGGAACTACCTGTATTGGATACTTGTACGGAACATACCGCTCAAATGTGTCAAATACCTGGAGGACGTGGAGGAAAATTTAAGCTTCCTACACTTACGGAATTACATCATCATCTTTTTGGCGTAGGGTTTGGAGAGGCACATAATGCCACAGCAGATGTTGAAGCTACTACAAGGTGTTTCCTTGAACTTATTCGTTTAAGACAATATACAGAAGAAGCACTAGATGTTCCTTCTGATTATTTCGAGAAATACACTGAAGCAAACCCCATGCCTATTAAGGTTATTGGTTTAAAGCACCTGAATTTAAAAAAGGAGAGTGAAAAAATTCGCCAAAGGATAACTCAAGAAAAAGGTGGAGAAACTACTATTAATACTTCTGAAGGACTTGCTAAACTAAAAGATGTTCAGTTTGCCCACCTGCACAACCATACACAATATTCAGTATTACAATCTACCATACAAATAGGAAACATTGTAAAAGCAGCTGCCAAAGATCATATGTCCGCTGTTGCTATGACAGATACTGGAAATATGATGGCTGCCTTCCATTTCGTACAAGAAGTATTGAGTCATAATAAAGCTGCAGAAGCTGCCAATAAAGAAGCTATTGAAAAAGGAGAAACTCCTAATGCTCAAATTTTAAAACCTATTATTGGTTGCGAACTAAATGTTTGTCAAAATCATACTGATAAAAGTCAAAAAGATAATGGATATCAAATTGTTTTATTAGCTAAAAATAAAAATGGATACCACAACTTAGCAAAAATGTCTTCTATTGCGTTTGTTGATGGATTTTATTACATCCCTAGAATTGATAAAGAAATTATAAAAAAATATAAAGAAGATATTATTGTTTTAACAGGAAATTTATACGGAGAAATTCCTAGTAAAATATTAAATGTAGGAGAAACGCAAGCAGAAGAAGCACTTCTTTGGTGGAAACAAGAATTTGGCGATGATCTGTATATTGAATTAATGCGTCATGATCAAGAAGATGAAAGGGTCGTAAATGAAACGCTCTTAAAGTTTGCAACAAAACACAAGATAAAAACCGTTGCTACAAACAATACCTTTTATCTTGAAAAAGAAGATGCTAATGCGCATGATATTTTACTTTGCGTTAAAGATGGTGAAAAACAAGCAACTCCAAAAGGAAGAGGAAGGGGATACCGATACGGACTTCCTAATGATGAGTATTATTTCAAATCTTCAGAAGAAATGAAAACACTCTTTGCCGACCTTCCTGAAGCAATCATCAATATTCAAGAAATTGTAGATAAAATAGCACCTTTCACATTAGCTCGCGACGTACTATTGCCTGCTTTTGATATCCCACAAGAATTTAGAGATGAAAAAGATAATGAAGATGGCGGTAAGCGGGGAGAGAACAACTTCTTACGCCATCTAACTTATGAAGGTGCTAAAAAACGCTATGGAGAAATTACGGAAAGTATTAGAGAACGTTTGGACTTTGAACTTGAAGTAATTGAAAAAACAGGATATCCGGGATATTTCTTAATTGTAGAAGATTTTATTCGCGAAGCACGAAATATGGATGTTTCTGTGGGACCAGGAAGGGGATCTGCTGCTGGTAGTGTAGTAGCATACTGCTTATGGATTACGAATATTGATCCTATTAAATATGATCTTCTTTTTGAGCGCTTCCTAAACCCTGAACGTGTATCCATGCCCGATATTGATATTGATTTTGATGATGAAGGACGTGGACGTGTTATGGATTATGTAATTAAAAAGTATGGAGCCAATCAGGTAGCACAAATTATTACTTATGGTACTATGGCTGCTAAATCTTCTATTAGAGATACTGCGCGTGTATTAGACCTTCCTCTTTTTGAGGCTGATCGAATTGCTAAATTAATTCCTGGGATGAAATTAAAAAAGATTTTTTCTCTGGATGAAAGCGGCCTAAAAGAAAAGCTTCGTTCTGAAGAAATTGAGCTCGTTAATGAACTTAAACGCCTATCTAGCGGAGCTGACTTAACAGCAGAAACAATTAATAAAGCTAGAATATTAGAAGGGTCTGTTAGAAACACAGGAATTCATGCTTGTGGGGTTATTATTACTCCTGATGATATTACTAAATTCGTACCTGTTTCTCTTGCCAAAGACTCTGATATGTATGTTACTCAGTTTGACAATTCTGTTGTAGAAAGCGCTGGGTTATTAAAAATGGATTTCTTAGGATTAAAAACATTAACCCTAATTAAAGATACCGTTAAAATTGTCAAAGCAAGACATAATATTGATTTAGACCCTGAGAATTTCCCTATTGATGATCTTAAAACGTATGAGTTGTTCCAGAGAGGAGAAACCGTTGGTATATTTCAATATGAATCTCCAGGAATGCAAAAATATATGCGAGAACTAAAACCTACTGTTTTCGCTGATTTAATCGCCATGAATGCTTTATATAGACCTGGTCCTTTAGAATACATTCCTTCATTTATTAGAAGAAAGCATGGAGATGAAGAAATTGAGTATGACTTACCTGCTATGGAGGAATACTTAAAAGAAACCTATGGCATTACAGTATATCAAGAGCAAGTAATGCTTCTGTCTCAAAAACTAGCTGATTTTACTAAGGGAGAAGCCGATGTATTGCGTAAAGCTATGGGTAAAAAGCAAATTGCAGTCTTGGCTAAAATGAAACCTAAATTTGTAGATCAAGCAAGTGCTAATGGGCATGATCCTGAAAAATTAGAAAAAATATGGACAGACTGGGAAGCTTTTGCTTCATATGCCTTTAATAAGTCTCACTCTACTTGTTATGCTTGGATTGCTTATCAAACAGCCTATTTAAAGGCGCACTATCCTGCTGAATATATGGCTGCTGTTCTTTCTAATAATATGAATGACATTAAATCTGTTTCGTTTTTTATGGAAGAATCAAAACGCATGGGACTCGATGTATTGGGCCCAGATGTGAATGAATCTTATTTAAAATTTTCAGTAAATGACCAAGGAGCTGTTCGCTTTGGAATGGCAGCTATTAAAGGAGTAGGGTCTGGAGCTGTAAAGGCAATTATTGATGAACGACAAGAAAATGGCCCCTATAAATCTATCTTTGATGTTGCAAAACGTATTGATCTACGAGCTGCTAATAAAAAAGCTTTCGAAGGACTCGTACTTGCCGGAGGGTTTGATTCGTTTACAAATACACATCGAGCACAATATTATGTAACTGATGAAAAAGGACAAACTTTCCTGGAAAAAGCAATTCGTTATGGTAACAAATTCCAAGAAAGTCAAAATTCATCACAGGTTTCTTTATTTGGAGAAGCTTCTGAAATAGAATTGCCTGAACCTATAATTCCTGTTTGTGATACTTGGGGTACAATGGAACTACTTGGTAAAGAAAAGGAAGTAATTGGAATGTATATCTCTGCACATCCTTTAGATGATTTTAAAAATGAACTAAAATTTTGCAATGCTGTCATCTCCAATTTTAAAGATGATTTAAAAAAGTATGAAGGACTAAACCTCTCTTTTGCTGGTATTTTATCAGATGTACAACACCGCGTATCTAAAATGGGAAAAGGCTGGGCCATGTTTACTATAGAAGACTATAATGATAGCTACGAGTTTAGAGTGTTTGGAGAAGATTACTTAAAATTTAAGCACTATTTGGTTCCAAATTCTTTCTTATTTATAAAAACTACCGTACAACCAGGGTGGGTTAATAAAGATGGGGTACGGGGAGAACCTCGATTAAAATTTACTGATTTTAAGTTATTACATGACATCATGGATGAAATGTGTAAAAAACTAACCCTAAAAATTCCACTGCACCAATTGAAAGAAAATTTTATCAAAGACTTGCAGCACTTAATTGTTTTAAACAGAGGAACTCAAAACTTGTATTTTACCATTTGGGATGCTGACGAAAAAATTGAATTGAACCTCCCCAGTAGAAATACTAAAGTTAAAATTTCAAATGAATTTTTAAAAGCCCTAGATGAGCAGTTTATTAATTATAAATTAAATTAACTTTTAACAATGAACCTATAAAGAAAAGTAAGTGGCGTCTAAATTGCTTTTATTTGCTTAAAAAAATACCAAAAGCCTTAAGAAAACTTATTTTCCTAAGGCTTTTCTCATACTATTTACTTATTTCAGAATACTTTGAAGTTAAAATTTCCCTTTTAAACTATCTATTTTCCCTCTTATTAAACATTTATCTTCCTAAACAACTACATAGTGCTTTATTTGTGTTCAAATTTATAACTTAATAAAATCAAGTATTATGAAAAAAAAAATTTCTACAATCCGTTTTTTTATTGTAACCCTTCTAATTACATTAACAATTAGCTGCTCTTCATCTGATGAAGATATCAATAACAACACCCATGAAATGAACCATGAACTTTTAGAAGGAAAAATAAGGCATATTGTATTATTTAAATTCAAAGAAAGCATTACCACTTCTGAGCGAAATGAAGTTATAAAAAGATTTACAGATTTAAGAAATGCTACCAAGAATGGAAAGAAATACATCCATTCCATTGAATATGGAAATCAAAATAGTAAGGAAGGCGTTGATAAAGACTATGAAATTGCTTTTCTTGTGACTTTTAATTCTCTTGCAGATAGAGATTATTATGTAGGGAAGCCTTTTTTAACAGCTCCTGGTACCTTTGACCCTCAACATGACGCTTTTAAAAATTTCGTGGGACCATTTTTAGATCTTGAAAATGCCAATGGAGGTGTCTTAGTTTTTGACTATGTTTTAAAATATTAATCAGGTATAGCTATTCATTTTTAAGAACTCTAACAGTTAAGAATAATATATAGCGCTGATTTGCAATAACACTATTAAAAACACCCCCGAACAAGTTCGGGGGTTTGTAAAAGTTCGGTTAGTTAGAACTTTAATGTTGCACTTAATAAAAAGTTTCTTGTTGCCTGTGGGTAATAACCAGCTCCATCACCTGTTGCTTCCCCTATAATATTTCCTAAGTCGTCTTCAACATCGTATTCGTAGGTATAATAATACCCTCTATCAACATATTTCTTATTAAAAATATTATTAACTAGCCCCGTTAATACAATAGATTTAAAAATTTTATTCGTTTTAATTTCATAAACGATATTAAAATCACTTGTAAAATAATCTTCAAGCTTGTCTGAATCAGAAATTCTGCCTTGCAAATTCCCCATATATTGATCTCCTACATATTTAGATAAAAAAGCCAATTGTAAATTAGAAGTTGGTTGATATACAAACGTATTTCCAAAAACCATACTAGGCGAATTTGAAATAGTAGTGTTCCCTAAATTTTCCAAAGTTCCATTTACAAGAGCGTAGAAGTTTCTATTTTTATTCTGACTAAATGCAATATTAGGTTGCATTTTTACTTGTGTTGATAGCATAATATCTGCATCAACCTCTAGCCCTAAGCGATAACTCTCACCACTAGTTGCCCTAATAAACCCTCCCACATCATCAATAGCTCCAGTTAAAACCAATTGATTCTGATAATCCATCAAATAAACATTGGTACTTAATTTAACAACATCATTCTTCAATCTCCAACCTAACTCATAATCATGTAAACTTTCATGTTGTGTAGTTCCTCCTTCAAAATCATTTCTATTAGGCTCTCTATTAGCCCTAGCATAAGAAAGGTAAAAGCTATTTTGATTATCTAAGTCATACGTAATTCCTGCTTTGGGATTGAAAAAATTAAAATTAGTATCCACATTAATTGGCTTTCGCTTAGAGGTCAATCCAACAGTTTTATAATTAACAAATCTCCCTTGCATATCTATATATGCTTTTACACGATCTGAAAGGTTAAAAATAACCTTCGAAAAAATATTCCAATCTGTTTTTTTTGAACTACTTTCATAATAGCGATCCCTAATCCTTGTATTAGCAGCCAAATCACTTCCCCAGATTACCTCTCCATAATGATCGTTCTTATAATTACTATACGAGAGTCCTGATACAAATTCAACCTTCTCACTTTTATAGGTTGAAGTTCCATTAGCAACATAAAAATGATTATCTAGCCAACGGTTCACAATAACATCACTATCATCAACAATTAAATTATTAAAAGTTTCAGCCTTTTCTTTTTCCTTAAACTGCTCGAAGTAGCCTTTTCCTCTAGTATAATTCAAACTGACATTAGTACTCCATTTGCTATTCAATTTTTCATTCCAATGCACTTGATAATGATCTTGCTGATAATTATCTGTTTCGTTCTCATACGTATAAGGATTCTGGCGACGATTTTCTTTCAATTGAGTAGCGTTTAATCCAGCCCAAGCTTGGTAAGTTTGCTCTTTCCCTCCAAAAACCAGTGCTTTAACTAAGGTATTATCATCCGTATAATTTCCCTGCAAGAAGTACGATTTCAAATCAGTAAAAGCCCTATCCACATAACCATCAGAATAAATATTAGAAAACCTTCCTGATAATTCGAAATGATCATTCAGTTTACCTGTAGTGTATTTTACAGTATGTTTTCGAGTACCATACGAACCAAAAGCATTTGAAATTTCTCCACCAGATTTTTCAGAAATAGCATCTGTTAGTATATTTAAACTAGCCCCGAAAGCTCCTGAGCCATTAGTAGAAGTACCTACCCCCCTTTGCAATTGTAAGCTTTGCGTAGAGGAAGCAAAATCTCCCATATTTACCCAAAAAGTTCCTTGACTTTCGGCATCATTATAAGGAATTCCATTTACAGTAACATTTATTCTAGAGGCATCAGATCCACGCACACGCATATATGTATAACCAATACCCGCCCCAGCGTCTGAAGACGAAATAACATTGGGCAAGTATTTCATCAAAATAGGAATATCCTGTCCCAAGTTACGCTTAGCTATTTCTTTTTTTGTGAGATTGGAATGACTAACAGGGGCATCAGCCTTTACACGAACAGCAGAAACCAAAACTTCATCTAAAAAATTTTGATTAGGAGCTAACACAATATTTATTCGCATATCTCGACTCACAGTTACTATTTTATCAATTGTCTTAAAGCCTATATAAGACACTTTTAGCGCATAAGTTCCTTTATGAAGCGCTAATTGAAAATTACCATCAAAACCCGTTGCACCTCCTCTACCTAAATCTTCAATAAGTATAGAAGCTCCTACTAAAGGTGTTCCTGATTCATTAACGACTTTTCCTGAGAGCATAAAAGTTTGCGCATTGACTTCCAATACAGCAAATAATAAAACTAAAAAAGTTACTATCTTCACTTTTTTAATAAAAGACATCGGTCTCATTTCTAATAAAATAAAAGCGAATAAAAAGAGGTAATTATCCTATTGTTTGAATAATTAGTTTTTACAACTGATTAAAAACACCTATGTATGGTATTTATAAACGTTTACATTCCCTTGGCAGCATTACTTGCCCAGGTTCATTGGGTATGATCTCAGCCTTGTCTAAATAGTATATTTATAAAAGCACCCCTTTATGAGAACGCAGCAAATGTATAACGGATTTTTGATATAATAAGCAAAGAAACCATAAATTTAATCAATTCTTGGTTTTTGACGCAACTGCTTTTTTAAAGAAGTGGTTTGCTTCTTTTGTAATCTTTTTCTTACAGAAGCTTTAGTTGGCTTGGTTGCTTTTCTTCTTTTTGTTGCAGTAAGTGCTATTTTTATAAGCGCTATAAAACGTTGTATAACAATTTCTTTATTTCGATACTGACTGCGGGTTTCACCACATTCCAACACAATACAACTACTTTTAGTAAGTCTATTTTTTAAGCGCCTTGATATTAATTCTTTTTCCTCTGACGATAATGACAGACTACTGTGCAAATCAAAAGACAGTACTACTTTAGAAGATACCTTGTTAACATGCTGCCCCCCTGCTCCAGAGCTTCTAACAGCTTTGAATTGAAGTTCTCTTATAAGGTTCTCAATATTCATTATACTCTTTATATGTTAGTGCTCACAAAAATACCTTTAATAATCTAAATTAAAAGGATTTATCCCCTGATGCAAGAAATGCATATCTACATCTATTAGCGTATCAGAAAATGAATGCAGGTTTTTAGAAGACTCCAAAATAACATCAATAGCCTTTGTTGCTTTTTTTAAACGAGTTTCCTTATCTCCTTTTAACAGAATATAATTTTTATGATGTTTCTTTAAGGCTGTTTCAAAAGCCTCAAACATTTCCAATCGTTGTTCAGGTCTATCTCGCAAATCATCTTCTTCCCAAGGAGTATCTATATAAGTTAATAAATACAAATCATATTCATTTTCTCGGGCTGCTTCATCCAGTCTAGGATCAACGAATCCGCCATAAAATTCTTCCGAATACACTTTAGTTTCTAGTAGATCCGTATCACAAATCAAAATTTTATCAGCTTTTTCTGCTAGCTCATTTTCTAATCTCATTTGCCCTTCAGCAATAGGAATCAAATCATCTTGCTCACATGTTTTCCGTTCATTATTCCATTTATTTTGTAAATACTCCCGAGCATATTCAGGAGCCCAAACAGTATTGTAATAGCGAGCTAATTGCCTAGATAATGTTGTTTTTCCAGTTGATTCTGGACCAAATAAAACAACTTTTATAATATGGACTGGTTTTTGTTTAAGATTTTTCTCCATGATAAATATCCTGAAATTGCTATGAACGTAAATATTAAATATTGAAAGCTTGTAAATGTAAACCCTTTGTAAAAATAAAGAGGAATGGAAATAAGATCACCTATGATCCAGTAAGTCCAATTTTCTATTTTTCGCTTTGCCATCAACCACATTCCTACAAAAAATATAGCAGTAGTAACGGTATCTATATAAGCTATTAAACCATTCCATTTATCAAAAAAACGATAGATCATGAATACAAAAAACAAGGTTCCTATAAAAATCAAAATACTCATTTTTTGCTCTCTAACAGTCGTTCTACTTATTGGGGTTACGTGAGTTTCATCTACTTTTTGGGTCCAAATATACCATCCATAAATACTCATTATAAAATAGTACGCATTAATCATCATATCTCCTAAAAGCCCCCATTTTAACAATAAATAAACGAAAATAGAAGTGCTAATTAGCCCCGTAGGAAACACCCAAATCTTGTTTTTTTTAGAAAACCAAACAGATAAAAGTCCGAAGATAATTGCAATAACTTCCAAAGAAATATCAATTACCGAAGAACTTGCATACTGGGCAAATAAGTAATTAAAAATCGAGTTCATATAATTTGGTAAAGACTCCAAATGTAGTGAGTTCTATTCATATACCAACTTTATAATAAAAAAACCTACTATGCTAATACGCATATACACAAGTAAAACCATCAAATTCTAAAAAATGGACATCATAAACTGTGCACCTGCCATCAAACCTAACTTCTCCAGTTGTTTTAGCATCAGAAAATTTAAAATCTTCAATATAGATGTGCTCTAAAAAAAGTAATTTCTTTTTGCCATATATTTTATATAGACTCTCCTTAGCTCCCCAAACAATGGTCAACTTACTAATCAAAGCACTAGCATTGGCAATGGTTCTATATTCTTCAATAGGGGTAAATTTAGGCGCTATTCTTAAAATTTTATCGCGTTGTTTTTCAATATCGATACCAACAGGTTTTTCGTCAGAAATTATAATTCCTGAAAAAATAAAAGAGTGCGTTATAGAAATAAATTTTCCATCTTTTAGGTGCGGTTTTCCAAAATCATCATAAATTAAATCTGCGTCATTATACCCTGCTTCTTTGAGCAAATGGCGTACACTTAGAAAAGCTCTCTGATGCAACTCTGACTTCATTTTGTCTAAACGGACTTGACTTTCGCTACCTAAAACGACCTCCTTACATAATGCCTCAAAAGATTCTTCAATCTTCCAAATCAATACTTTAGTAGTAGTGTTAATCGTTAATCTTTTATAAACAGGCATAGACTTATAAAGTTATTTTGTACTTTTGCGACTCTAAATTTAGAAGAATAAATATACAAAAAGATGAGCACAAAATCGACTACATACGTACCTTTTAAAGTTAAAGATATTTCTTTAGCTGATTGGGGTAGAAAAGAAATTGAACTAGCAGAAGCTGAGATGCCTGGTTTAATGAGTCTTAGAGAAGAATATAAAGATGAGCAGCCTTTAAAAGGGGCTAGAATTGCAGGCTGTTTACACATGACAATCCAAACAGCTGTTTTGATTGAAACTTTACAAGCTTTAGGTGCTGAGGTTACTTGGAGCTCTTGTAACATATTTTCTACCCAAGATCAAGCTGCCGCTGCAATTGCTGCTACTGGAACTCCTGTATATGCATGGAAAGACATGACAGAAGAAGAATTTGACTGGTGTATTGAACAAACATTGTTTTTTGGAGAAGACAAAAAGCCTTTAAATATGATTTTAGATGATGGTGGAGATTTAACAAACATGGTTTTAGATAGATATCCAGAGCTAGCAGAAGGAATCAATGGTTTGTCTGAAGAAACTACTACGGGAGTACATCGTTTATATGAACGTGTAAAGAATGGAACACTACCTATGCCTGCCATTAACGTAAATGATTCCGTAACAAAATCTAAATTTGACAACAAATACGGATGTAAAGAATCTGCTGTAGATGCCATTCGTAGAGCTACAGATGTAATGTTAGCAGGTAAACGTGTTACTGTTTGTGGATATGGCGATGTTGGTAAAGGTACGGCCGCTTCTTTTAAAGGTGCTGGAAGTATTGTTACCGTAACAGAAATAGACCCTATCTGTGCGTTACAAGCTGCCATGGATGGGTTTGAAGTTAAAAAACTTGAAACAGTAGTAGCTAATAGTGATATTATTATTACAACTACTGGAAATAAGGATATCGTTCAAGGACGTCATTTCGAAGCGATGAAAGATAAAACAATCGTTTGTAATATTGGTCACTTTGATAATGAAATTGACATGGCTTGGTTAAATAGTAATTTTGGAGATACAAAAGATACCATCAAACCTCAAGTAGATAAATATAATGTAAACGGAAACGATATTATTATTCTAGCGGAAGGGCGTTTAGTTAACCTAGGCTGCGCAACAGGACATCCTAGCTTTGTAATGTCTAACTCATTTACCAACCAAACATTAGCTCAAATTGAATTATGGAATAACAAGGAGGCTTACGGAAATGAAGTATATATGCTACCTAAACACTTAGATGAAAAGGTGGCTAAGTTACATTTAGCTAAAATTGGAGTTGAATTAACGGAACTACGCGAAGAACAAGCTTCTTATATCGGCGTAACTGTTGAGGGTCCTTTTAAGCCTGAACATTATAGATACTAAGAAACATAAATAAAAGCATTTAATTTATTTATAGTTAGTTGATTTATCAATTTCTAATTCCCTCTTGTAAAAATTACAAGAGGTTTTTTTATTGAAATTGAATTTTATAAAAAAGAAACTGTTGTTCCGAACAGTTTCTTTTAATATTTTAATTGATGATAGTTTTAAGACTGATGAATATGATCTTAAATACTCAATGAATCAAATAATTTAACCAAATTAGGATCAGAAGGTCTTGGAGCACTCGCATCTACGATATTTCCTTCTGGATCTAATAAAATAAATCTTGGTATTCCAGAAACTCTATATGCATTCATAAATGACCTATCTCCCTTTGCATATAATTGAGTACCTGTCATCTTTTTATCTACGATCATTTTTTTCCAAGCATTGTAATCTTTTTCTCTATCTACAGAAATACTGACAAACTCAATATTTTTACCATGATATTTTTCTTCTACTTCTTTTAAATGAGGAATTTCTTGCTTGCATGGATTACACCAAGTAGCCCATAAATCGATATATACATACTTTCCTTTTAAATCATCTAATGATGTCGTTTTTCCATTGTTATTTTCATAATTAACAAACTTAGGAGAAGCCACACCTTTAGCCAATTTTTCATTAATGTAAGCTTTCTCAGCATAAATTTGCTCCATTTCTTTTCTTATATTTTCAATGTTACTTCTTTGCTCTGCAACAAAATCAGCATTCTTAAAATTTTCTTTTTCTATTCTCTGATCAAAATCAGCTACAAAAGTCTTTATTTTCGCATCAAAATCTTTCTTAGGCAACTCAAAAATAGTAGGGTCTGTAAAAAGTCTCATTTCCAATGCTGTTGATTTCACTAAAAATTTACTTTCTTCAGCTCCCTCTCCCGTAAACGAAATTGTTTGATCTAACTTTTTAGCATCTAAAGAAACCTTTATATCAGCTCCTTTTTTAAAATAAACAGCAGTATATTCTTTTCCATCAAAAATAGGATAAGCACCATCTTTTATCTTTAAAGTATCAGTAAAAGTTCCGTCTTCATTAACTGTTATTACTTTTTTATATCCAGTTTCGGGATTCATTACGGTTAATGAATTTGAATTTTTATTCTCAATCTTTCCTGAGAAGGTCGTATAATCTTTTGGCTCTCCTTTACAAGAGGCTAATAGTAATGCAATAAATGGGGCAAAAACTAATTTTTTCATTATTTAAGGTTTTGTAATTTTCGATAAAAATAGGATTTATATTGCATATAAAGTCCTTTTTAAGAATATATTAACTAGCCCAGCCAACCTTCTCTATCTAAGCTTCTATACTGAATTGCTTCTGCAATATGACTTGGTAAAATATCTTTTGAGCTTTCTAAATCAGCAATAGTCCTGGATACCTTAAGTATTCTATCGTATGCTCTGGCTGATAAGTTGAGCTTTTCCATAGCATTTTTTATCAATAGTTGACTTTCTTCAGAAAGCTTACAAAACGCTCTAATTTGTTGCACCCCCATCTGAGCGTTGTAATGGATCGTATTAAAATCAGTAAACCTAGCTGACTGTATAATTCTTGCCGCAGTAACTCGCTTCCTTATCTGGATAGATGACTCCCCCTTTCTTTCTTCTGAAAGCTTTTTAAACGGAACAGGTGTCACCTCAATATGGATATCTATTCTATCTAATAAAGGACCGGATATTTTACTTAAATAACGCTGCATTTCTTGGGGAGAGGATGTCATGGGGGAAGAAGGATCATTAAAATAACCAGAGGGACTCGGATTCATACTTGCTACTAACATAAAACTACAAGGATAAGTAACCGTAAATTTTGCTCTAGAAATAGTTACCTCTCTATCTTCTAATGGTTGCCTCATGACTTCTAAAACAGTTCTTTTAAATTCAGGTAGTTCGTCTAGAAATAATACTCCATTGTGAGATAAGGATATTTCTCCTGGTTGTGGGTATTGCCCTCCTCCAACCAACGCTACATCAGAAATTGTATGATGAGGAGCTCGAAAAGGTCGCTGATGTACCAAACCTTTGCTTTTCGTTTTCCCCATAACGGAATGTATTTTTGTTGTTTCTAAAGCTTCATTTAGAGTCATTGGAGGAAGTATTGAAGGTAGCCGTTTCGCTAACATTGTTTTACCAGCTCCTGGAGGACCTATTAAAATAATGTTATGACCGCCAGCCGCTGCAATTTCCATACAGCGTTTAATAGATTCTTGACCTTTCACATCTGAAAAATCGAATTCAGGAAAATGCAACTGATTATAAAACTCTTCATCAGCATCTACAATTGTAGGCACCAACTTTTTTTTACCATTAAAATGGTTTATTACCTCTGTAATATGCGCTACACCATATACTTCAATATCTTGTACTATAGCAGCTTCCTTTGCATTTTCTTTAGGAAGGATAAGGTATTTAAACCCTTCTTCTTTTGCCTTAATAGCTATTGGAAGCCCTCCTTTTATTGGCTGTAATTCCCCGTCTAAAGAAAGTTCTCCCATTATCATATACGCTCCTATTTTTACAGATTCAATTTGATTGGATGCTGCTAGAATTCCTATTGCAATGGTTAAATCATAAGCTGCTCCTTCTTTACGAATATCTGCAGGAGCCATATTAATAATGATTTTTTTCCCTGGAAGCCTGTATCCATTGTTACGAAGTGCAGCAGAAATGCGATACGAACTTTCCCGTACAGCATTATCTGGCAAGCCTACCAAATGATACCCTATTCCTTTATCTATATTAACCTCAACAGTAATGGTGGTTGCTGCTACTCCGAATAGTGCAGAGCCGTAAACTTTTACTAGCATATTTTTTCTTTTTTGATAAAGATAAAGAAAAATTATCTTTTAAACACATTTCATAATTGATAAAAAAACCTCTTAATCAAACGTAAATTTAACTCAAAAGTTAATAATAATCAACGCTTTACACATATGAAACCTAGAATTAAATATAAAGACTTGATAGCTACTTGTTTTCTGTATTCAAAACATCTATTTATTACTATAGTATCAGTTGTTACAAAAAATAGTTGTTGGCTTTGATTCTTTCAAAAAATTACAAGTCAACACATTCACTCTTCTTCATTACAATTTCTTATATCAAACTGACATAGCATTAAGTTCAAGTAATAATAGAAAGCCTGTGCTATCAGATGTATCATCAGTCCAAGCGATTAAAAAATATTTATGAGAATATTCTAAAAGCCCATGAGCAGGATCTTCAACGTAAATTTATAAGTGTAACTGCAAAATGTTTTTGCTGCTAAGGAACTATAAATGGTATTGGAGCTTACCAAGCTATCTAAAAAATGCGCATTCCAAGTGCCCTCATTTCGGTTGCGTCAGTAGCATCTGCAATTCCAGACATAGTAACACCAAGCATAGTGATTACAAACCTATCTCTTAAAAACTCGCTAGAGAAGTTTTTCCTTTGAAATCTTGCTACCATTCTCAAACAAGTAGGTCCACAATCTCGGTTATCTATAAAAAGGAAACTTTTTTACCACCTTACTTGATATGGATATTTTTCATATACAGAATTTGATTCAGAAAAAGTATATCCATCTAAACCGTTTTTCTTTGCTTGTTGATATAAAGATTTACTTTCATTATACTTTCCCTACCTAGATAAGCACAAAGACTTATAGTACTGAACATCAGAAAAATTAGGATATTGTATTAAACAATTATCAAACTCAATTATAGCTTCTTTCCATTTTCCTTGCTCATATTTACTGATGCCTAAATAAAACAAATCCAAAAGGTGTGCTTCTTTCCATTTTTCTTTTTGCAGCTTAATATCCTCTTTAAGGATTCTTTCAGCTTCTTCGAATTTATTAAGTTGTAATTTGCTTACGGCGATGTAAAACTGGTATGTATGATCCATCTCATAACCATTGCCATATACATCAATACATTTTTCAAAATCTATTATTGCATCCCTATATCTTTTAGCAAAAATACATTTAATAAACGCTCTATAGCTTAACCATCTGCTAGGATTATAATATACGGCTTTATCTAAATATTCCATACCAACTTCATATTTCCTTGCTTTAAAATAAGGCATTGCTTTCTGTTGCCACAGATAAGCTATAGTACTATCAACTTTTAAGCCTTCGTCTAGTGTGTCTTGCCATTCTTTCATTTGGAACTTGTAATTAAATCTTTTTGCACCATTAATAACATATTTATCAATTATTGAATCGTGTTTTTTACTTCTTTCATAAACCAGATGCTTTACTGGTTTTTCTTTACACTCTACAAAACAGAGTCCACAAATAATTAAAAAAATTGCCTTTTTCATTTGGATATTGGATTTAACTAAATAATCTTTTTCATACGTAAAGCTATAAAGCTGATTCGAAACTAAGAATTCTTTCGTTTGGTTATACTTCTTTTCAATTATACTAAATAACGTGAGTTCGACTTAACTTATTCCAAGATTAGGTAAGAACCTTTGTATTTTAATGCTCGGTTTTGATTCAAGAAAAGAGTAAGCAGTCAATCCAGCAATTAGGTTTCCTAAGAAGTTATCAAACGAGCGATGTCTAGAATGTTCCATCTGACAGGTATTTTTTAATACGTCATTTACAGATTCTATAATTGCTCTTTTTCTTAAGTAAACTTTATCCATAAAATCAAGAGCTTTCTTGTTCATGTTCTTTCTTAATTTGGTAACCAAATGGATACCATCCACAAATAATTTATCAAATAGATCTTTGCTTAAATAACCTTTATCACCATATATTTTTCCAAATATCTTATCGTGAAAGCACTTGTTCTTTAAAGGATATCTGTCATCTACACTTGCTTTAGTAATCATAAAATCAACTATTTGTCCTTTATCATTACAGACTAAATGAAGTTTAAAACCGTAGAACCAACCCAATGTCCCGTAACTTTTTTCTGCGATTCCTTTAAATACCTTGTGTTGTTTTTCTCTTTTATAATGACTCACTTTTAGTGCTGTGGAATCAATAAAAGAGATACCAGAACACTTACCTAATCCGTGTAGTTTTAAATACACTGCTAAAGGTGGAATAACTTTCTTTTGTAGTTCTACAAATCGATTATAGGAGACAAGATCAGGAAAGAAATCATCCATGTATTTGCACACGTAATACAAATAAAAGTGTTTTAAATTTCGATAGGATTTTAGATGAAAAATAACCATAATGGTCATTACTTCACTTTTACTCATTTTGGATTTTCTCTTGCGCTTTTTAACTTTAGAACTCTCTGAAATACTGTTTTTTATTAAAACTGTTTCAAATTCTTTCATAAAATCGTCAAGATTACAAAATATTTCAATTATTTTAGTGTCAGAAATCATAAGCAGAATAATTTTAGTTTATTGGAATTCAGTACTTTAATATACTAAATTTTCTGCTTTTTTACTATAGTAAAAATAGATTTCTTACGTCGAACTCACGTTAAATAAATAATCATTTTAAAAACTATTTTACTTTTAGATATCAATATATTATCTAAGTCATTATTATAATCCATTATTTTTCTAAATGGCACCAATCAACACATATAAAAGGGTCGTCTAAAAATTAATTTTTAGACGACCCTTTTATATTTATATGTTGTTTTAGTACTTTATTTCTTGTTGAAACGCTTAAGTCCCTCCTTCAACCAAATTCTATAAGTTTCCTTATCCGTATATTGCTGAGGTAAATTTAAAACCTCTAACTTAGGACTCAAAGATACATAGAAAGGTTGTGAAGCTGTTTTAAAATTTGCTATCTGCAAAGTAGCCCATTTATCTCCATAAGTTCTAATTCTTTTTACCTTACCATTAGGTTTTAAGAAATCAAACTGCTCTTCTTTAGGCAATGTTCTTTGATGATCATCAACATATAAAGAGATTAAAACATAATTTTCTTCTATAATAGGGTATATATCTGGCTGGCTCCAAATATTTTCCTCCATCTTACGACAGTTGACACAAGCCCATCCTGTAAAATCCAATAAAATAGGTTTATTTACAGATTTAGCATGCGCAAGACCTTCTTCAAAATCTTTGAAGCATTCTAAACCTAAAGGACAGTGATTGCTATTGTCTTGCTCATAGATACTATGGAATTGAGGTGGAGCAAATCCACTTAATAAGTTGCTATCCCATGGCTGCTTTTCTTTCTTTAAAACACCTGGTGCTAAATATACTGAAATAGCTAATGTAGCAAGACCTAATAATATTCTAAAGAATGTTATTTTTCCATATTTTTTACCGATAAACCCAAATAAATATATTGATAAAAGGAAAGATAATACGGTCCAAATACCAATAAATACTTCACGCTTTAAGATTCCCCAGTGACCAACTAAATCCGCATTAGATAAGAATTTAAAAGCAAAAGCTAATTCTAAGAATCCTAATACTACTTTTATAGTATTCATCCATCCTCCAGACTTTGGCAAAGAGGTTAACATACTAGGAAACAATGCAAATAAAGCAAAAGGAAGTGCTAATGCCAAACCAAAACCTCCCATCCCTACAGATAGCTGAGTTGCTCCTCCTGTAGAAGTTAAAGAACTCGCTAATAAAGATCCTAAAATAGGTCCTGTACATGAAAAGGAAACAATTGCTAAAGTTAATGCCATAAAGAAAATTCCTATGACACCTCCAATACCAGAAGCATTGTCCATTTTGTTACTCCATGAGCTAGGTAAAGTAATTTCGTAAAAACCAAAAAAGGAACCAGCAAAGAATAATAGTACAATGAAAAAGAATACATTTAACCAAATATTTGTGGAGATACTATTTAATATTTCAGGATCTAATGTATCTAAAAAATGAAAAGGAGCACTTAATAACACATAAATTAAAATAATAAATAATCCATATAAAATAGCATTTCTTATTCCTTTACTTCTATTTTGTGATTGTTTTGTAAAAAATGATACAGTTAATGGCACCATAGGGAATACGCAAGGAGTTAAGAACGCCAAAAGCCCTCCAATAAACCCAAGTAAAAAGACATTTAACAAATTAGTATCTTCTTTATCAGAAGAGTTCTTATTAGCCGAGCTCTCTAATAAAATGGTATTTTTTAAGTTTAGGTTAAGAGATTGAGACAATGCTTTACTCTTTTCATCTACCTCAACAACTACCGTTATTTCTTCTCCTGTTAAGGAAAAAGTAAAATCTTCATCAAAAGGTAAACAATACTCTTTACAAACTTGAGCATCTAAATTCAAAGTAACTGTTTTTAAGTCAGCATTTTCTACGGTAATTCTTTGAACTAACTTTGCTTCGTCAACAAAGAAAACTTCATCTTTTCCCCAAATATCACTAAACTCTGTTTCAGTTTCGCTTTCTTCCGCTTTTCCTACCAACGAGTAACCGGATTCTCCTTCAATTGGAGTAATTGTCATTGGTAAAGAAGCATCTTCAGGATTGTACTGAGAGTATAGATGCCAATCTTCTGCAATTTCTACATCAAGGATTAAGTCGTATTCTGTATCTGAAATTCTATTTACAGAAGTGTTTACTACGATAGGGTTGTCATCCGATTGTGCATAAGTTGCTAAGCCTATGACGAATAAAAATAGAGTAAAGAATTTTTTCATTCTATGTAGTTTATGGGGGTTGTTAAAATACTTATTTTTAATATTCTATTTGTTTCTTTGGATACAGTAAAACGTCTATCCGATCTTTTTCCTATAATCCAAATAATCTCATCTTTAGAAGAACAAAGTAACCAAGTCCGTTCTTTATCGATAAGAGATAATTTCTCATCTTTAAAAAATTTACTTAGCTTTTTTTTACCGGACATTCCTGTTGGATAAAAAAAATCACCTTCTTTCCATTTCCTTAAAATGAGCGGGTAATTTAATAATTTTTTATCAAGATAAACAATATTATTGTTTATTAATGACATTTGTTGAACATTTTCAAAACACAAACGAATTGGGTTTGTAATTTTGGTACTAGACTCTTCAATTTTAATTTTTTTATTTACAATTAAAGAGCTTTCACTAATTGGCAAAAGTAATAAAAATTCTCTGTCTTTTAATAATCTATGCGATTTTGTTAGTATATATTTCCCAGATTGTGCAGATACTAGATTGTAAACATCGTTCCATTCCGTGAAGCCATAGCTCTTTAGGAGTTCAAATAAATACACTTTCGGGCTATTTATTTTTCTTAATTCTGAGATATTTATTTTAAGAAGGTCATTTTCTTTGGTAAGAATTTTTTTTGACATTTCATCAATACTTTCTTTTATAACCCGCTGACTAGATTGGAGATAATCCGTTGTTCTATTAAATGTTTCAATCAGTTGTGGATTGATTGTTTCTAAAACAGGAATTATTTGATGGCGTATCTTATTCCGTGTATATTTTATAGCAGCATTACTTGCATCCTCTCTCCAACTAATTTTTTGATCAACTGCAAAATTTAACAACTCTTTACTCGAAAAAGGAAGTAAAGGTCTTATGATATTTTTATTAACAGAAGGAATTCCTGTAAGCCCCTCTAATCCAGTTCCTCTAGACAAGTTGATTAGAAATGTTTCTAAATTATCATTAGCATGATGAGCTGTTAAAACATACTCAAACAAATACTCTTTAGCTAACTTTTGAAACCACTTATAACGCAAATCTCTAGCTGCAATTTGAGTAGATAGCTTATGCTTAGCGGCATATACATTGGTTTCAAATTTTGTTGTGAATACTTTTAATTCTAACTTCTCCCCTAACCTTTCAACAAACTGTTCGTCTAAATCGCTCTCCTTTCCTCTTAATTGAAAATTACAGTGAGCCAATGAGATATCGTAATTCAATTTATGAAATAGATGAGCAAGTACTACACTATCAACCCCTCCAGAAATAGCTATCAATATTTTTTTTCCTTCTATAAAAGGAAAGTTTTGATTGATATGTCTTCTTAATTTTTGTATCATTCTTTACTTGAAAAAGCACCGCTCTTTGTTATAACTGAGTATTTAACCAATTTATAATATCTTCTAATACCTCTTCCTTACATAAATCATTATGTAATTCATGATATCCTCCTTCATACAAACTTAAAGTAGCTTTTTCAGAAGCTTTAGCAAATAACTCAGACCCTTTATAATCAATGATTTTATCATTAGTTCCATGCGCTAAAAATAGTGGTATCTTCAAAGAAGAAGCATTTTGAATAGCCCATTCTCCTGTTTCTATAAAAGTAAGCGAAAAATTAGGACTCACCTTGTCATGAATCAACTTGTCATCTATATATTTTTGAACTTCTTCGGCATCGCGAGAAATATCTTTAGCAGCTAATTCATTACTCAATGTTACTGAAGGAGCTATTTTTTGCATTAGCTTTCCAAGTGATAATTTCCATGCAGGAGGTTCAAATGCTAAAAGTAAAAAAGCGCTAGTAGCAATTGCCCCTTTTAAGGAGTTTTCTTCTCGAAGCACATAATTAATAACCACATTTCCTCCCATCGAATGCCCGTAAAGAAAAATAGGTTTCTTAGGAAATAACTCCTTAGTCTTTTTTATTGTTTGAGCAACACTTTCTAAAACGGCATTAAAATTAGGATTATGACCTCTTTTACCTGTAGTTTTCCCATGCCCAAATTGATCAAAAGCTACTACGCTAAAATTATTTTCAGTTAGCTTTTTAGCAACGTGTTCATACCTACTAGAATGTTCTCCCATACCATGGACGATAACAACAACTGCTCTTGTTTTTATGGCAGACCAATATTGCCCAAAAAAAGTAGTTTTATGAATGTTGAATTTAAATATTTGATGTTCCATGATTTATTGTTTTTTTAGCCAAGATCGAATCGCTTTTTTTAACGCTTGTTCAGGTTGGGGTAATGGTATTGTTTTTCCAAACTGTTTACTTCTTTTAAATTTAGAAAATGTAATTTTAAGCTGCTTCCAGTCTTCAGGATAAACTTCTAAAAATTTATTAAAAAAATTTTGTTCATTAGGACTCCCCTCTATTCCAGAAAGCACCTCTCTAAACTTTTCTTCTTGTTGTATAATCATTTAGTAAATATAAATAAAACTACCTTGAATGCAACAATACATACTTCATAGCTTTAGCTTTAAGCAAGCACTCTTCATATTCCTTTTCAGGCGTAGATTTTGAAGTAATAGCACTGCCAACAGAGTAAGATACATATTTTACCTCATCATTATACAATATACTTCTTATAATAACATTAAAATCAAAATCGCCATTAGGCGTAAAATACCCAATACTCCCAGAATATAATCCACGCTTAGTCTCCTCTAAATCTTCAATAATTTGCATGGCTGAAATTTTTGGAGCCCCAGTCATACTTCCCATAGGAAAAGTATCCTTAATAACATCTACTGGATGAACTGTATGCGCAACCTCTGAAGTAATTGTTGAAATCATTTGATGCACTTGATTAAAAGAGTACACCTTACACAATTCCTCAACTTGAACACTTCCTTTTTTTGCTGTTTTAGCCAAATCGTTTCTAACCAAATCAACAATCATAATATTTTCAGATCGCTCTTTTTCATCTCTCCCTAAATCAAAAGCTATTTTAGCATCTTCAATCGGATTAACCATTCTCTTTGCCGTTCCTTTTATGGGTTGAGAAATAATCTTTGAACCTTGCTTCCTAATATATCGTTCAGGAGTAGCAGATAATAAATATTGGTGTTCATGCCTAAAAAAAGTAGCAAATGGCGGCGCAGAAATTTTATTCAATTCCCTATAAATCTTATACGGGTTTATGGCTGTATTTTCAGCATAAAATTCTTGGCAAAAATTAGCCTCATAGATATCTCCTCTATGAATATGCTTTAAAACCGTTGCTACCTTCTTATAATATTCATCTTTATGGATACGAAGTTTTATTTTAAGATCCTCTTCTCTAGAAGACGGAGCTACAGCAGTATTCATTTCCATAATTTCATCAAAATCCTCTTCCAATTCATCATCCACCATTTTTAAATAGTGAAACGCTACCGTGTTTCCTTTCAGAAAAATAAGTTTTTGTGGCTGAAAGAAATAAAGATCGGGAAACTTTAATCCATCAAAGTTATTTGAAGATAATTGTTCCGTATCATTTTTAACATCATAAGAAATGTATCCAAAAATATAGTCATCTGTATACGATTGATACTCTTTTAATTTATCAAAAGCTTTGTAATAATCAGTTTTTATAGCAGTGAACTCCTCTATAGCTAAAGCACAATCAAATGAGCTATATTCTTGCTGGCAACTATTAGAATCTAGCCAAACGATAGTTTCAAACTGCTGTGACCAAGTGAAAAGCTTTTCTTTAAACGATATCGGATCATCTATCGAAAAATTACGTTGAGTTCTTAATGACATTCGGCAAAAATAAGAAACCCGATAGAAATACTGCTATCGAGGTAAAAAAATGAACTATAAACTTAAAAAACAACTTTATTCTATTCACTAAAAGAAGGCGCAGTTATCCAACTGGTTATACTTACCAATATTTAAATAATAAATAATGCTATGGATGCAACCACTACAAAAAAGGAAATCAAACAGTAAAGAAAAAACCTTCCAATTAACACTGAAAGGCCTTTGTATTTTATTAAAGTAAATTATACTAAATAGTAAAATCTCCTTTTGCTTTATGATCGCTATTTTCATAACGTTCTATGCATTTATCTAGAATTTCATATGCTTCATTAGCATCTCCCCATTCTCCAATATCTACCTTTTTCTTTTCTAAATCTTTATACACCTGAAAAAAGTGAGTGATCTCTTTTTGGCGGTGTGGATTTAAATCAGATAAGTCATTATAACGATTCCAAATAGGGTCTGATACAGGCACGCACACTATCTTTTCATCAGGACCTTTTTCATCAGCCATATGAAAAACTCCAATAGGCTTTACTTCCATTACACACATTGGAAAGGTTGGTTCTGCTCCTAATACTAATACATCTAAAGGATCTCCATCTAGCGCCAATGTTTTAGGTATAAAACCATAATCTCCTGGGTACATCATTGAAGAAAATAACATTCTATCAAAACGTATTTTTTTCAATTCAAAATCATATTCGTATTTATTTCTGCTTCCTTTTGGTATTTCTATTAGAACATCTACCGTCTTTCTTTCTTTTGCAGTCATATGTTTATTTTTTCATTTTTAAAAATCGGACAGCAAAAGTAAGAATTTATTCTTTCTTGAAGGCTAAAGTTTTGATTATTTTCATGATAGATAATAATTATAGCCCTGGATTTATTGCAATACGTACCGCAAACTTAGGGGTAGGGATTGCTATTGAATTTGTTGGAGGCGTATAATTACTTCTCCAAATAGCATCAATTCTTAAAAAACGAAGATTTCCATATCCAATATTCTCTACGCCAACACTATACTCATAATACAATTTATTTGAAGGAGCATTATGATTAATTGAAGAGTACCCATCATTTATTTCTTTATTACTCTTAGAAATTGTTCCGTAAGCAGCTCTAAAACTAACCAGACTACGTAATTTCAGCTTTTTAAGAAGCGGAATTCTATTTAAAATAAATCCATTAAAATGATGTTCAAAATGAGTTGCCACATAAGCATCTGTCACAAAATCATAATAATTCATTAAAGCAAATGTATTCCTAACCAGCGAAAATGATTGGTTTGCAGGAATTGGGCTCAACAATCCTATCGGCACGGTACCAAATGTTTTCCCGCCTTCTATTGTTGCGTCTAAAAGTCCTAATTTACCTAATAAAATAGGTTGACTGTATAAAAATTGTAGTTTATCATAATCAAAAGAACCATTAAAAGGACCTTTATACCCGTGGCGATAATTTAAAACCAATGTAGGAAAGATATTCCTCCCAAAACGTTGCGCTACTCCTAATCCGTACACAAATCTACCAGGAGTATATGATATATATATATCAGAAGCAACGTCTGTAAGCCCTGTTTGGATTGTTTTACCTCCATCTAAACTATACGCCATAGAAAACTTTTCTGGAGGTGCAGCAGAAGTAATTGTAGCACGCGACCCGTTAATTCCTACATGTAGATTCTCCATTATCCTATAATCAAAATTACCTGCTATTTTTTTTACCTCTGATAAAAAATAGTTATTTCCACGAGAAAGCAAAGCTGTAGATCCAAAAGAACGCCCTAATAGTTGAGACGTATTTAAAAGAGTACTTCCTAGCTGTTCTATATCATCTTGATACGCTACTCCTACAGCTATACGCGGTTTATAAGATAACAGGTACCTTGCCTCAGCTCCAAGCTTTATTTTTTTATCTTTAAATCCATAGGCTGCATAACCAGTTAATCGGAAACGATCATGAATTGATTTAAAAGTTCTAAACCCTAGCCTTGCTCTAAATCCTTCTACTTCATTATTTGCAAAAGCCGTCCAAAAAGGGCCTACTTGAACAGTATTTCCTATTCTTACATAACCACTAGAAAGTGTATTAATTAACCCTGTCAGCTTTTTTATCTTACGCTTTTTCTTTACACTTTGAATAAGCTTATAAGTTGTTTTATCCGCTTCATCTTCATGTTTTTCCCAATAAACTTGCTCTTTAGAAAACTGATTAGGTCTTATTTTGGTTATTTTTTGCGTGTAAAACTCATTAGGCAAAGGCCTACCCAGTAAGTAAGCGCTAAATCTTTCTGTTTTTTTAACCGTTAAACCTTTATTACTTTCATTTTTATCAACAAAAGTAAAATCTCCCTCATAAGCATTTCTTTTAGGTAAGTATATACTATCATTTTTAAATTCAAACTCTCTTTCAAAAGTTAACCCACGAACAAAGTTTAAATTAATTCCTTTGTTCACCTTCATTTTTAAAGTATTAATAGCATAACTCTTATCATCTACCCAAAAATTCCCTTCAAAAGCCAAATCACCATTTCTCAAAGGAAAAAAATAGATGTTATAAAGTTTTTTATTATTTTCAACGATACTATCGTACAATAGATAATCATAAGTAGCAAATCCGTTGGTAGAAATAGGGCTTTCAAAGGATTTATTTAAAAGCTGAAAGCTATTTTTATATATATTTATATCTTGAAAAGTATTTGAAATCCGATCAAAAACAAACCCTTGAGCACTTAACCCTTCTTCTCTTTCTGCCTCTACATCTTCTCTAATAGTTTTTGTTTTATTATTTCCATAGAAATTAGTAACCTTCTCGTTGATATAAATGGGAATATAATAATTAATCCCATCGCTATCGTATTTGATTTCATTAATCGTGCTATTGTACTGCTCCTTAAACAAAGTCTTTAAGAAGGTCGTATCTAAATTATTCAGCCCTATTTCTGTTGAAACATGCTTTTGATATTGATAATGATTGACTAATTTCAACCCATTTTTCTTTTTTCTTTTCCAGATTTCTTTTAAAATCTTGTAAGCCGGATTTTCTTTTTTCTTAAGACGAACTTTAGGTTTAGCAACAATCAAAACCTCCTCTAACTGATTATCTCCTTCTTTTAAAACGATATTTAAAAACTTCGTTTTTGGATTTACTTTGATTGTTTGAGTCTGAAAACCTATAAAGGAAATTTCAAGAGTTCCTCTATTTTTCTTAGCGGTGAAAGAAAAACGTCCGTCATCATCAGTAGTAGTTCCATTACTAGAACCTTGTATATAAACATTTACAAAAGGCATTGGAACCTTTTCTTCATCAACCACTTTTCCTCTTATAGTTAATTGAGCTTGTAAACCAATAGTTACAAACAAAAATAGGATAGCAAGCTTTATTTTCATGGAATTTGTTATTACAATAAAATCCTTTTGAGATTATATCAAAAGGATTTTATAATCTAATTTTATATAAGCGTAAATTACTTACAGATACAATACTTCTTTTACAGCCTTTACAACATCATTCGCATTCGGTAACCACTCCTCTAATAAAACAGGTGAATATGGTGCTGGCGTATCTGCCGTAGTTATTCTTTTAATTGGCGCATCTAAATAATCAAATGCTTCATCTTGTACTCTAAATGTTATTTCAGAAGATACACTTCCAAAAGGCCAAGCCTCTTCTAAGATAACCAATCTATTTGTTTTCTTAACAGATTCTAAAATAGCTTTATGATCCATAGGACGAACTGTACGTAAATCTATGATTTCAGCCGAAATACCTTCTTTAGCTAATGCATCAGCAGCCTTATAAGCTTCCTTTATAATTTTCCCAAAAGAAACAATTGTCACATCATTTCCTTCTCTTTTGATATCAGCAACTCCTATTGGAATGATATACTCTCCTTCTGGTATCTCCATTTTATCTCCATACATTTGCTCTGATTCCATAAAAATAACAGGATCATCATCGCGAATAGCGGCTTTTAATAAACCTTTAGCATCATAAGGATTTGAAGGAACGATTACCTTTAAACCAGGAGTATTTGCAAACCAATTTTCAAAAGCTTGTGAATGGGTAGCAGCTAATTGACCAGCAGAACCTGTTGGACCACGAAAAACGATAGGGCAATTAAACTGCCCACCGCTCATTTGACGAATTTTTGCTGCATTATTTATAATCTGATCAATCCCAACTAGAGAAAAGTTAAAAGTCATGTATTCAACGATAGGGCGATTTCCATTCATTGCTGAACCTACAGCAATACCTCCAAAACCTAATTCGGCAATAGGAGTATCAATAACTCGCTTCTCACCAAACTCATCTAACATTCCTTTAGAAGCTTTATAGGCTCCATTGTACTCGGCTACCTCTTCTCCCATTAAATAAACGCTTTCATCTCTTCGCATTTCTTCACTCATGGCTTCGCAGATAGCTTCTCTAAATTGAACTGTCTTCATTTGTTTCTATTATAGTTGTTTATTTGAACTTGCAAAAATAAGAAATTAATATATAAACAATAAGTTAATTTTTTTAAGTTTGAAATAAAGGAAGTTAGATAAATTTATTATGCACGCATAGTAATTTTAAAAAAAAATTGGTAACTTCGTAGCCGTTAAAATTTTAGACATTACATAAACAGAATAAATATATGAAAATATTAGTATGTATCAGCCATGTGCCTGATACCACTTCAAAAATTAATTTTACCGATAGCGATACCAAATTTGATATTAATGGAGTGCAATTTGTAATCAATCCATATGATGAATTTAGTTTAACTCGCGCAATGTGGTTTAAAGAAAAACAAGGAGCTAGTGTAACAGTTGTTAATGTAGGAAATGCTACTACTGAACCCACTCTACGTAAAGCTCTAGCAATAGGCGCAGATAATGCAATTCGCGTAAATGCAGAAGCTACTGATGGTATGTTTGTAGCTAAACAATTAGCAGAAGTTGTTAAAAGTGGAGGATACGATTTAGTACTAACAGGAAGAGAGTCTATTGATTATAATGGAGGAATGGTTCCAGGAATGTTGGCTTCTTTAGTAGATTTTAACTTTGTAAATGGATGCATAGGAATGGAAATTGAAGGAACTTCAGCTACTGTTGTAAGAGAAATAGATGGAGGACAAGAAACATTAAGCACCTCATTACCATTAGTGATAGCAGGACAAAAAGGAATTGTTGAGGAGAAAGATTTGCGTATTCCAAATATGCGTGGAATTATGATGGCTCGTAAAAAACCTTTAAGTGTTGTAGAAGCTGTAGCTTCTGAAAACGTAACTGCTACAGCATCATTTGAAAAACCAGAAGCAAAAGGAGCAGTTAAATTAGTTGATGCTGATAATATTGATGAATTAATCGATTTATTACACAACGAAGCAAAAGTTATATAAATAAAAAACATCTTCATTATAGAGTAGAAATACAATACATGCTTTCTACAAATAAATAATGTTATAAAATAAAATAAAATATGTCTGTATTAGTTTTTGCCGATTCATCGGAAGGGAAATTTAAAAAAACAGCTTTTGAAGTTGTTTCATACGGAAAAAAAGTGGCGGAGCAATTGGGTACAAATCTTGTTGCATTAACCATTAATGGAGGAGAAACAAGTGAACTATATGCCTATGGAGCTGAAAAAGTAATAGCTGTGAAAGAAGACAGCTTATCTACTTTTAATGCGAAAGCATATACCTCTATCATTAAGCAAGTAGTTGCTAAAGAGGAAACTGATGTTGTTATCCTTGATTCAAGTATTGATGGTTTACATATAGCCCCAATGATAGCAGTGGCCTTAGAAGCTGGCTACGCTTCTAATGTAGTAGCACTTCCTAGTTCAACCGCTCCATTTACCGTAAAACGTAAGGCTTTTTCAAACAAAGCTTTTAATAATACAACCATCTTAACAGATAAAAAAGTAATTGGTCTTGCTAAAAACTCTTACGGGGTTCATGAAAATTCAGTAACAGGAAACACTGAAGCTTTTGATATTAGCTTACCTGAAATAGGAGTAAAATCAGAAAAAATTGAAAAAGCATCTGGTAAAATAACAATTGCAGATGCTGATACTGTTGTTTCTGCTGGTAGAGGGCTAAAAGGCCCTGAAAACTGGGGAATGGTAGAAGAATTAGCAGAAGTGTTAGGTGCTGCAACTGCTTGCTCTAAACCTGTATCTGATTTAGGCTGGAGACCTCATGGCGAGCATGTTGGGCAAACAGGTAAACCTGTTGCTTCTAATTTATACATCGCTATAGGTATTTCTGGAGCAATTCAACATTTAGCAGGAATCAATGCTTCAAAAGTAAAAGTTGTAATTAATTCAGATCCAGAAGCTCCTTTCTTTAAAGCTGCTGACTATGGTATTGTTGGAGATGCCTTTGAAGTAGTTCCTAAATTAATTGAGAAATTAAAAGCTTTTAAACAAGCGTAATATAGCACTCGGTTTGAGTAAATAAAATTTGTTAAAAGAACCTATTAACGCTTTTCGTTGATAGGTTTTTCTATTTTTTTAAGAAATAAGGCTTGAACCCATAATTTTTAGTAAATTGTGCCCACAAAAAAAGTCGTCTAAAACTCTGAAAATAGGCGAAACTTTATTATCACTGAAGATTGATTAATGAGCTTAATAAAACTAACTATCAAAGGTATTTCCTATAGCCAAACACAAAGCGGTGCTTACGCGTTAGTGTTAAGTGAAATAGAAGGAACACGTACCTTGCCTATTATTATAGGAGCATTCGAAGCGCAATCTATTGCTATTGCGCTAGAAAAAGAGATTCGACCTCCAAGACCTTTAACCCATGATTTATTTAAAACATTTGCAGATAGATTTCATATCAATGTAAAACAGGTTATTATTCATAAACTAGTCGATGGTGTTTTCTTTTCGAGTCTAATTTGTGAACAAAATGGAGTTGAAGAAGTAATCGATACTAGAACTTCTGACGCTATTGCTTTAGCTGTTCGATTTTTAGCACCAATATATACATACGAAAATATTTTAGATAAAGCAGGAGTCTATTTAAAACTCGAAGAAGAGCTATCTATTGAAGAAGACTTTGAATCTGATGAAATTGAACTAGAATTTAGTGAAGATTCAGATGCACAAGACGATTTCTCTGCCTTTTCTTTGCAAGAATTGAACGAGCAACTAAACGAAGCTGTTGCTAATGAAAACTATGAGTTAGCCGCTAATATTAGAGATGAGATTAGCAAGCGTTCTTAACTTTTTAACTTATTAAAATGAAAAAACTATACGTTTTACTATTCTATTGTGTTTCTTTTTTTGCAACTGGCCAAAGCATTGAAAAAACATGGAATTTTTCTTCAATAGAAAAAGGAGATACTCTAGATATTGTTGATACAGATGTTCTTATACTAAATAAAGGAAAGTTTACATCTTCATTTGCCACTAAAGACAGTTTAGAAACTAGTGGAAACTACATCCGTCAAAATAATTTATTGATTTTTAACTATAAGGTCCCTAAAGATACTGTTAGATACTACAATATAGTATCATTGACTGATGATAGCTTAGTGCTATCAGAAAACAGCACTATATATAAATTCAAGCTTCCTGTAAAACTCAGTAAAACTGCTCCTCAAAAGCATGAAAAAAAAGAGGCTTCTACCAAAATAATCCCAAGCCAAGGGTTTTCTGTAGAAAGCTTATGGAGAGGAGTTCTAGGAATGATTTCTTTGCTATTTTTAGCCTTTTTATTTAGTTCTGACCGAAGAGGAATTGACTGGGTAACTGTTGGTTTAGGGCTCGCTTTTCAATTATTGATAGCTATTGGGGTACTAAAAGTTCCCTTTGTGCAAAAAGCTTTCGAATTGGTCGGTGGACTATTTGTTAGCGTATTAGACTTTACGAGGGCTGGTAGTGAGTTCTTATTTAGTGGGCTGGTAGCTGATATGGATTCTTTCGGTTTCATTTTTGCGTTTCAGGTATTACCTACTATAATCTTCTTCTCAGCATTAACATCACTATTATTTTATTTAGGATTGATTCAGCAAATTGTAAAAGGCTTAGCTTGGTTACTTTCTAAAGGATTGAAAATATCAGGGGCAGAAAGTTTATCTGTTGCTGGAAATATTTTTTTAGGACAAACTGAAGCTCCTTTATTGATCAAAGCCTATTTAGAAAAGATGAATCGTTCTGAAATTCTATTAGTGATGATTGGTGGTATGGCAACAGTAGCTGGAGCCGTTTTAGCCGCTTATATAGGTTTTCTTGGTGGAGATGATGAAGTTTTACGACTATTATACGCTAAACATTTACTAGCAGCCTCAGTAATGGCAGCACCTGGAGCAATTATCATTTCTAAAATATTACATCCGCAAACAGAAAATGTCAATACAGATGTTCAGGTTTCTTCTGAAAAAATTGGGTCCAATATATTGGATGCTATTGCAAATGGAACTACAGAAGGATTGCAATTAGCCATGAATGTTGCGGCAATGCTATTAGTTTTTATTGCTTTTATAGCAATGATAAATGGTATTTTAGGATGGGTTGGAGATATTACATCATTTAATGCTTGGATTGCAGAAAACACTTCTTATGAAAATTTCTGCCTAGAAGCTATTTTAGGATATGTTTTTGCTCCATTGATGTGGCTAATAGGTGTCGCCCGCCAAGACATGGCTCTTATGGGACAACTTTTGGGAATTAAACTAGCAGCAAGTGAATTTGTCGGGTATATCCAGTTAGCTGAATTAAAAAATATTGCAAATGCTACGCATTTAAGTTATAACAAATCTATTATCATGGCTACTTATATGCTATGCGAATTTGCTAACTTTGCCTCTATAGGTATTCAAATAGGAGGAATAGGATCATTAGCTCCTGGACAGCGAAAAACGTTGTCAGAGTTCGGAATGAAAGCTCTTATAGGAGGAACTATTGCCTCTTTAATGTCAGCTACTATCGCTGGAATGATTATTGGCTAAAAAAACGGTTTTTAAAAATAACAAAAAGACACCCATGCATTCTTTGTATGGGTGTCTTTCTTTACAGTACATTATTTGATACTGATTTACAAACTTTTAACTAGTTAATAACTTATGGATAGAATTACTCCATTTACAAATAAAAAATAATAGTACTTTTTTATTTTTACAAAAGTAAAACGCCTTCTCAAAGGTAAATTAGATGAACTTATGAAACAATATTTAGATTTAGTAAAACACGTTTTAGAGAATGGAAATGAGAAAGGAGATAGAACAGGAACAGGAACAAAAAGTGTTTTTGGTTATCAGATGCGTTTTGATCTAAGTGAGGGGTTTCCTATGGTAACGACTAAAAAGTTACATTTAAAGTCAATTATTTATGAGTTACTTTGGTTTATAAAAGGAGATACTAATGTAAACTATTTGCAAGAAAATGGAGTGAGGATCTGGAATGAATGGGCGGATGAAAAAGGCGATTTAGGCCCTGTATATGGACATCAATGGCGTAATTGGAACAGTGATGAGATTGATCAATTAAAAGAGGTTATAACTACTTTAAAAACCAATCCTAATAGCAGAAGAATGTTGGTTTCTGCATGGAATCCTTCTGTATTACCAGACACTTCGAAAACCTTCTCGGAAAATGTTGCTGACGGAAAAGCGGCCTTACCTCCATGCCATGCATTTTTTCAATTTTATGTAACTGAAGGAAAACTATCTTGCCAGCTTTACCAAAGAAGTGCCGATATCTTTTTAGGGGTTCCATTTAACATTGCTAGTTATGCTCTATTTACAATGATGATAGCCCAAGTTTGCGGCTACGAACCTGGAGAGTTCATCCATACCTTTGGAGATGCTCATATTTATAATAATCATAAAGAGCAATTAAAATTACAGCTATCAAGAACACCTAAATCACTTCCAAAAATAAAAATCAACCCAAACATAAAGGATATCGAAGCTTTTACTTTTGATGACTTTGAATTGATAAACTACAATCCTCACCCGCATATAAAAGGAGTTGTTGCAATTTAATTAAGTAATGAATCTGAAAGGAGCATTTTTAGTTCTTAAATTTACTTTGTCATAATAATTATAAAAATTTAAACAGATTGATGGTAACAATTATAGCAGCTATCGCAGAAAATAATGCACTAGGAAAAAACAACGACTTAATATGGCATTTGCCAGCAGATTTAAAGCGATTTAAAAAGGTTACTTCAGGGCACCATATTTTAATGGGAAGGAATACTTTTGAAAGTATAGGGAAGCCTTTGCCTAACAGAACAACAATTATCATTACTAGAAATAGTGATTACTTTAAAGAAGGGTGCTTAATTGCCAGCTCTATTGAAGAAGCATTAGATTTTGCCAAAGCTGATTCTAATATTTTTATTATCGGAGGAGAACAAATATACAAACAGGCATTAAAAAACGATTTGGTAGATAAATTAGACATCACTATTGTTCATCAATCTTTTGAGGCTGATGTTTTTTTCCCTAAAATAGACCTAAATACATGGAAAGAAACAACTAGAGAGTACTTTAAGGCTGACAAAAACAATGATTATGACTACAGTTTCGTTAGTTATATACGAAAAAGAATAAAAAGATCTTAAAAAAAATTAAGCTTAATCAATTAGAAATATGTCTATACAATTTACAGAAGTAACCAAAGAATATAATCGTGAAACAGCAATAAAAAAACTCTCTTTTTCAGCTACAAAGGGAGAGATCGTTGGCTTTTTAGGTCCTAATGGAGCAGGTAAATCTACGACCATGAAAATATTAGCTGGTTTTATAAAACCTACGGAAGGGAGTATTTTGGTTAACGGAATAAATGTTGCTAAAACCCCTATTGAAGCTCAAAAAAACATTGGTTATCTTCCAGAACATAACCCCTTATATTTAGACTTATACGTTCGAGAGTACCTACAGTTTCAGGCTGATGTTTATAAAATTCATAAAAAAGAAATAGAAAAAGTTTTAGAAAAAGTAGGGTTAAAATCTCAAGCTCATAAAAAAATACAAGAACTTTCAAAAGGGTACCGACAAAGAGTTGGTTTGGCAGCAGCAATATTACATAATCCTGATGTATTGATATTGGATGAACCAACGACTGGGTTAGATCCTAACCAATTAGTTGAAATAAGAGCATTAATAAAAACACTAGGAGCTGATAAAACTGTATTATTATCTACTCATATAATGCAAGAAGTAGAAGCTATTTGTAATCGTGTTATTATTATCAATAAAGGCGAAGTGGTTATTGACAAGTATTTAAATGAGTTAAAAGAGAACAACGAACAAGTAATTAGAGTTACTTTTGATTATAAGTTAGAAGAACAATTTATAAAACGTTTACCGAACATAACCTCTTATGTAAATACCATAGAAAATAACTGGGTACTTACTTTTGAATCTACTGAAGATATGCGACCTATAATTTTTGATTTTGCGCAAGAAAATGGTTTAAAAATTCTTGGTTTAAATACTGAAAATAAAAATTTAGAAAGTTTATTTATAGCACTTACAAACCAATAGTAAAGAATTCCAAAACTTTTAACTAAGCATACTAATCATCTCATTATCGCTACCCAAAGTTATTATGAACTGTATCAATTAAAATAGCACTCTAAAAAATTAGTTTATAAAAAGAAGAACTTTCTCTTCTTCTTATAAACTGCTAACTAATAAAACTACCTCAAGCTTCTTTATTACTCTCCTATCAGCTTACTAAAAAAGGAGCTTTATAATCAAAATCCTAAAAGCTCGAATAGCACCTTATTTTAAAGAACTAATTACCGATTTGCTTTGGAAAAAGAACCCCTTCGATAAGTTTTTTTTAGAATCTGTAAATGATTTCCTGAAGCACCCTTGCCATATTGAACATTCTAAATACTATTCTTCTGATAAGCTCTTACGAAATGTAATTGCATGTCTATTTCTAGGCACAAAACTTAACGTTAAAGCACAAAAATTATCACCTAACACAATTGTAAACTAGGTCAGCCTCACGGCTAAAAGAACAATAATAAACTACGAATTAAGTCGCCCTGTAGCGCAACTTACAAAAGACTTTGCTTTGTGTACAATAGTGTTTTTAGCTCCTTGTTCAGGATACCCTAATTTCGCTAATTTATCTTTTACAATTCCTAAAATATCTGACTCTAAAACAACACTAACCAATGAATTTTCCACAGCTACTTCAACGTTTACTACCTCACTAAGATTCATTAATTCCTTCTTTATAGTATTGGCACAGCCTCCGCATTTTAAGTTTTCTATATATATATCCGCTTTCATCTGTTTGTTTTTAATGATTCGATTTCCAATTAACTATACCTCCTTCTAAACTAAATACTTTTTTAAATCCTTTCTTTTTCAATACTCTAAAAGCGCTACTACTTCTTTTTCCACTTTTACAATATAAGTAAACAGGCTCATTTTTATTTAACTCACGATCTACTAATTCCTCAAAATTTTCATTTTTTATATCTATTAAAACTGAATTTTGAATCCGTTCCTTTTGATACTCTTCTTTAGTCCTTACATCTACCAACTGAACCTTTTCATTTTTGGATGTCAGCACCTTTTTTAAATCTTTTACTGAAATTTCTTTTATTGAATCAGTAATACAAGATAAAGTTACCAATAAAAAAGTACTTATTATAAAATATACCTTCATTTCTAATACATTATAACGTTGACGGACAAATATATGCTGTTCTTTTAATCTCCGTTTCTTTTATCGCTTTATATCCACCAGCAACATCAATCACATTATGAATTCCACGAGATTTTAATATTGATGCTGCAATGACAGATCGATACCCTCCAGCACAATGCACATAAAAATCAACATCTTTCGGATATTCACCTAAAAAGTCATTTAAAAAATCTAGCGGAGTACTTGGAACTCCTTCTATATGCTCACTTAAATACTCTCCAGGTTTCCTTACATCAAAAACAGGAGCTCCTTTTTTAATTTCTTCTTCAAGAACCGTTGCTGAAATAGATTGCAATCTATCTATTTCTTTACCAGCATCTTTCCAAGCGTTAAAACCTCCTTTTAAATATCCTAGTACATTATCAAAACCTACACGAGATAAACGGATAATAACTTCTTCTTCTTTTCCTTCTGGAGTAATCAGTAAAATTGGCTGTTTTATATCCTTTACCAAAGCCCCTACCCATGGTGCAAATCCTCCGTTAATCCCTATAAATATGGAACGAGGAATAAATCCCTTAATGAAATCAAATTGATGCCTTACATCTAATATCAAAGCCTCCGTTTCGTTTGCTACCTGCTCAAAATCTTCTACAGATAATGCTTTAGCTCCTTTCTTTATAACTTCGTCAATAGGTGCATATCCTTCTTTATTCATTTGGACATTTAAAGGAAAATAAGCCGGAGGGGGTAACAAACCTTCCGTTACTTCTTCTATAAATTCTTTTTTAGTCATATCTGAACGAAGCGCATAGTTTGTTGCTTTTTGACTCCCAATAGTTCCAATGGTTTCCTTACTTAAATTTTTACCACAAGCTGACCCCGCTCCATGAGCTGGATATACAATTACATCATCTGCCAAAGTCATAATCTTAGTCCGTAAACTATCATATAATAGTCCTGCCAATTGTTCTTGCGTTAAATTTGTTGCCTTTTGGGCTAGATCTGGGCGACCTACATCTCCTAGAAATAAAGTATCTCCACTAAAAATAGCATGGTCTTTTCCTTTCTCATCCATTAATAAAAAAGTGGTGCTCTCCATAGTATGCCCAGGAGTATGCAAGGCCTTAATGGTAATTTTTCCTAACTGAAAACACTCTCCGTCAGCAGCTATATATGCATCAAATTTAGGATTTGCCGTTGGACCAAAAACTATTTTCGCTCCTGTTTTCTCTGAAAGAGTCACATGGCCACTTACAAAATCAGCATGAAAATGAGTTTCAAAAATATACTTAATTTTTGCATTATCCTTTGTGGCTCTTTCTATATAAGGTTGTACCTCTCTTAACGGATCTATAATTGCTACCTCTCCATTACTTTCAATATAGTAAGCTCCTTGAGCCAAACAACCTGTGTAAATTTGCTCTATTTTCATTTTAAAATTAAATTTTAATGATATGCTTGGTGTATGTACTGAGCATATTTTATTTGATGTTCTCTATCTCCTGTTTTATAAAACTTTACGGCATCATTTGCTCTCATAAAAAAGTGATTGATATTTATAATATCTAAAACCCCTCCCCTAAAAAACTCATCTCTTACAGGACCTTTTACTCCTGCAAAATAAAACGTTATTCCCTTCTTTTTATAAAACCTTATTCTATCTTTTAGCATTTCTAAACCTGTACTATCTGTTCTATTAATACTCTCTGCATCTAGCACAATTAGTTTTAAATTGTTTCCTTTTTCCATTGCCATCTCTTCCAGCTTATCTCTAAAATAACTTGAATTAGCATAAAAAAGCTGCGCATCAAATCGAAATATTAAAATATCTTCTTCTATAATTACTTCTTTGAACCTATTTCTATTTCTGTAAAAATCAGAGTTTGGTACCTTTCCCAATTCTGTTACATAAGGTCTTGATGTTCTATAAATCAATACAATGATAGATAACCCCACTCCTATTAAAATTCCATACTCAATCCCTAAAAATAGAGTTGCTAAAAAAGTAGCAATCAACAGCCAAAAATCTAAATTATTCGCACTCCATAAAAAACGGGCTTCCTTTATATTGATTAAATTAAACACAGCAACGATAATAATAGCTGCTAAAACTGCTTTTGGCAAATGATAAAATACAGGAGTCAGAAACAATAGTGTTATGACAACCATTACCACAGAAATCAAAGCTGACATTCCTGTTTTCCCTCCTGATTCTTGATTTATTGCAGATCTTGAAAAACTAGACGTTGACGGGTATGCCTTAAACAAAGATCCTATCATATTACTCAATCCCAAAGCGACTAGCTCCTGATTTGGGTGTATTCTATATTCATCTTGCTTTTGTTCTAATGACTTTCCTATAGAAATAGTTTCTAAGTACCCAACCATAACCAAAGTAAAGGCAATAGGTAATAATTCTTCAATTTGACTAATATCTAATATAGGCATAGAAAATTCAGGCAATCCAGAAGGAATATCTTTTACGATAGATACATCATTAAAAGAAGTTCCAAAATACCGCATTACAACAATTCCCATTGTTACTACAACTAAAGCGTTGGGTAATTTTTTATTTATTCTTCTAAAAAGGATAATAATTAATGCTGCTACTGTTCCTATGATAGTAGTATGAGTGTTAAAACTAAAAAAACGACTTCCTATATCTTCTAAAAGGAGATGAATTTGATCGCTTTGAATAAAATCAACACCAAGCAAGTTTCTGAATTGGTTTAAACCTATAATTAACGCAACCGCTGAGGTAAAACCGGTAATTACTGGTTTTGACAAAAAATTCACAATAAATCCCAATCTAAAAATCCCCATCAAAAACTGAATAATCCCTACCATAAAAGCTAATAGTATTGCTATTTTTATATAGCTTTCAGAACCTGCTAACGCTAATGTAGAAACCCCTGTGGCTACAATTAAAGAATCCATTGCTACAGGACCTATTGCTACCTGCCTAGAAGAACCAAATATTGCGTAAGTCATTTGTGGAACTAAAGCACAATAAAGCCCATAAATAGGTGGTAAACCTGCTATTAATGCATATGCAATTCCCTGAGGTATCAGTACGATTGCAACTGTAATCCCCGCTATAAAATCTCCTTTAAAATTAGATTTTTTATAATTTGGCAGCCAATCTAAAATTGGTATCAGCTTTTTAATATCCATGTATTTAAAACAGTTCTCCTTGAGTTGTTCCTTTAATCTTTCCTAAATGTTTATATGCTAAATCTGTTACCTCTCTTCCTCTTGGAGTTCTCATTATAAAACCCTGCTGAATTAGAAATGGTTCATATACTTCTTCTATAGTTTCTGAATTTTCGCTAACAGCAGTTGCCAAAGTACTTATTCCTACTGGACCTCCTTTAAACTTATCAATAATGGTTTGCAATATTTTATTATCCATCTCATCTAACCCATGTGCATCAACATTTAGCGCTTTTAAAGCATATCGAGCTATTTCAATAGAAATACTACCATTTCCTTTTATTTGAGCAAAATCGCGTACTCTTCTTAATAATGCATTTGCTATTCTTGGGGTTCCTCTACTTCTTCCTGCAATTTCTATAGCAGCTTCCATTGAAATAGGGACTCCTAAAATACATGCACTACGCTGTATTATTGTTGTTAATAAATCTGTTTTATAATAGTGCAGACGACTGCTTATTCCGAATCGTGCTCTCATAGGCGCTGTCAAAAGCCCTGAGCGAGTTGTAGCTCCTACTAGAGTAAACGGCTCTAAATTGATTTGAACAGTCCTAGCATTAGGCCCAGACTCTATCATGATATCAATCTTATAATCTTCCATTGCAGAATATAAATATTCTTCTACAATCGGGCTCAATCGATGTATTTCATCTATAAACAATACATCTCTTTCGTCTAAGTTAGTTAACAATCCAGCTAAATCACCTGGCTTATCTAAAACGGGGCCCGATGTTACCTTTATTCCTACCCCCAATTCATTAGCCAAAATATGAGCTAAAGTGGTTTTTCCTAATCCTGGAGGGCCATGAAATAAAGCATGGTCTAGAGCTTCTCCTCTTTGGTTAGCTGCTTCAACAAATATTTTAAGATTTTCAATTGCTTGATCTTGCCCTGTAAAATCATCAAAAGACAGCGGACGTAATTTCTTTTCTACGTCTAAATCATCATTTGATAAATTGGTATTCTCAGGGTTTAAATGCTCGTTCATAATTGCAAATATACTCGATTTAAAGTGTCTGTTTTGTGATAAATGTTACTTTTAGTACATCTCTTATTAACGAAAATAAGGAAAGATCATTATATATACTAAAAGCCAAAAGCCTTCCGCAAAAAAGGAAAGGCTTTTGGCTTTATTATATAAAGTAATTATATTTTAAGAAGGTGTTTCTCCTTCTTTTAATGGTACTGTTTGCAATACGAAATCATCGCCATGAAGATATTCGCCATTTTCATCTACCTTACTATAATCATACGCCCAACGATGTACTTCTGGAATTTTTCCTGGCCAGTTACCGTGAACATGCTCTACAGGTGTAGTCCATTCTAATGTATTTGATTTCCATGGGTTCTGTTCTGCCTCTTTACCTCTATATATTGAAATAAAGAAGTTAGCTAAGAAAATTAACTGACCTAAACCTCCTATAATAGCCATAACTGTCATGAAAACATTGATATCTGCTAAATCATCAAACATAGGGAAGTTTGTATTTGTATAATACCTACGCGGTAGTCCTGCCAAACCTATAAAGTGCATTGGGAAAAATACTCCATATGCAGAGATTATGGTAATCCAGAAATGCCAGTATCCCATTGTTTTATTCATCATTTTACCATACATCTTAGGAAACCAGTGATATACTCCTGCAAACATTCCTAAAATTGCTGATACTCCCATCACTAAATGGAAATGGGCCACTACGAAGTAGGTATCATGAACATTAATATCTAAAGCAGAGTCTCCTAAAACTAACCCTGTTAAACCTCCTGTTACGAATGTAGATACTAATCCGATAGAAAATAACATTGCCGGATTCATTTGTAGGTTTCCTTTCCATAAAGTAGTTATATAATTAAATGCCTTTACTGCTGAAGGAATTGCAATCAATAATGTTGTAAACGTAAATACAGAACCTAAAAATGGATTCATTCCTGAAATAAACATGTGGTGCCCCCATACAATTGTCGATAAAAATGCAATTGCCATTATTGATCCAATCATTGCTCTATAACCGAATATTGGTTTACGTGCGTTTGTTGAAATAATCTCAGAAGTTAGTCCTAAAGCTGGTAATAATACAATATATACCTCTGGGTGTCCTAAGAACCAAAATAAGTGCTCAAATAAAACAGGCGATCCTCCTTGGTAATGTAAAACTTCTCCTGATATAAATATATCCGATAAATAGAATGAAGTTCCAAAGCTTCTATCAAAAATTAACAATAATGCTGCCGATAATAACACCGGGAAAGAAACTACTCCTATGATTGCAGTAATAAAGAAAGCCCACATTGTTAAAGGCAATCTCGTCATTTTCATTCCTTTTGTACGTAAATTTAAAACCGTAACAATATAGTTTAATGATCCTATTAAAGAAGATGCAATAAATATAGCCATAGATACTAACCATAACGTCATTCCTGTTCCTGAACCAGGTATTGCTTGAGGTAATGCCGATAATGGTGGATAAATAGTCCATCCTGCTGATGCTGGCCCTGCTTCTACAAATAAAGAAATAACCATAACAATACTTGATAAGAAAAACAGCCAATATGAAACCATATTTAAGAAACCAGAAGCCATATCACGCGCTCCAATCTGTAAAGGAATCAATAAGTTAGAAAAAGTACCACTTAATCCTGCTGTTAATACAAAAAACACCATGATTGTACCATGTATTGTTACCAATGCTAGGTACATATCCGGATTCATTACTCCGTCTGTTTGATGAGGCCCTAAAAACGCCTCTACAATTGAGAATGATTTCTCTGGCCACGCAATTTGTAAACGGAATAACATAGACATTAACACCCCTATGATTCCCATAAAAATACCAGTTACTAAGAACTGTTTAGAAATCATTTTGTGATCTTGACTAAATATGTATTTAGTTACAAATGTTTCTTTGTGATGATGATCTGACATAATCTATATCTTTATATTCTTTTTTTAAAAATATCTTATTTAATAACTTGAGCTAATGTTTTTTGTTCTGACAACCATTTGTTAAAATCTTCTTCAGACTCTACAACTATTTTCATTTGCATGTTGTAGTGAGAAGCTCCACAAATTTTATTACATAGTAGTAAGTAATCAAACGTGTACATTTCTTCTTCGTTATTTGCTTTTCTAATCTTATTAATCCCTTCTGTTTTAGCTATAACTTCAGGCAAGTTTCTCATTTCTTCTGTAGTATATTTTGGTGTAAATCCAAATTGAGTAACCATACCTGGCACACAGTTCATCTGAGCTCTAAAGTGAGGCATATAAGCTGAGTGCATTACATCTTGAGAACGGAATTTAAATAAAACTTTTTTACCTTTTGGCAGGTGTATCTCTGTTACTTGTTTATCATCCTGAGCATTTTTATCAGACATATCAACCCCCATTGTGTTAGTTCCTTTTATGAAATTCACATTTCCTAAACCTAGCGTATTATCAGCTCCTGCGTAACGTGCTTCCCATTGAAATTGCTTAGAATATACTTCAATAACGATGGCTTCATCTTCAACATACATTACGTTGTTCCATTGCCATAATCCATAACCTATCAACCCAACTAAAACAACTGCTGGAGTAACCGTCCATATAAACTCTAATTTATGACTATCTGCATAAAATAATGCTTTATTTTCTTTTTTACCTCTATATTTATAAGAGAAAAAGAATAATAAAAACTGCATTAAAAACTGAACGATTCCTATTAAACAAAATGTAATATTGAAAAGTCTATCATCATGCTCTCCTTCAATAGAAGCTGATTCTGGTAGTAAAACAACATTCATTGCTATCAAACAGTAAATCATCATTGCATATAAAAATGCTAAAAAACCAAGGAATAATTTACCTTGTGTATCGTTGTCTTTGTCAGTAGCTATGACATCTCGAAAATTCATAATACGAGTAATTTGCCAAAAACTAACTCCTATCGCAACTGCTATAAAAATGTAAAATAAAGCGAGCATATTATCTAAACTATTATTGTTTATTAATTCTTTTTATTAATGGTGAGAATCTTCTCCTCTGTGTTCTATATTATAATAGTGAAATTCTTCACTCTCATGCAAATATGGATTTCCTTTAGCTAAAGGACTTGCTTTTGCAAATGCGCTAAATGTAGCCCAAATAAACAATCCTAGGAAAAACAATACTGCTCCTATTTCAGGAATACCTATAAACCATTGTCCTCCAACTGTAGCAGGCATAATCATAACAAACACATCTATATAGTGTCCTGCTAAAATTACGACACCTCCCAGTACTACAAACCAAGGAATACTTTTAAAGTCACTATTGATTAATAATAATACAGGGAATATAAAGTTCATTACAACCATAGCTAAGAATGGTAACTTGTATTCGTTGAATCTTAATAGGTAATACGTAGTTTCTTCTGGCATATCTGCATACCAAATTAACATAAATTGAGCAAACCATAGATACGTCCAAAATACAGAGAACCCAAACATAAATTTAGCTAAATCATGAATATGGCTATCATTCACAAATGGTAAAGCTCCTTTTGAACGTAAATAAATTGTCACAAAAGCGATTGTTGTTAAGGCACTTACTAGTAAAGTAGCCAATACATACCATCCAAATAGTGTAGAGAACCAGTGTGGATCTAGCCCCATGATCCAATCCCAAGACATCATTGATTCCGTAATCATAAAAAATGCCAAAAACCCTACAGACACATTGTAGTTAAGCTTATGCAATTTTAGGTCTCCGTTATCTTGCTTGATAGAGTTCTTTCTAATAAAGAATCTGTAAAAGTTCCAACCAGCTAAATAAATAATACTTCTAATCAACCACCCTGGTGTGTTCAAAAACCATTTTTTACCATAAACTATTGGATCAAAATTATCATGCCCTGGTGTTAAAACACCTTCTCCCATCCATGTGAATAAGTGATTCATATGCATAAAAGTAGCAATTAAGAACAATAACATAATTACACTTACATAGTGTAAGTTTGCTGTAATAGCTTCCATTACTCTAAATAACACTACTGACCAACCTGATTGTGCTACTCTCTGAGATGCATAAAAAGCTAGTACTAATAATGTTACTCCTAAGAAGAAAAATAGGGCTACATAAACTGCTGACCATGGTCTGTTTTGCATTTGATGAAAAACATGTTCTGCATGAGCGTCATCATGATGTTCTTCTCCATGAGCTTCTTCTACTTTCTTATGAGTATCAGCTACAACAGCTTCTTTGTGTTCCACTTCATTAGCATGAGTAGAGTCCGTTTTAACTTCCTCTTTATGTGTTGCCTCATCAGCATGTGCTTCAGCTTTTACTGCTTCAGTATGAGCTTTAGTTTCACCATGTGTTTCTTCAGATTTTGTTTCCTCTTTGTGAACAGCTGGTGTTTCAACATGAGCATCATGTGCAGGAGCAGTGTGTGCTTCTCCATGACCTCCATGGTGTTGACTTGCTATAATTTCTTTAGCTTCTTCTACGGTTTTTGGTGCCGTTAAAAAACCATATCCAATACCCAAAACTCCTAAAATCATTAAGGCTATTGAAAGTGTTTTTAATTTTCCTGAAAATTGATACATATCTTAAATATCTATTATAGACTTATTTTAAATCGTTTCTTAATTTTTCAACATACTGTGTTACTTGCCAACGTTCTTTTGTTGTCAATTGTGATGCATGAGATCCCATTAGGTTTCTTCCATGCATAATAACATAGTATATACTCCCTTCTGTAATTTCTCTATCTTTATAATTAGGAATACCGTTGAATTTATCTCTTTGAGATAAAATACCGTTACCATCTCCTTTCTTACCATGACAAACTGCGCAATAGATATCATACATCTTCTTACCGTTTGCTAAGTTTTCTTCAGTAACCTTTAAAGGGCTTTTCAATTCAGTTTTAGCTAACTCATATCCTTCATTTGTATCAGGATATTCAAATGCTACATAACCTCCTCTTTTAATAGTTCCTGCTACAGGATCTCTATCAACCATTTTACCATTTAAACCATCTGCACCATTCGCTTCATAAGGAACAGCTACATACATATCTGGCATATATTGTACTTGTGGTTTACGTTTGTCTCCACAAGAAATCACACTTGTTATTACAACTAAAGCGACGATTATTTTTACAAAACTCTTCATATCTCTTTATTAGTGCTTATCTACTATGTTAATTTCTACAGCTCCTGTTTCTGCTAACAAGGCTTTTAATTCTTCTTCATTTCCATCAACTGGAATTTCCATTAAGAAATGATCATCAGTAGTTCTTGGATCAGGGTTTTCAGCTTTTTTAAATGGCCAAATTTTACTTCTCATATAAAATGTAATAACCATTAAGTGCGCTGCAAAAAACACGGTCATCTCAAACATAATAGGTACAAATGCTGGCATATTTGTCCACCAAGAAAAATTAGGCTTACCACCAATGTCTTGAGGCCAATCAGCAATCATTGTGTACCAAGTTAACCATATAGCAACTGATAAACCAGTAATACCATAAAAGAAAGCGGTAATTGCTAAACGCGTTGGCGCTAATCCCATTGCTTTGTCTAATCCGTGTACTGGAAATGGACAAAATATTTCTTCAATATGATGATGCTCTGCTTTTACCTTCTTAACGGCATCCATTAAGATATCATCATCATTATATAATGCGTGAATTACTTTATTAGTGCTCATTGTTCTCGTCTCTTAATTTTTTAAAATTCTCTCCTGATGACTTTAAAATGGTCTTAATCTCTGCTGTAGGAATTACAGGGAATGTTCTTGCATATAATAAGAATAATACAAAGAAGAATCCTATAGTTCCAATGAAGATACCAACATCTACAAACGTAGGTTCAAAACGCCACCAAGTAGATGGTAAATGTCCTTTACTTAATACAATTGCAATAATATCGAAACGCTCAAACCACATACCAATATTAATAACGATAGATATAATGAAAGACCAGATAAAACTTCTTCTAATCTTTTTAAACCATAATAATTGTGGTGTAAAAATATTACATATTAATAAAGACCAGAATGCCCATCCATAAGCTCCTGCTTCTGCTCCAAAAGATAAATATGTATAATTTTCATAAGGAGACCCCGTGTACCATGCAATAAAGAATTCAGTTGCATAAGCTACGGCTACAATACCACCTGTTAAAATAATTACAATGTTCATATACTCTACGTGTAAACGTGTAATATATGCTTCCATATTTGTTACCTTACGCATAATACCTAATAAGGTTTGTACCATGGCAAATCCTGAGAAAATTGCTCCTGCTACGAAGTAAGGTGGAAATATTGTTGAGTGCCATCCTGGATTAATAGATGTAGCAAAGTCCATCGATACAATTGTATGTACAGAAAGTACTAATGGTGTTGCTAAACCGGCTAATACTAAAGATACTTCTTCAAAACGTTGCCAATCTTTAGCTCTACCAGACCATCCGAAAGATAACAATGAATATATTTTCTTTTGGAAAGGCTTTACTGCTCTATCACGAATTGTTGCAAAATCAGGTAATAAACCAGTCCACCAGAATACTAATGATACCGATAAATACGTAGAAATTGCGAATACATCCCATAATAAAGGCGAGTTAAAGTTTACCCATAATGATCCGAATTGATTAGGAATTGGTAATACCCAGTATCCATTCCATGGACGTCCCATGTGAATGATTGGGAATAAACCTGCTTGGAATACCGCAAAAATTGTCATTGCTTCAGCAGAACGGTTAATTGCCATTCTCCATTTTTGACGGAATAATAACAGTACAGCAGAAATCAATGTACCAGCATGACCAATACCTACCCACCATACAAAGTTGGTAATATCCCATGCCCAACCAATATTTTTACTTAATCCCCAAACTCCAATACCTGTTCCTACGGTATAAAAAATACATCCAAACCCCCATAGCATTGCTGCTAAGGAGATATAAAATGCGATATACCAATTTTTGTTTGCTTTGCCTTCTATAGGCCTTGCGATGTCTTCAGTGATGTCATGGTAACTTTTATTACCTAACACTAAAGGTTCTCTATAAGATGATTCGTAATGAGACGACATAAATTATATTCTTATTAATTTTATAATTAAGCTTCGTTTGTATTTCTAACTTTTACTTGATATACAACATTTGGTTTTGTTCCGATGTAATCTAGCACATGGAATGCTCTTCTATCTTCTACTAAAGGAGTTACTGGATCTTCTGGATTGTTAATATCTCCAAAGACCATAGAACCTGATGAACAAGCTGCTGAACAAGCACAAGCATCGTTAAACTCATCCTTTCTAACAGGTCGTTTCTCTCTTTTTGCCCTCAAAATAACCTCTTGAGTTGATTGAATACAGAATGAACATTTTTCCATTACTCCACGCGAACGAACAACTACATCTGGATTCAACACCATTTTTCCGTACTCATTATTCATATTAAAGTCAAACTCATCATTTTCAGCGTAGTTAAACCAGTTGAAACGACGAACTCTATACGGACAGTTATTTGCACAATATCTTGTTCCAACACATCTGTTATAGGCCATTTGATTTTGACCTTGGCGTCCATGTGATGTTGCCGCTACTGGACATACTGTTTCACATGGCGCATGATTACAGTGCTGGCACATCATTGGTTGGAAAGCTACCTGTGGGTTCTCAGCAGGATTCTCCAAAGCATCAAACAAGTCACCTTTACTCAACTCTAATACGCGTTCTGTATATTTTCTTTCAATATCTTGATTAGCTATATTTGGATTTTCAGCTTTAAACTGCTCCATAGTCATGGAAGCTTGTTCTTTATCATGCTGTCTATCTTCTACCGTAGAAGAATAATAACGATCAATACGCAGCCAGTGCATATCTCTACCTACACGCACTTCATTTTTACCTACTACGGGCACATTATTATCAGCATGACAAGCAATTACACATGCTCCACATCCTGTACACGAAGTTAAATCAATTGATAAATTAAAATGGTGCCCTATCTCACGATTGTGCTCTTCCCATAAATCTATTTTTTTAGCTTCAACCTCTTGGTGGTCATAAGAAACCATGAATGGCTTATTCCACGTATGTTTAGGATCTAAGTTTTTATTAGTAACTTCTTTTAAAGTAGCTTCCTTTAAAATATCATGACGTCCAGCAATTGTTTTTTGTACTTGAGTACACGCAAACTCATGCCATCCCGAAGTTTTTTCTATAGCTACATTATACTGTATATGATTTCCATTTACATATAGAGGGTAAGCATTTACCCCTACTTGCATTTCCTTTTTTAAGCCTTGCGTTCTACCATATCCTAATGCCAAACCAACAGATCCTTTTGCCTGTCCTGGTTGTATCATTACAGGAACATTTTTAAGAGTAACTCCATTAACTGTTACATTTGCATAGTTACCGTCAATTGCTCCATTATCTCTAACTGGATTTTCAAAACCTAACTCACGAGCATCTGACAATGACATTGTCAAATAATTATCCCAAGTAGCACGTGTTAATGGATCTGGCAACTCCTGTAACCAAGGATTATTTGCTTGTTTCCCATCTCCTAATGCTGTTGTAGTGTATAAATTTAACTCAAATCCTGATGCTATTTTTGCAGAAGCTGCTAATTGAGCTCCTACAGGTGCTAAATCAATTGCACTCTCTATTACATCTTCTAAAACATCATTTTCTACCGTAAAGAAACCATCATGCAATGCTTGATTCCAAGATTTACCTCCTAGAACATTTGTTTTCCAATATTCTTTTAAAGCATCATAATAGTTTACAGAACTTCCTGACCATTTTAACAAAACGTCCTGCAATTGACGCGTATTAAACAATGGCTTTATTGTTGGCTGCATTAAACCATAAGTTCCTTCGGTTTTCATTACATCTCCCCAAGACTCCAAATAATGTGGCGTTGGTAATGCATATTGTGTAGCATTTGCCATATCATCATTTTGCAATGATAAAGCAACTGACAACTTCGTTTTCTTTAATCCTTCAGAGAAACCAGCAGCATCTGCCAAAGTATAAATTGGGTTTACGTTGTATGTAATTACCCCGCTCACTTTTCCTGATTTCATATCTGCAATCAACCTTGCTACTTCTGTATCATTACCTTTTCTCGTGTAATTTACATTTACAGTATCAATTATCTCGCTATCCAATGCCTTATTAATAGCCAGAGCTACTAATTGTGCATTCTTATCATTCAACCCTGTCATTACAACAGCTTTAGAACCTGCTTTTTTCAAAGCAGTTGCTAATTTTTTAATATCAGCATCTATTGGTGTTGCTTTAGAAGGTAAGACACCTCCAGTTATTGCATTATACAAGTTAATCAAAGCAAACACTTGGTCAGAAGGTTTTACAACAATTCTTTTATCAGCATTTGCTCCTGTTAAAGACATATTACTTTCTACCTGAACATGGTAAGACATCTTACCTAATTCTGGCTTCCTACCAGCAACATATGACTTTTCAAAACCTCCATGCCAATCTCCTAAGAAATCAGCCCCGATAGAAGCTATTACTTCTGCTTTACTTAAATCATAGTTAGGCAAAGCTCTCTTACCATGCATTTCCTCAAATGCATCTAAAGCTCCGCTTTCTGAAACAGCATCATAAGACACATGTTTCACATTTGGATATACTTCTATAAAATCAGCTATTATCTTCTCCGTTGAAGGACTGGCTAATGTTCCAGTTAGTAAAACAACTTCTTCATTTGCTTCCTTTAACTGATTTAATTTACCTATAATTTCTTTATCTGCATCAGCCCAAGAAATCGTAGCCTTTCCTTTTTTAGGTTCTTTTAAACGAAGTGCATCATCATACAAAGATAACACAGATGCTTGCGTACGAGCATTGGTTTCTCCATTTGCTTCTTTATTAGGCATAACTAAGATAGGACGCCCTTCTCTTGTTTTCACTAATATATTTGCAAAATCATACCCATCTGCCATCGTTGTAGCATACCAATCTGCTACTCCTACTGTAATATCATCTGGTTTTACAACATAAGGAATAGATTTTCTAACAGGACCTTCACATGCAGCCAATGAAGCCGCAGCAGTTGTAAATCCTACATATTTTAAGAAATCTCTACGAGAGGTAGATGATGATTCCAATGTTTGTTTATCTCCTAAAAATTCATCTGTTGGAATTTCTTCTACAAATTCATTTTTACTTAGCGTTTCAACAATAGAACTATCTTTTAGTTCCTCAACACTTTGCCAGTATTTTTTGTTTGAAGCCATTTATATAAGTTATTTTACTTTCTAATTGATTAATAATGACACTTACCACATTCCTTACCACCTAACTGAGCTACAGTTACTTGGTCTACTCCATATTTCTTAGACAACTCTTCGTGGATTTTCTTGTAATAATCATTACCCTTTAAATCTACTTTAGTCTCCTTGTGACAGTCTATACACCATCCCATAGTTAATGGTGAGTATTGATATACTTCATCCATTTCTTCAACTGGCCCATGACATTTCTGACACTTAACACCTCCAACAGTTACGTGTTGCGAGTGGTTAAAATACGCAAAATCTGGCAAATTATGAACTCTTACCCATTTAACAGGCTTTGTTTTTCCAGTATATTCTAATGTATTAGTATCCCACCCTACAGCAGCATAAATCTTTTGAATCTCTTTATCCAGTTGAGCCTTACCCATACCTTCTATCTTTGTATCTTCTGCTACCTCAGAAATATTTTTATGACAATTCATACAAACGTTTACAGATGGTATCCCAGATGTCTTACTGTGTTTAGCAGAAGAGTGACAATATTGACAATCTATCTTATTATCTCCAGCGTGTATTTTATGAGAAAAAGCAATCGGTTGAATTGGCTGATATCCTTGATCTACTCCTACTTTAAACAAAGTACCAAACAAGAAGTAAGCAGTTATCAACGCTCCAAAGATTACGATTAAAACATGTAAGAATGTATTTTTCTTAATACCTTCCCACAGCTCTCCTAAATTACCGGTAATCCCAGGTGTTTTTGGAGCTCCTTTTAACTCACTTATTGTTTTCAACAAGCTAGCGATTATCAAGAAACCTACAACAACTGCTGCCGCTAATATATTAATCAACCATTTAGGACCACCCCCTTCAGAACCTCCCTCTGTACCAGAAACCACAACCTCTGTTGGCTTCTTAATATCTCCAACGGTAGTATAATACAGAATATCATCAATATTCTTATCTGTTAACTGAGGAAAGGCCGTCATATTAGACCCCTTATACTCATCAAAAACTGCGATTGCATCTGCATCACCCGTCGCTCTTAAAGCCGCATTGTCTTTAATCCAAGCTTTTAGCCATGCATTTTCTCTACGCTCTTCTACGCCTCCAAGTTTAGGCCCTACCAACCTCTTGTTTAACTTATGACAAGATGCACATAAAGATTTAAATAATTTCTTCCCTTCTTTTTGACGAGCTTTATCTATTGAACCTTCTTGCGCTTGCAAAGAAAGACTCAAAGAAAAAACTAATAGGAACGTAAAACTCTTTACGAGTATCTGACTTAGTCTATTGTGTTTATTCACACTTTTCATACTATAAAATATAAATTTTGTATCTATTTTGGTACGATTTTTTCATGAACACAAAAACAAATGTGTTCTATGAACAGTTGCACAAAAGTACTATTTCTGTTCAAATTGTGAAATGTTAAGAGAATCCTAATTTGTAATTTATATCAATTCTAAATAAATAAACTCTACAATCTATTCGATTACAACTCATTACTTTTGTAAAAACATTTTAAACAATGAAAATCAAAGAACTATTTCTAGCTTTATTCATCATTTCATTTGCCAATATAACCAATGCAAATGCACAATCTAACCTCACTGAAAACAAAGACATTAACTCTCTAATTGCAAAAAAAAGAGAATACAATAAAAGTGTTGGTTATGGTTACAGAATACAACTTTATAACGGTACTGAAAAAAGAGCCAAAAGCCTCCGCAATCGCTTTCAATTAACTTTTCCTGATACCTATACAAAATTAAAATACGATGCTCCTGAATGGAAGATCCACGTAGGAAATTACAAAACTCGTTTAGAAGCAGATAAAGCACTTCACAAAATCCAAGAATCTTTTTCTGGAGCAATAGTTATCAACTTATAAATACTGCTAATTTAGAATTAGCAACTAACAAAAAAGACTGAGCTTAATTGCTCAGTCTTTTTTTATTAAGATCTT